>CAZNEQ010000001.1:0-77353 GCA_964572265.1 uncultured Candidatus Planktophila sp.
CGTGGAATGCATAGAACTCACGGCGCTTTGCCGACATCGTTGCATGGTTCTCCCATGCTTCTGGAATCATCATCAAAATTGAATGCGGGAGCGAACGTCCGCCGAGATAGAGCAATTCGAGAACTTCATCGAAAGAAGCTGAGTCAGAGCCTGACATCTCGACGATTGGGAAGATGCGATCGAGATCTTCACCGAAGTATTCGCTCTTCAGGAGCGATTCGCGAGCTCGCATCCAGTTGCGATTTCCCTTTACTGTATTGATTTCACCGTTGTGTGCGATATAACGATACGGGTGGGCCAATGGCCATGAGGGGAATGTGTTGGTAGAAAAACGTGAGTGCACAAGTGCAAGTGGAGAAACAACACGCTCATCACTGAGATCTGGGAAAAATTCTTCTAACTGACCTGTTGTTAACATTCCCTTGTAAACGATTGTCTGTGATGACAGTGATGGGAAGTAAAGATCGAGCGAGTGCTCTGCACGTTTACGTAGACAGAAAACTTTACGATCGAGTGCAATACCTGATTCGCCCTTGTTGCCAGAGATAAAGACCTGCTGGAAATCTGGCATAACAGAGAGCGCAGTCTTACCAAGGGATGCGGAATTAATTGGAAGCGAGCGCCATCCGAGAACAGTGAGCCCTTCTTCTGCCGCTAACTTTTCAATCTCGCCTTTGAGATTTTTCCCATTTCCATCCGCGTCCCGCGCAATGAATGCGATACCTGTGGCATAAGTACCCTCTGCAGGAAGCGTGAAATCTACGACTGCGCGATAGAAAGCGTCAGGAACACGGATGAGGATTCCAGCACCATCGCCTGAATCAGGTTCTGCACCCGATGCGCCGCGGTGTTCAAGATTTCGTAGAGCGGTAAGAGCCTGCGCGACAATCTCGTGGGTAGCAACTTTATTGAGAGTAGCAACCATGGCAACGCCACATGCATCATGCTCGTTGGCAGGATCGTAGAGGCCTGTAGGGGCCGGGTAATTGGATTGAAGCGCCATCTATTTCGTCCTTCTTCACGCTGTTTGGTAATTCAGCGGGGACGACGATGGCCCGTTAAGTGCGAAAGGGTAGCAAGAAGAGGAGCGCGAGGGCTACTTCAATGAGGCTCCTCTGAGGTGGATTTATGCCACAGAGGCGTGGAAGAGCTGGCCGATTCCTGCAGTAATTGCCATTCCAAGGCAGCCACCGATGAGCACGCGAAGCGTTGGAATGAGCAGCTTTGAGCCTGCTGTCTTGGCGCCAATGGCTCCGGCAGTCATGAGTCCGACAATAGTGAAGGCAACAATTGAGAAGGTCATCGTTCCCACAGTAGGAGCAAATACTGCAAGAAAAGGAATAAACCCACCCGCTGCAAATGAGAGCGCAGAGGCGATTGAGGCCTGAAGTGGCCTCGCCTTACTGTTAGGATGCTGGCCCAATTCGTCTCGGAGATGGGTATTGAGCGCATCTTTCTCAGTTAACTGAACTGCTACCTGACGGGCGAGGTTTTCATCGAGACCGCGCTCGCGGTAAATCTCTACCAACTCTTCTAGCTCGCCTTCTGGATCAATGGCAAGATGCTCAATCTCCAAGAGGCGATCTGACTCTTCAATATCTGTCTGGGATGAGACAGAGATGTATTCACCGACCGCCATCGAGAGAGCGCCAGCTGCGATACCTGCTGCTCCAGTTGAGATGATAATGTCACGAGCGTTATCGAATGAAGCGCTCGCTGCTGCAACTCCGACCATGAGGGAGGCAGTTGAGACGAGTCCATCGTTGACGCCTAATACTGCGGCGCGAAGCCATCCCGCACGATGTGCTTTATGTTGGAGGTTGCGAATGCGGACATCTTCTAAGGCCATATTTCTACCCTACCGCGATTGTTGCGAAAATCTACGGAAGATCAGCAGCGCCGAGAGTCCTACCGCAATCGATACCAAAACGTTGATGCGCACTCCCCCGATGAGATGAGCCTGATCAATTCGAATTGTCTCAAAGGCCAAGCGACCAAGGCAGTAGAGCGCAACATAGAGCGCAAAGGTCTGACCTCCGCGAAGCGTGTTACCCCAGCGAAGGAGGAGAAATGCTGCAAGCAAGCACCAGAGTGACTCATAGAGAAAAGTCGGATGGAACGTCAGGTATTCGCCATAGCCATCGGGTCTAGCCCAACGAGGAATCTCAAGCGCCCACGGAAGGTTTGTTGGACGACCGAAGAGTTCAGCATTGAACCAATTTCCCCAACGTCCAATTGCTTGAGCAAGGAGGATTCCGGGGGCGATGGCATCTGCGAAATATCTAAATTGCGGAAGATTCCTTGTGCGCGTCAGGAATAAGTAGGCGAGAAATGCTCCCACTCCACCGAGTGAAATTGCGCCCCATATTCCTAACCCACCCTGCCAAATCTTAAGAATATTTCCGGGATTTCCGCTCGCGCCAAAGAAATTCTCTGGCGTTGTGATCACATGATAGAGACGGCCTCCGAGCACGCCTGCAGGAACTGCAACGACAGCAACATCACTGACAACTCCACGTGCATCGGGGAATGCGGCGACAAATCTCTTATTGCCAAGCCAAATTGCAATTGCCACACCAGTGATGATGCAGAGTGCGTAAGCGTGAACTGAAAAGGGTCCCAACTCCAGTACCGAGAAACTCGGCGTCGGAATTGAGTGTTTCACATTAACCTCGCTCTACAGCTGCTCTAAATTTATCAGCGCTGAAGTACTCGGAGTTGCGATCAATCTCTTTACCGTTGACGAAGACAGTAGGTGTTGAATTTACGCCGGACTTCGAGCCGGCTTCAGCAACCTTTGATACCCAACCTTCATATTTCATATCTTTGACGCAGCTTTCAAATGAACTGCTCTTAATGCCTGACGCTGCAGCAATTTCAATGATGCGCTCAGATGTCCATGCTCCTGAATTTTCGGTTGCAGGCAAATTTGCATACATACCTAAGTGATAATCCAAGAATTTATTCTCATCGTTAGCACAGGCTGCACCATTTGCAGCGCGCACTGATTCTTGGCCCAAGAATGAGAGAGTATGGAAACGCACGATTGCTTTCTTCTCTGTCACCAATGAGTTGATGTACTTGCCGTTAAGTGCCTCAAACTGCTGGCAGATTGGACACTGAAAATCTTCATAGATGTCGACCACTGGAAGGTCGGTCAACTCGGCATTAAATTCGATTGCATATCCATTGTCAGCTGAAACGGAGGCAGGAATCGCCTGAGACACTGGCTTGCTCTTTGAAAGAAGAGTTGGCACGAGCATGATTCCAGCTACAAGAACTACCACTCCGATTACCAGGTAGCGAGTGAAATTATCTTTTCCGCCCTTAGGTGCGCTCTTGCCGGCCATCATCTCCTCTTTCGTTTTCTGTTTTTATTAAGAAATAGTCAAAGATATCAGATGAACCCTCTGGTCCACCTGAGGCTAAATATATAGCTTACTTGCCTCGAACGCCTTGCGATAGCTCTTGCGCCAGCGCGGTCACTGCTGCGAGTCCTGCATCGAGGGTGGGAGCATCGAGAATTGCCTTCACGAAGGCGGAGCCAACGATGACTCCATCTGCATAACGGGCGAGATCCTTTGCCTGCTCGCGGGTGGAGACTCCCAGGCCGACGGCCACGGGCAACTTGCTAACCTTGCGCACGCGCGCAACAAGATCTTCGGCTACAGTCAGAACTGATGTGCGCGCACCGGTAACGCCCATGATGCTCGCTGCATAAACGAATCCACCGGCTTTGGAAGTTACCTTCGCTAACCGTTCATCAGAAGTACTCGGTGCGACAACATAAATCGGGTTGATATCTGCCCCAGCGGCAGCGGCGAGCCACTGAGATGACTCTTCAATCGTGATATCTGGGTGAATGACGCCTGAGCCGCCTCGAACTGAGATTGCTTGAGCAAAACGTTCGACACCATATTTTTCAATTGGGTTCCAATAGGTCATCACAACAGAAGGTACTCCCGCTTTGGTTGCTACCTCAAGTGCATCTAGAACATCTTCTGCATTGGTGCCGTTATTAAGTGCTGTTACTGCTGCCGCTTGGATAGTGGGGCCATCCATGACTGGATCGCTATATGGGAAACCAATTTCAACAGCATCGACGCCGCCTGCAATGAAAGCCTCGATTACACGATGACAATCTTTAATGGTCGGAAAGCCAGCCGGAATATAGGCAATCAACGCTGCCCGACCTTCGCTTCGAGTTCTTTCAAATAACTGATCGAGAGGTGTGCTCACTTATTGCCATCCATCTTTGAGTCATCAACCTTGGAGTCATCAACCTTGGAGTCAGAGAGAGGTATGCCGAAATACTGTGCAGCTGTCTGCACATCTTTATCGCCACGACCAGAGAGGTTAATCAGAAGGATTGCATCTGGTCCAAGTTCTTTTCCAACTTTGATTGCTCCAGCAAGAGCATGTGCAGTTTCAATCGCAGGAATGATTCCTTCTGTCCGCGATAGAAGCGAGAAGGCGTCCATCGCTTCTTTATCGGTGATGGCGCGATATTCGGCGCGACCAATGTCATGGAGATATGCATGCTCTGGGCCTACGCCTGGGTAATCTAAACCAGCCGAGATTGAGTGAGACTCGACGGTCTGACCATTAGCATCTTGTAAAACATAAGAGCGTGTGCCGTGAAGAACTCCGGGTGAACCACCGGTGATTGTTGCTGCATGGCGACCCGTCTCTACTCCATCTCCTCCAGCTTCAAGACCGATAAGGCGAACGCCTTCATCCGAGATAAAGCGATGGAAGATTCCAATCGCATTAGAGCCACCACCAACGCAAGCCAATACTGCATCTGGTAAGCGTCCGGTGAGAGCAAGTACTTGCTCGCGCGCCTCTTCTCCGATGATTTTATGGAAATCGCGGACCATCGTTGGGAAGGGATGTGGGCCAGCGACTGTTCCCAGCAAATAATGGGTATCTTCAACATTGGTAACCCAATCACGCATGGCTTCATTAATTGCATCTTTAAGTGTGCGTGACCCTGATGTGACAGGTACAACCTCGGCACCGAGTAATTTCATGCGAGCAACATTGAGCGCTTGGCGACGAGTATCTTCTTCGCCCATATATACAACGCAATCTAGGCCCATCAATGCTGCAGCTGTTGCTGATGCAACGCCATGCTGTCCAGCGCCAGTCTCGGCAATAATGCGCTTCTTTCCCATTCTTTTTGTGAGAAGTGCCTGTCCAAGGACGTTATTGATTTTGTGACTACCAGTGTGATTGAGATCTTCACGCTTCAAAAGTATTCGTGCGCCGCCTGCATGTTCAGAGAAACGATGAGCTTCGGTGAGAATCGATGGTCGCCCCGTATAAGTGCGATGGAGTTCTGCTAATTCGTTTTGAAAATCAGGATCGACCATCGCAGCCTGATGTGCACGATCGAGTTCCTCCAGTGCGCCAATGAGCGCCTCAGGAACAAAACGGCCTCCATAGGGACCAAAGTGTCCAAGAATCTCAGACGATAATTGCGTCCCTGGTGTTTCAATGAGGCTCATATGGTAAAGATTACCTGCCCATGGCTAAGAGCGGCGACCCAAAAGTTGATCGATAGCAGCACGTGGGTCTCCAGAACGGACCAACGTCTCGCCTACCAAGATTGCATCAGCACCAGCGCCTCCTGCTATCTCTACTTCAGCTCGCTGCGATATTCCTGATTCTGCAATTCGGATTATTGAATCCGGGATCATTGGAATTAAACGAGTGAAAGCAGCGAGGTCAATCTCAAGAGTCTTGAGATTACGAGCATTGACTCCGATGATTCTCGGTTCGATCGCCATCGCATCTTCAATCTCTTGTTCCGTGTGCGTTTCGACCAAGACTGCCATGCCGAGTTCGGTGGCAAGATCGTAGTAATCCTTCAATTGATTCTTAGAAAGCGCCGCCACAATCAGTAGAACGACATCTGCTCCAGCTGCTCGAGCTTCCAAGAACTGATACTCATCCACCATGAAGTCTTTCCGTAAAATCGGAATTGAGATTTCAGAACGAACTGAGATTAAATCTTCGAGAGAGCCTCCGAAGCGACGTTTCTCGGTCAAGACACTGACCACTGCTGCGCCCGCCTCTTGATATTGGGCTGCAAGTGCTCGTGGATCGGCAATATCGGCAAGTGAGCCCTTACTAGGTGAGGAGCGCTTTACCTCTGCAATTACAGCCATCTCACCGGTACGCAATCGT
The DNA here is from genome assembly GCA_964572265.1 of uncultured Candidatus Planktophila sp. Classification (GTDB taxonomy): domain Bacteria; phylum Actinomycetota; class Actinomycetes; order Nanopelagicales; family Nanopelagicaceae; genus Planktophila. The sequence goes on from CAZNEQ010000001.1 coordinate 6,193, forward strand.
GAATGTGCATCAACTACAGCGGGTGCTTGAGTCAACTGTTCATGCAACTGCGAAAGCGGGAGACGACGAGCTGCTAAATCTTCGCGCACGCCTTCAATGATGGAGTCAAGAACTGTCACTGTTGATCCTCATCCCGAATCGGCTTAATCTCCGGATTAGTTTTTGGTTTAATAGTTGGATCAATTCCTTGATCAAGAGATTTCCATGGGGATATCTCGCGAGCCCGCTTATCCGTGCGCTCGTATTTGCCAGAAAGCCGGACTCTGCGACTGATAGAGATAACGACAATCGAAACAATGACTAACCAGAGGTTTACCTTCCACATTTTATTTCCTCATCGCATTTGCAGTATTGATTGCGGTGAGCACGGCAGCAGCCTTATTGAGCGTCTCTTGATTCTCTGACTCTGGATCTGAATCTGCCACTACTCCAGCGCCAGCTTGAACATAGGCGATTCCATCTTTAATGAGTGCAGTTCGAATTGCGATACAAGTATCGATATTGCCAGTGAAATCAAAGTAGCCAATCGCTCCCCCGTATAGTCCGCGTCGGGTAGGTTCGAGTCGTTCGATGATTTCCATGGCTCGCGGTTTAGGCGCTCCTGAAAGCGTTCCGGCTGGAAATACCGAGAAGAGCGCGTCAATCGGTGTGGCGGTCTCTGCTAATTCCCCGATTACGGTAGAGACAATATGCATGACATGCGAATAACGTTCAATATGCATGAAGTCGATAACTTCAACCGAGCCTGGTGTGCAGACTCGACCCACATCGTTGCGACCGAGATCGACCAACATTAAATGTTCAGCACGCTCTTTGGGATCAGCCAATAACTCTTCGCCAAGGCGAACATCTTCTTCTAGCGATGACGAACGTTTACGCGTGCCAGCAATAGGATGCACCATAACCTCTCGTCCGGTTACCTTGACTAAGGCCTCTGGACTAGAGCCCACAACATCAAATCCACTCTCAAACTTAAAGAGATACATATAAGGACTTGGGTTGCTCAATCGCAAGGCGCGGTAGACATCGAGTGAATCTGCGGTAACTTCCGTTGCGAATCGCTGCGAAATTACTATCTGAAAAGCCTCGCCAGCTCGAATCTCCTCCTTGGCAATCTCAACTTTGGCTCGAAAATCCTCTGCAGAGATATTGCGCTGAAAGAGTGGGGGTCTGAATTCTGGAATCTCACTTACATCTCCTGGTAAAGAACTCTGCAAATCAAGATACATCTGATCGAGCCGAAGTTGTGATTGTGCAAATGCTTCGTCGACTCGCTCATCGGATCCATCCCAATTAATGGCATTTGCAATCAAAGTCACGGTTCCATTGCTGTGATCCATCACTGCGAGATCGCTCGTCAACATAAATGCAATCTCAGGTAGATGTAAATCATTTGCTGCGAGAGAGGGAATATTCTCTAATCGTCGAACTGCGTCGTATCCCATGTAGCCCACCAGGCCGCCAGTTAACGGTGGTAAGCCAGAGATAACGGGAGTACGTAAATGTGCCACCGATTGGCGGAGCGCTTGCAAGGGGTCCATGTCGCGCGGCACACCAACTGGTGGCGTGCCGAGCCATTCTGCTCTTCCGCTGTTTTCTGTGAGCGTGGTTTGAGAATTAACTCCAATAAAAGAGTAGCGCGACCAGGCTCCCCCGTGTTCGGCGCTCTCAAGAAGAAAGGTGCCAGGGCGATTCTTTGCCAACTTTTTATAGATTCCAAGTGGAGTCTCACCATCAGCGAGTACGCGACGAAAGACCGGAATAACATTGTGATCTTTTGCGTATGAGCGAAACTCCTGAAGGTTCATTACTTCATTAACCCTCTACGTTGAAATCAAGATTGTTATGGAAACAGGAGCGGTCGCCTGTGTGACACGCAGCGCCGATTTGTTCGACCTTCATCAGAATGGCATCTCCATCACAATCTAATGAGAGCGAGAGAACTCTCTGAGTATGTCCAGAGGTTGCACCCTTCTCCCAGAGCTCATTGCGACTACGCGACCAGTATGTCGCCCGCCCAGTTTTAAGAGTGATAGCCAGGGATTCGTGGTTCATATAGGCAAGCATCAAGACTTCGCCGGTAGCAGCATCTTGTGCAACGGCAGGAATGAGATCCACGCCTTTTTTCAGCAAGGCTGCCACTTCTGGAGAAAGTTCAATGCTCATATCTATATTCTGCCTTAGCGGCGCATCGCCTTGCGCACTGGATATCCGCTGTTATCAAGAAAACTCTTCACATCACCAATTCGATGGACTCCAAAGTGGAAAATAGAGGCAGCCAAGAGGGCATCAGCGCCAGCATCGAGCGCGGCGGCAAAATCTTCTCGACTGCCGGCGCCACCACTGGCAATTAATGGAACCTTCGAGATCGCACGAACCGCAGTAATCATGCCAATGTCATAGCCAGCTCGTGTTCCATCGGCATCCATTGAGTTGAGCAGAATTTCACCCACACCGAGCGCACATGCTTTCTCAACCCAGGCGAGTGCATCAAGGCCAGCGCTCTGGCGTCCTCCATGTGTTGTTACCTCGAAACCTGAATCGGTACGTGCACGTCGCGCATCAACAGATAAGACGAGGACTTGCGATCCAAAACGATCTGCAATTTCTGCAATCAATTCAGGTCGAGCAATGGCAGAGGTATTAATAGAAACTTTGTCGGCGCCGGCACGCAAGAGGCGATCCACATCTTCCACACTGCGGATGCCACCCCCAACGGTGAGCGGAATGAATACTTGTTCAGCAGTGCGGCGAACAACGTCAAGCGTTGTCTCTCTTCCGGCAACACTTGCAGAGATATCAAGAAATGTTAATTCATCCGCACCCTCAGCGTTATAAAGGGCAGCCATCTCAACTGGATCGCCTGCATCCACCAAATTTGTAAAATTAATTCCTTTTACAACTCTGCCATCTGTAACATCGAGGCATGGAATGATGCGAACTGAGAGCGTCACTTCCTGGTCAGCTCCAGTGCTTCTTCCAATGTGAAAGCCCCGGCGTAGAGCGCTTTCCCAACAATGGCTCCCTCGACACCGATATCGCGCAGCGCTGAAAGTGCCGCAATGTCTGCAAGAGATGAGATTCCACCACTTGCAATAACTGGCTTCTTAGTTGCAGCACAGACCTCACGTAAGAGCTCGATGTTAGGCCCTTTGAGCGTTCCATCTTTAGTGACATCTGTGACCACGTAACGAGCGCATCCATCTCGCTCGAGGCGTTCGATGGTTTCGAAGAGATCACCACCCTCTTTTGTCCAACCACGTGCAGCCAATACATGTCCACGAACATCTAGTCCGACAGCGATTTGATCTCCATATTGCGCAATTACGCGCGAGGTCCATTCTGGATTTTCAAGTGCTGCAGTACCGAGATTTACTCTTCGGCAACCCGTTGCTAGAGCACGTGCCAAGGATTCATCGTCGCGAATTCCACCTGAGAGTTCGACCTGTATGTCGAGTCGACCTACTACTTCAGCAAGGAGAGCGCTATTTTCGCCGATTCCAAATGCAGCATCGAGATCGACCAAGTGAATCCACTCTGCACCTGAGGATTGGAAATCAAGCGCGGCATCAAGTGGCGATCCATATGCGGTTTCAGCATTGAGTTCTCCCTGAACCAAGCGCACAGCGCGGCCGTCTTTCACATCTACCGCTGGAAGAAGTTCTAAATAACTCATAGCCCCGATACCCAATTCTTAATGAGATGCAGACCTGCATCGCCTGACTTTTCTGGATGAAACTGTGTTGCAGAAATAACGCCATCTTCAATTGCTGCCAAGAAGCGGCTGTCATAGTCACTCCATGAGTGCAGCGCGCTACCTTCAACTGGTGTAGTGACTCCGTAGGAATGTACAAAGTAGAAGGACTCCCCTTCTACACCTCTAAAGAGTTGACTACCTGGAGCGGTGACGACGGTGTTCCAACCCATATGAGGCAATACCGGTGCGGATAACTTCTCTACTGTCGAAGGCCAGACACCGACTCCTTGATGTTGACCGTGTTCTACCCCTTCGGCAAAAAAGATCTGCATTCCAACACAGATGCCGATGGTGGGGCGCGAAAGCGCGATACGTTCACGGACTAACTGATCACCTCGGACAGATTTCAATCCTTGCATGCATGCGCCAAATGCTCCTACTCCAGGAACTACTAGACCTTCAGCTTCGAGAGCGACTGAATAGTCAGAGGTAAGGAGTACCTCTTTACCTGCACGTTCAAAAGCGCGTAGCGCCGAACGAACATTTCCGGAACCGTAATCAAGGATTGCGATCAACTAGAGCGTGCCCTTTGTTGATGGAATTCCAGCGGTGCGGCCGTCAATAGCGACTGCATCGCGGAGTGCACGTGCGACTGCCTTAAATTGTGCTTCAAAAACATGGTGTGCGTTGCGTCCTTCGAGAACACGGACGTGCAAAGCAATTCGTGCTTCCGCAACAATAGACTCCCAGATGTGTCGCCCAAGCGTTGTATCGAAAGTTCCGATGAGTTCAACAATTTCTGGCTGGCGGTGTACGAGGTAAGGGCGTCCAGAGAGATCAACTGCGGCTTGAACCAAAACTTCATCGAGCGGAACCATTGCATCACCAAAGCGGCGGATGCCCGTCTTATCTCCGAGCGCTTCACGAAGCGCCTGGCCAAATGCGAGCGATGTGTCTTCTACTGTGTGGTGTGAATCGACATCGATATCACCAGTGGTCTTAATGGTGAGATTAAATCCTGAGTGCTTTCCGAGCTGAGACATCATGTGGTCGAAGAATGGAACTCCGGTATCGACCGAAATTTCTCCAGTGCCATCAAGAGTGAGGTCTACTAGGACGCTCGATTCTTTAGTTGTGCGTTCGACTCGTGCATTTCTCATTCTGACTCCAGTTAGCGTTATTTGTGAAGAATTGCGGTCACGGCTTTAATAAAGAGGGTGTTTTCGGCCTCGCTGCCGATGGTCACTCGCAAGTACCCTGATAATCCCACATCTCGAATGAGCACGCCTGCATCCAGGAGTGATTTCCAGAGCAGCGGAGCGGGAATATCAAATCCTGAGAAGAGCAGGAAATTCGCTTTGCTTGGAAGAACGGTTAAACCGAGTGTTTCTAGCTGAGATCTCACTCGCTCGCGCTCTGAAATAAGCATCGCCACATTACCAAGCAACTCTCCCCGATAGTCGAGGGCAGCTTCAGCAGCTGCTTGTGTAATAGCACTGAGGTGGTACGGCAACCGCACTAAGAAAAGGGCATCAATTACAGATTGATCCGCCACTAAATAACCAAGACGAACTCCGGCAAACGAGAATGCCTTGCTCATGGTTCTAATCACAGCTACATGAGGGTATTTATCAATCAATCTCACTGCAGAGAGTTCATCGGAGAATTCTGCGTATGCCTCATCAACTACGAGAAGTCCAGGGACTATCTTTGCTAACTCCTCGATCTCCCCAAGAGTCAGCGATGTTCCAGTTGGGTTATTGGGCGTAGTGATAAAAGTTAGCGCTGGTTGTGCAGTAGATATCTCTTTCTTCGCAACCTCAACGTCGAGCGAGAAATCCGAACGACGAGTTCCATCAATCCATTGGGTATTGGTTACTCGCGCAATCAGGGGGTGCATTGAATACGATGGCGTGAAACCAACGGCGCCTTTCTCTCCAAAGGCAAGGAAGATTGATTGAATGATTTCATTACTGCCATTTGCAGCCCAAATATTGTCGAGTGTGAAAGAAGTGCCTGATAGTTCGTTGATGAAATTCGCTAAACCTGCTCGTAAAACAGTGGCATCGCGATCAGGATAACGGTTGAGATTCTTCGCCACCTCTTCCACCCTTTGCGCGATTGCGGTCGCAAGTTGTGGTGAAAGTGAAAACGGACTCTCGTTGGTATTGAGAACTGCATCGGCAGGTAGTTGTGGAGCACCGTAAGGAGAGAGCGGGCGAAGCCTTTCGCTCAATGGCAACCACTGGGGCCATTGACTCATGGCGTCTCGAATCGAGCAGAGATGGCCTCGCCGTGAGCCGGGAGATCTTCCGCATTGGCAAGAGCGATTACTGTTTCTGCAATATCGGTAAATGCTGCCTTCTGATATTCGATGTAGTGCACACCGCGCAGAAATGTTTGAACCGATAGGCCGCTACTGTGGCAAGCGCAGCCACCAGTAGGGAGCACGTGGTTGGAGCCAGCTGAGTAATCTCCCAATGACACTGGAGAGAAACGTCCAATAAATACGGCACCAGCATTGCGAATTTTCGCTGCATCGCCACGAGCATTGACTGTTTGAATCTCTAAGTGCTCTGCCGCATATGCGTTGACAACATCAAGTCCCTGCTCGATCGAGTCGACGAGTACGGCAGCTGATTGAATTCCAGTGAGGGCAGTTCGGATTCGCTCAGAGTGTTTAGTTCTCGAGACTCGAACCTCTAGCTCGCGCTCTACTGCTTCAATGAGTTCGAGTGAATCTGTAACAAGGACGGCAGCGGCAATCACATCGTGCTCTGCCTGTGAGATCAAATCCGTTGCAACATCTCCGGCGATTGCCGAGCTATCGGCTAAAATTGCAATCTCAGTAGGCCCGGCCTCTGAATCAATACCGATGATTCCACGGAGAGCACGTTTTGCAGCAGCTACATAGATATTTCCGGGTCCAGTAACCAAATCACATTTCTCGGCAACGCCATCCATGCCGTATGCGAAGAGCGCAATTGCTTGTGCTCCCCCGACTGCATACACCTCAGTAATTCCAAGCAATGCGCATGCTGCCAAAATAGTGGGGTGAGGTAAACCATCGAACTCAGCCTGCGGCGGGGATGCGACAGCGATGCTCGACACCCGCGCAATTTGTGCCGGAATAACATTCATCAACACTGAACTTGGATAGACAGCTCGTCCACCAGGAACATAGAGCCCGACTCGATCTACTGGAATCCACTTCTCGCGAACTGTTCCGCCGTCGACAACAGTGACAGTTGATTCACTTCGTGCTTGTGATGCATGAACGGTGCGAATCCGCTCAGCTGAAGTCTCCAATGCAGCGCGAATGGCAGGATCTAGATTGGCAAGTGCGCTATCGAGCGCCGTCTGCGGGACGCGAATTGATGCAGGTCGCACCCGATCAAATTGTTCACTGAGCGCAATCAGGTCTTCTTCGTTGCCATTCTTGACTCGCTCAAGAATTGGCTCGATAGCAACCATAGCTGCTGCTACATCGAGCGTTGCTCGTGGGAGTTCGCGTTGGTACTGACCCTTAGATAGGGACTTTCCTCGAAAATCGACGCGACGCAACATGCGCCTATTCTACTTTGCGAGATGAGTCAGATGCGACTTGATTATCCGCGAACGATGCACTCAGGGCCGAGAATCGCCTTGAGATCTGCGCTCAAACTTGGCGAGGCTGTGACGAGCGCATCAACCTTTAGAACTGTCGATTTCTCAGTGTCGATAACATGAAGATGGACTTCACGCTTTCCAGGATGTGAGCGAAGAATCTCTTTCATCCGCTCAACAATCGGTGGTGTGACCTGTACTGCTGGAAGCGAAATGAGCAATGGGCCAGTAGGTCCACTTGAGATATCTGGCATCGACATCTCCATCGCGGTAAATCTCACCTGCTCATCGCTGCGAGAGAAGCGACCACGGATAACTACAACACGATCTTCAGTGAGCGAGAGTGAGTACTGATTGTAAGTCTTCGAGAAGAAGAGCGCTTCAATTGATCCTTCGAGGTCTTCAATGTTTACAACGGCCCACGAATCTCCATTACGGGAAACTTTTCTTTGAACACCTGTAATCAATCCACCGATCGTGACCATTCCATCGGGAACGCCATCATCGAGCAACTGACTAATTGACATATCAGTGTGAGAGCGAAGTACATGCTCGACTCCCAATAGAGGGTGGTCAGATACATAGAGACCTAACATCTCGCGCTCAAATGCAAGTAGTGTTCCTTTATCCCATTCGCTCTGCGGGATTTCAACCTCAAGTCCGGCCATCTCAGATGAAGTCTCACCTCCAAAGAGATCGAATTGCCCGATTGCCTCAGCTCGCTTTGTTTCAATTACAGAATCGATGGCCTCGAGGTGAATTGTCATGAGACCTTTACGAGGATGGTTGAGCGAGTCGAAAGCGCCACCCTTAATGAGTGATTCAATCGTCTTCTTATTACATACCTGGGCATCAACTTTTGCTAAGAAATCTCCAAAGGATGTGAAGTTACCTTTTGCCTCACGTGAAGCTTTGATTGAGGCGACAACTCCTTCACCTACATTTCGAATCGCTGCTAAACCGAAGCGAATATCAGTACCACGTGGTGTGTATTCGGCATTTGATTCATTGACATCAGGCGGAAGAACTTTGATACCCATGCGGCGACATTCTGAGAGGTAGAGCGCAGATTTATCTTTATCATCGCGAACAGAGGTGAGCAGCGCAGCCATGTATTCGGTTGGGAAATTCGCTTTGAGATAGGCAGTCCAGAAAGAGACAACACCATATCCCGCCGAGTGCGCCCGGTTGAATGCGTAATCCGAGAATGGAATCAGAACTTCCCAGAGGCGCTTAATTGCATCTTCTGAGAATCCATTTGCCTTCATTCCCGCTTCAAAAGGAACATACTCTTTATCGAGAATCTCTTTATTCTTCTTGCCCATCGCCTTACGCAACAAATCTGCGCGACCAAGAGTGAATCCTGCAACCTTCTGAGCAATCGCCATTACCTGCTCTTGATAGACAATCAAACCGTAGGTATCGCCGAGAATATCTTCCAGAGCCTCCGAAAGTTCGGGGTGAATTGGCTCGACTTTTTTACGACGATTCTTGCGATCGGCATAATCGTTATGTGAGTTTTCACCCATCGGACCTGGGCGATAGAGCGCAATTACCGCTGAGATATCTTCAAAGGAATCGGGCGCCATGGCGCGAAGAAGTGAACGCATTCCACCACCATCGAGCTGGAATACTCCGAGAGTATCGCCGCGAGATAACAGCTCGAAAGTTTTTTGATCAGATAGTGGCAAATCCTCTAAGACAATATCGATGTTTTGGTTCTCTCTAATGTTGAGAAGCGCATCATCGAGCACAGAGAGGTTGCGCAAGCCGAGAAAGTCCATCTTGAGCAGACCGGTCGCCTCGCATGCTCCCATATCAAATTGGGTAATAATCGATCCATCAGATTCGCGGCGATGAATAGGAATGACATCAAGCAATGGGTCTCGCGAAAGAATGACGCCCGCCGCATGTACTCCCCACTGGCGCTTCAAGCCTTCCAATCCTCGTGCGAGATCTACGACTTGCTTCGAGTCGACATCGCCTTCGTAGAGTTGACGGAACTCCCCTGCTTCGCCGTACCGTGGATCCTTAGCATCGAAAACTCCGCCGAGAGTGATGTCTTTGCCCATCACCGATGGTGGGAGGGCTTTGGTGAGTTTTTCACCGATTGCATATGGGTATCCAAGAACTCGAGTTGCATCTTTGAGCGCTTGCTTCGATTTAATGGTTCCATAAGTGATAATTTGCGCGACTCGATCTTCACCGTACTTTTCGGTTGCATATCGAATCATCTCCGAGCGGCGACGTTCGTCGAAGTCCAGATCGATATCGGGCATCGAGATACGTTCTGGGTTCAAGAAGCGCTCAAAGAGTAATCCGTGTTCAATCGGATCTAGCCCAGTAATTCCTAGTGCATATGCAACAAGTGAACCAGCGGCTGAACCACGTCCTGGACCAACTCGAATTCCTTCTTTACGTGCATGACTTACCAAGTCAGCGACAACGAGAAAGTATCCAGGGAATCCCATCTTGATCATGACATCGAGCTCGTAGTTAAGACGTTCACTATGTTCTGGAGTAAGTCGATCACCAAGTTTTTCAGCTAATCCGCGGATAGATTCAGAACGCAGCCAAGAATCTTCCGTTTCGCCCTTTGGAACCTCAAATCGAGGCATTAAGTTTTCACCTTCGCGCAGCGTTACATTGCAGCGTTCAGCAATCAATAAAGTGTTATCGCACGCCTCAGGAGTCTTTTTAAAAAGTTCACGCATCTGTGCTGCGGTTTTTACATAGAACTCTGAATTATCGAATTTAAATCGCTTAGGGTCGGCCAAAGTCGAACCGGATTGAACGCAGAGAAGAGCGGCATGGGCATCAGCATCCTTATGGTGGGTGTAATGCAAATCATTCGTTGCAAGCAGGGGCAATTTCAGCTCTTTACCGAGTTTCATCAAATCGGCCTTCACGCGATTTTCAATATCGATATCGTGATCCATTAACTCAAGGAAGAAATTATCTTTACCGAAAATATCGCGATAATCACTGGCTGCTCTCATCGCCTCTTTATATTTACCCATGCGCAGGCGTGTCTGAATTTCTCCACCGGGACAGCCCGTCGTAGCTATCAAGCCATCCGCATAAGTACTTAAGAGCTCGCGATCCATGCGAGGCTTGTAGTAATAACCTTCGAGTGAGGCGAGAGACGAGAGACGGAATAGATTGGCAAGCCCTTGATTGTTCTCAGCGAGAATGGTCATGTGGGTATATGCGCCACCGCCAGAGACATCATCATCTCCGCCATCGCCCCATTGAATACGTTTCTTTTCAAAGCGGGATTCCGGAGCAACGTAGGCTTCAATACCGATGATTGGCTTTACACCTGCTTTGGTAGCTTGTTTATAGAAATCGAAGGCACCGAAGACATTGCCATGATCTGTCATTGCAATCGCGGGCATTTCTTGGCGAGCTACTTCTTTGACTAACTCACCTACGCGCGCGGCACCATCGAGCATCGAGTACTCGGTATGTACGTGCAAATGTACAAACGAGTCTTGCGTCGATGCCCGTGAAGCTGATTTCTCTTCAGATGACATTAGGGCGCCACCTTATCCCGTAGCCGCCCAATTATGGGAGAACTGCCTCCGAAAGAAGTGCGAGTGAAGCCTCAAGGTCAGGTGGATATGGAGCGCGCAGAGTGAGCTCTTCACCGCTGACTGGGTGATGGAAGCGAAGTTCGAGTGCGTGGAGCCATGGCCGACGCATCGCCAGTGACTTACCAAGAACGGGATCCGCCCCGTAAGTGGTATCTCCCACGAGCGGGTGACCGAGTGCAGAGAAGTGAACGCGAATTTGGTGTGTTCGGCCGGTCTCAAGTTCAACTTTCACCATCGAAACCGAGCGGTAGTACTCGATTACTTCGTAATGAGTAATGCTCTCTTTCCCATCGGCAACAACTGCAAAACGATGATCCTGAGTTGGGTGTCGATCAATAGGTGCATCAATGGTTCCTTCAGGAGGATCCATATGTCCTTGCACAAGCGCGTGATAAGTTTTTTCGACATCGTGATCTCGAAACATATCCTTTAATTTGAGATAGGCGCGATCTGTCTTTGCCACAATCATTAATCCTGATGTTCCAGCATCAAGGCGATGGACTATGCCAGCGCGCTCTGCCGGTCCACTAGTGGAAATTGTGTATCCAGCGGCAATCAGTGCACCAATTACTGTGGGACCTGTCCATCCTGGAGCTGGATGAGCAGCGCATCCAACGGGCTTATCGACAACAACAATCTCATTATCGTTATAGACAACTGTTAAACCATCAAGTGGCGTCGGAGGAATGGGATCAGCATTTACTTCTGCTGGAAGTAAAACATCAATCACCTGACCTGCAACCACTTTCTCCGATTTCGCGACCTCTCTTCCATTACTGCGGATGTCGCCATCTTCGAGCAGCTTCACAACGGATGTTCTGGATAGGCCAAGAACGCGAGTGAGAGCGCTATCTATACGTTCACCTGCCACGCCTTCTGGCACGATGAGCGTGCGATGTTCTCTACTCATTATTTCCTGACTTCTTACCGCTTGAGTTATCTGTAGGAGAAATATTCTTGAAGGTAAGGAGGATAGCGATTCCAGCAGCGATAAAGATCGCGGAATCTGCGACATTGAAGATTGGCCAATGAGGAATTTGAATCCAATCAATCACATGGCCATAGAGGAATCCAGGTGCTCGAAAGATCCGGTCTGAGAGGTTTCCGAGCACTCCCCCAAGGACTAATCCAGCTACATATGCCCACCAAGGCGAAGTAAATCGAGTGGCATATCGTGCGATAAAGAGCGCGACTGCAAGAGAGATAGTCGTGAAGACGATGGTAAAGCTAGTTGCCATACTAAATGCCGCACCAGGGTTACGAAAGAGAGAGACTTGCAAGAAAGTTCCAATTACTTGGCGAGGGGCCGCCGTGAAATTCTCTACCGCCCAGTTTTTGGTTAGGAAATCAATCGCCCAGACGAGAAAGGCGATAGAAAAGAGACGTTGAACTAAAGAAGTTCGGCGCACTTTAGCGCCGCTCTTCCTTCTGCTTGCAAATCATGCAGAGAGTCGCGCGTGGGAAGACCTGTAGTCGAGCTTTTCCAATAGGAGAACCACATACTTCACAATTTCCGTAAGTCTTATTATCGATTCGACTAAGAGCCCGTTCTGTCTGAAGCACCATGTCGCGCGCATTAATCACAAGTGACATCTCATGCTCGCGCTCAAAAGTCTTTGTTCCTGAATCTGCTTGGTCATCTCCAGCGCCATCTCCAGCATCTGCGATGAGTTCATCCATCTCTGCCTCGACTGATGCAAGCTCGGCTTGGAGACGTAGGAGATCCTTGGAAAGTTCTGCACGGATCGCCTTCAACTCTGATGCGCTCCATGCTGCTTCACCAGCATCGGCGGTAACAGGTGTTGGCGCAGCCTTAAGAGGCTTCAGTGGAGCAACTTTCTTTCCACTCTTTACTGGACGAGGTGGAGGTGGCATCACTAAGCGACGCTCTTCCACAACAGCAACTGCTTGAGGCGCTACTACGGTAGCAACCGAGACAGTTTGGGATTTTTCATCGACAGTAAGAGTTGTCTTTCCTACCTTGGATGGAAAAGGACGACTAGGCGCCTTCTTTACTTCAGTAATTTTCTTTGCAGCAACTTTCTTCGCGGGAGCAGCTTTTTTTGCAACTGCCTTTTTCGCGGGAGCCGCTTTCTTTGCAACTGCCTTCTTTGTTGGAGCGGCTTTCTTTGCTGGAGCGGCTTTCTTAGCAACCGCCTTCTTCACTGGAGCAGCCTTCTTTGCCGCAACTTTCTTCGCTGGAGCGGCCTTCTTTGCAGCAGGCTTCACCTTCTTAAGGAGCTTCTGGGCAATATTCTTTGCTGGCACGCCGCGCACCCTATTCCCTTTACCTGCCCGCTGCCAACTGCGCCACGCGTGAGGAACTGCGGTTCGGTGGCGATGGTTTAGACTTCGGGCACAGGATTTGCGCGAAAGTGGCGATGAAGAGGCGATCACCTCGGAGCCGGCTGGAAGATACTCCCGTTTGCGCGGGAGGGTAGAACCGCAACGCGTGAAGAGTGAAAGTGGCAGTGCTCAAGCAGCGCTGCAAGGCGGGTGGTACCGCGAGCCTCGTGCTCGTCCCTCCATTGAGCGAGACTTACCAAGAAGTCGAGCATGGAGTGGGAGATAGAGATGACCGATTCACCGAAGTTCAATGCAATCGCTCCGCAGATTGATCTGCCTGCGATGGAGCACTCCATCCTTGATTTCTGGAAGCGCGAAAATATTTTTGAGAAGAGTTTAAGCGCTCGTGCCGATGGTGAACCTTGGACTTTCTATGAAGGTCCACCCACTGCAAACGGCATGCCTGGAACACACCATATCGAAGCTCGTGTTTTTAAAGATGTCTTTCCTCGCTACCAAACGATGAAGGGAAAGTACGTCTCACGTAAAGCTGGCTGGGATTGTCACGGACTCCCTGTTGAAATTGCAGTAGAGAAAGAACTTGGTTTTTCAGGCAAGGGCGATATCGAGAAATTTGGTATCGCAGAATTTAACGACAAGTGCAAGAGCTCTGTCACTCGCCATGTTGACGCCTTTACCAAAATGACAGAGCGAATGGGCTTCTGGGTTGATTTTGATCAAGCATATTGGACTATGGCACCTGAGTATGTTGAGAGCGTCTGGTGGTCACTCTCTGAAATTTGGAAGAAGGGTTTGCTCGTTCAAGATCATCGGGTTGCTCCATACTGTCCTCGCTGTGGCACAGGACTTTCTGATCACGAACTCGCTCAAGGATATGAAACCGTTGTTGATCCTTCAGTTTATGTTCGCTTTCCGATTACCAGTGGCGAGCTCGCTCAATTAAACGCCTCTCTCCTGGTATGGACAACAACACCATGGACTTTGGTATCAAATACAGCGGTTGCAGCTCACCCTGACGTCGATTACGTAGCGGTGCGCACCACAGTCGATGAAAACACAGAGGTATTGGTTGTGGCAGAGCCACTGCTCTCTGCTGTTGCAGGTGAGCAGGAAATTCTCAAGCGATTTAAGGGCAAGGATTTGGAGCGCGTGACCTATAAGCGCCCATTTGATTACATCGATATCCCTGATTCACATTTTGTAGTTCTCGCGACTTACGTGACAACCGAAGACGGTTCTGGATTAGTACACCAAGCTCCTGCATTTGGCGCAGATGACTTACAGGTATGCCGTTCTTATGGATTGCCAGTCGTTAATCCTGTTGCAGCTGATGGCCACTTCCTTAGCGATGTACCAATCGTTGGTGGACTTTTCTTTAAAGATGCAGATAAGCCGCTCGTGAAGGAGCTCAAGGCAAGTGGAGCTCTCTACAAGAATCAGCCATATGAGCACTCATATCCACATTGCTGGCGTTGCCACACTGCGTTGATTTACTACGCACAACCATCGTGGTACATCCGTACAACTTCAATTAAAGAAGCGCTTCTACGGGAAAACGAAAAGACCAACTGGTTCCCAGAGACAATTAAGACCGGTAGATATGGTGATTGGCTTACCAACAATATCGATTGGGCGCTCTCCCGCAACCGTTATTGGGGTACACCGCTACCAATTTGGCGATGCGAGAATAAACATGAAATCTGCATCTCATCACTAAAAGAGCTCGGCGCCCTTGCCGGCAAAGAACTTTCAACTCTAGATCCGCACCGCCCATTTGTTGATGACATCACCTTCGGATGTGCGGAGTGTGATCAGACCATGGTCCGAGTTCCTGAGGTAATTGACTGTTGGTATGACTCCGGATCAATGCCATTTGCTCAATGGGGCTATCCGCACAAGGAAGGATCAGTTGAGCAGTTCAAGGCAGCCTATCCCGCTGACTTCATTTGCGAGGCAATCGACCAGACTCGAGGATGGTTCTACACCTTGATGACAATTGGAACTCTTGTCTTTGATCAATCCTCCTACGAGAACGTTCTCTGCCTCGGTCACATCTTGGATAAAGATGGACGAAAGATGAGCAAGCACCTCGGAAATGTCTTGGAGCCAATGGCTCTCATGGATCAACATGGCGCTGACGCTGTTCGCTGGTACATGCTTGCAGCAGGATCACCTTGGGCTTCACGTCGCGTAGGCCATGAGGCAATTTCAGATGTGATCCGTAAGACCCTCCTTACATACTGGAACACGATCTCGTTCCACGCACTCTATGCCAAAGCATCCAATTTCACTTTAGATCAAAGCCCTTCGATTGCAAATCGCTCGACGATGGATAAGTGGATTTTAAGTGAACTGAACTCTGTTATAAACGAAGTCGATAAGGCATACAGCGAATTTGATTCACAAAGTGCCGGAAAAGTTCTTGCTAAATTTATCGATGACCTATCCAATTGGTATGTCCGTCGTTCTCGTCGCCGCTTCTGGGATGGCGATGTCGCAGCGCTTGCGACCCTTCACGAATGCTTAGAAGCTCTCACTCAATTGCTTGCTCCAATGGTTCCATTCATTGCTGAACAAACTTGGCAAGAACTCATTCGAGTAGCAAATCCAAACGCTCCCGTCTCCGTGCATCTCACTGATTTTCCAGTTGCAGATAAATCTCTCATTAATCCTGAGTTAAATAAGCAAGTCGCAATGACTCGACGAGTCGTTGAACTTGGCCGATCTGCACGTGCAGAATCTGGAGTAAAGATTCGTCAGCCATTACAGCGTGCTCTCATCTCCGCTGTCGGATGGTCATCGCTTCCGATTGAAATGAAGGAGCAGATTTCTGACGAGCTTAATGTGATTGACTTGGCCGATATTGCTGATGCAGATGGTGACTTAGTTGATGTTTCAATCAAAGCGAACTTCAAATCACTCGGCGCGAAATATGGAAAGTCTGTCCAGGATGTTGCCAAACTCATTGCATCAGCTGATGCTGTCTCACTAGTTCGAACTCTGCGGACGCAGCCTGTGACTACGCTCGGCAGCTATGAAATTTCTATCGATGACCTAGTTGTGACTGAAGTACCAAAGAGTGGCTGGATGGTTGCTAGCCATGACGGCGAGAGCGTCGCTCTCGACCTAGAGCTCACTCCAGAGCTCATAGCTGCAGGCGCAATCCGTGAAGTAATCCGAGCGATACAGGAACGTCGAAAGAGCGACGGGTTGGATATCTCAGATCGAATCATTGTGAAGTGGAATGCCAACCCAGAAGATGTTTCGACTATCGAATCGGGCCTCCGACATATTTCGGAAGAAGTTCTCGCGACATCGATGGTGCGCGACGAGAGCCTTACTCCGGGAGAATTTGAACTCGGCTTAATCTTTGAGTTAAGTAAAGCTTAAAGAACCGCAACGACTATTGATTGCAAGAGATTGACTGCAATCAATAGAACGATAAAAGAGAGATCGAGTGCTACGCCACCAATGCGAAGCGGTGGTACGAAGCGACGAACAAAACGCATTGGCGGTTCTGTCACAGTGAAGATCACTTCGAAAATCGCGAGCAGGAAAGTGTTTGGTCGCCAAGAGCGTGCAAACATTCGAATGTAATCGATGATGATGCGCAGAAAGAGCGCAATCTTAAAGAATGAAAGAAGTTGGAGAATAACGTTCTGTAAAAACATCAGTGGCGTCAGCTCTGGTTGTAAAAGCTTGCTTGAGCCGCTGTGCGATCTTCATTGCTCACATTGACATTAGCTGGTGAGAGAAGAAAGACCTTGAGGCTGATGCGCTCGATACGACCATGAAGACCAAATACCAGGCCAGATGCGAAGTCAACAAGGCGCTTGCGCTCTGACTCTTCCATGTCATCGAGGTTGATGATGACAGGGTTGCCTTCACGATAATACTCGCCGACCTTACGTGCCTCTGAATAAGAGCGCGGCTGAAGTGTGACGATGTTGTATGAAGCGCTCTCTTCGACAAATTGCTCTTGCGCTACTTCATGGTGTGTGCGAACAACTGTCACACCGGTTGGCTCTGGACGGCGTGGAGTGATTGCGCGTGGTTCAGTTTTCTTAACTGGAGTAGCAGGGGTCTCTAACTCATCCTCTGAATCGACCAGACCAAGGAAACCCATCATCTTATTGAGTGCTGACATGGGCTCTAGGTTACTAGTGGTATTGCCGCGGACCGAGGATTTTGCTCCCCACTCGGATGTGTGTCGCACCATGATCAAGGGCAATCAGATAGTCACCAGACATACCTGCTGAAAGTGAAGGAGCCGTAGGAAAATCGGCAATAAAGCGGCGATGAATCTGTGAAATTTCTGCGAATGCAAGGGCTGGCGCTGAAGCAACCGGCGGAATGCACATGATTCCCTGAAGTCGAATTCCAGGTCGGTTAATCAGCTGAAGAGCCAACTCATGGAGTTCTCTCTCTTGCACTCCCCCGCGTTCTGGATCTCCATCGAGTGAGAGCTGAAGGAAAACGTCGACGTCGCTCGACTTTTCAGCAAGTGTGCGTTCAATTTTTTCACCATGGCCGAGATTGTCGAGTGAGTGAATACACCCTGCCCACGAGAGAATCTCTCGAATCTTCTTGCTCTGAATCTCTCCTTGGTAATGCCAATGAGCCTCAACCACCGTGCTCTTCTCGACGCCCTCAGCGCTTCGATTCTCTCCGAAGTGATTAACGCCTAAATTCTTTAGAATTTCGACATCGCTAATGGGGTATGTCTTAGTTACGACAATTAAAGTTGGCGCATATGGCGCAATTTCGTCCTGCACTGCATGCAAGTTCTCTGCTAATTCCTCTGCTCTAGCACTCATAGCGTGATCACTCCCACCTGTCGACCAGTGACGCCATCGCGCCGGTAAGAGAAGTAATCCAAATCTTCCACTGTGCATTCATCGTGTCTTTCAACACTGACTCCAACGGCTGTCAGTGCCACTGAAAGAGCTGCTGGCAGATCCAATGAAAGCGTGTTCTTTGCGGTGCGCGATGCGGCAAGCGGATGAAGTTGGGTCACTTCTCTAAATATTTCCTCCGAGACTTCGTAGCATATGCCACAAATAGATGGCCCCAGCACTGCAGAAATTGTTGTGGCTCCCATCTCGCGCATTACTGCAACAGTCTTGATGGCCACATCATTGACCAAACCTTTGCGACCCACATGGACTGCAGCGACAGATTCTCGGGAGTGCAGAAGAAGTGGAATGCAATCTGCAGTCATCACCGCAAGAGTGATTCCAGGAATTCCCGTGACCAAAGCATCTGCTGTCGGAACTTCATCCGATATTTCCTCAATCACAGCGATTCGATTTCCATGAACTTGGTTCATGAACTGAGTTGGTCCCACCAAATCCGCAAGCATCTTTCGGTTAGTAGCCACATCTTCTGGTGAATCTCCCACATGATCTCCGAGATTGAGAGATGCAAACGCACCGTGGCTCACGCCTCCGGTGCGTTTGGTAAAGCTGATATTCATGCCAGCTCCGACATTACTGACGGCTTACTTCATAAAGTCTGGGACATCGATTTCGTCTTCAGAGACGAGTTCTTCAAATGTAATGCGCTTACGTGGAGCCGAAGAATCGAGATCGAGGGCGACTGAGAGTGGATCATTGGCGGGAATTGGATCAGCCTGACCGGAGAGAGTTGCTGCATTGATTGAAGGCATCTCCACCTTCTTTGGCTCTCCACCAGCGAATCCCGCTGCAATCACAGTGATTCGAACTTCATCACCGAGGGCATCATCAATTGTTGTTCCAAAGATAATGCGCGCGTCAGGATGTGCCGCACTTTGTACGAGTTCGCACGCCTCATTGATTTCAAAGAGACCTAGATCAGAACCGCCTGCTACAGAGAGGAGAACCCCCATTGCGCCATCAATAGATGCTTCTAGTAATGGGCTTGAGATTGCGAGCTCTGCTGCACGCGAAGCGCGATTCTCGCCACGAGCAGAACCAATTCCCATCAAAGCAGAACCAGCATCTGTCATAACTGTTTTTACGTCGGCGAAGTCGAGGTTGATAAGACCTGGCTGAGTAATAATCTCGGTAATTCCTTGAACGCCAGAGAGGAGAACTTGGTCTGCACTCTTAAAGGCATCCATCGCAGTGATGTTGCGGTCAGAGATAGCAAGGAGGCGATCATTCGGAATAACGATAAGAGTGTCAACGTGTTCGCGAAGCGCAGCAATACCCTCTTCTGCTTGGCTAGTACGAATCTTTCCTTCAAAAGAGAATGGACGTGTAACAACACCAATGGTGAGAGCTCCGAGGTCGCGTGCAATCTTTGCAACTATTGGTGCGCCACCTGTTCCGGTGCCTCCACCCTCTCCGGCAGTTACAAAGACCATATCCGCACCGCGCAAGATTTCTTCAATCTCTTCAGTGTGATCGATAGCTGCCTGACGACCCTTCTCTGGTGCAGCACCTGCACCGAGGCCCTTTGTTGATGCGCGACCAATATCAAGCTTTACATCTGCATCACTCATTAAGAGATGTTGTGCATCTGTATTGATTGCAATGAACTCAACTCCTTTGAGTCCAACTTCAATCATGCGATTGATTGCATTAACTCCGCCACCGCCAATACCGACGACCTTAATTACGGCGAGATAATTCTGTGGTGCAGCCACCTGGAGCCTCCTTAAGAACTGTAAACCCTCTCTTGAGAGTTACATTTCTAATCACTTTGATGGAGGCAAGGTATGTCTTTGCTGCGCGTGAATCAAAAACCAACACGAAGAAATACCTCTACCTGTAATAGAGAGTTTTCTATTTCACAATCGGCGCATGGGGTGCAGATAAATCCACTCGCCGAATTAATTTATTCTCTGGAAGTGCCAATAGTGCGCGATAGACACTGACTTTCAGCTCTAATTTTTCTACCGAGCCCCAACTAATTTTGATATTTCTACCGAGCTCTTTATGCCACGAGTTGATCGATGAGTCGCTGCTGGCACTCATTGATATCAGTGACTGTTTCAGATCTGTGGGAAGGTCAGAAAAGAGTGAGATAGCTGCTAGACCAAGGTCCGGGGTGGCCGCACTGACGGTGGGAAGACCCTTTACTTTCTCCCCCGGAAAATCAAAGAGGTTTCCCGAAGAGTCAATCGCCCTACCTCGATAAAGTCCCACCGGAACTCGGGCTGAGATGTCTATTGCCACATCTCCATCCATCCAATTGCGGGAGACCGAAATGCTTTTCACCCACGAAGTTTCGCCAAGCAGCTTCTCGATAGAGCGAGGTTCGATGCGGGCTAACTTATCTCCGACCTGAATTCCAGAGCGTTCGATAATGCTCTTCGCGCTGACACCTTCCGGAATACCTGAAGTGGTTATGGTCTTAACGGTAAAGACTGGTGACCAGGCAAAGAGATATGCCAACGCAATAAATATGGCAGCAAGTGCGGCAAATATTCGAAGGCGTAGTGGCACTTCTTTATTCACCAAATCGCTTTGCTAGTCCGTCGGCAATAATGGGAGCAAGAGAGTTCACATCTCCTGCACCGAGCGTCAGAATGACATCACCTGGCTTAGCGATTTCGATTACCCGATCAGCTGCTTCCACAAAATTGGGAACGAAATGGCCATTTTCCATCTTCTCAGCAATTTGCTCAGAGCTCACACCCGGAATTGGCTTCTCACTTGCGGCATAAATTTCCAACAAAGTGACGTCATCGGCTTTGTCGAGCGAGAGCGCGAACTGTTCCATAAATGCTTGGGTACGTGAGTATCGATGCGGCTGAAAAATGACGAGCACTCGTCCAGTATCTGCGTATCGACGTGCTGCTTCTAAGGTCACATTGATTTCGGTCGGGTGATGACCGTAATCATCGATAATCCGAACTCCATTAACACTCGCCTTTAATTCAAAGCGCCTGCCCGCCCCTTGGAAAGAGTGGAGCCCACTCAGGAGCGCTGCCGGGTTAAGGTCAAATGAAAGTCCTAGTGCGAGAGTACCGGCAGCGTTGAGGAGGTTATGGTGACCTGGCACTTGAAGCTCAATAAACCCAACTACAGATCCTTTCCACACTGCACGTCCGCGAGAACCCTGCGGCGTTAAAGCAATCTGGTCGAGCTTTAAATCAGATCCATCAGTAGTGCCATATGAATATCTCTGACAATGTTTAACTGACTGACCGAGTGAACGCGAACCTGCATCATCATTGCAATAAATCAATGTTCCATCTAC
Source organism: uncultured Candidatus Planktophila sp. (assembly GCA_964572265.1). Classification (GTDB taxonomy): domain Bacteria; phylum Actinomycetota; class Actinomycetes; order Nanopelagicales; family Nanopelagicaceae; genus Planktophila. The sequence goes on from CAZNEQ010000001.1 coordinate 27,589, forward strand.
TGGGATAGTAAGAGCAAATTCTGCGAAGACTTTCACTACTTCTTCCGCAGTAGCAAAGTAATCAACATGGTCATGCTCAACATTTGTAACTATGGCCGCACGGGGATGATAGGCAACAAATGAACCATCGGACTCATCTGCCTCTGCAATGAAATATGCACCAGACCCACGATGGGCGTTAGAGCCAGATGCCGTGAGGGTTCCTCCGATTGCGAAAGAGGGATCTGTGCCACATGCCTGGAAGGCAACGGTCGCCATCGACGACGTTGTAGTTTTTCCGTGAGTGCCGGCAATTGCAATATTGGTGAGCCCATACATCAGAAGCGAGAGCGCTTTAGCGCGCGTCAAAATCGGAATCGAGCGTTCGAGTGCGCGGACTAGTTCAGGGTTAGTGGCATTAATTGCGGTTGAGTAGACCACAACATCAGCGCCATCGATATTCTCGGCTGCATGGCTGCGAAAAACTCTCGCACCAAGGGCTTCAAGCGCAAGAAGAACAGATGAATCCTTTGCATCAGAACCGGAGACGGTAATTCCATCAGCTAAGGCAATTCGAGCCAATCCGCTCATGCCAGATCCGCCGATTCCAATAAAGTGAACCTTCTTGCCAAGCAAAGACTCCCCCATAAAGGCGGTACTTGTTGGGATTGTCATTTACTTCTTCACGGCTTTCTCGATAATTGCAATAATCTTATCTACCGCATCGACTCTTGATGCATCACCGCTTACGGGTTGATTTTCACTTTTTTCAAGTAAGCGGGATAAATTGTTTTCGAGCCAATGAGTCGAGAAATCTCGTTGCTCTATGAGCTCTGCTCTACCTTGTGAGACCAGTTCCTGGGCGTTGAAAGCCTGTTCTCCATTTCCAATCGGAAGCGGGATAAAGAGTGAGAATCGAGAGAGCGCGGAGGCCTCTGCACAGGTGACTGCTCCACTTCGAGATATCAAGAGGTCGGCAGCAAGGTACATATCAGCCATTTCATCGATGTAATTCAGCTGCTTATAGCGCTCACTAGAGGCGGCGGCCGAGTTGTTTCTTCCTACTCCGTGAATGACTGCGCAACCATTTTCCAAAAAGATAGATTGTGACTTTTCAATCACTTCGTTGATCGCTTGTGACCCTTGTGAGCCACCAAAGATAAAGATTAACTTCTGCGAAGAGTCGAGTGCATATTTCTGAGCGACAACATGTTTAGCCTCTGTTCTCGCTCTATTCCAGTCACCCTGCGCCTTCATTAGCGCTGCTCGCACATCTAGGCGAAGAGGCAATCCAGTCAACTCTGCCTTCGAAAGGGCACCGTGCGCAACTGGGTAGCTAATTGCACGATAAGAAGTAAGCCATGCGCCCACGCGATTAGCCCATCCAGGGCGCGCGTTCTGCTCATGAATAACAAACGGTGTGCGGGTTATCGCTGCTGCACAGTACATGGGTGCAGATACATATCCGCCGAATCCAATTGCGCAATCGACGTCCTTAAGGATGCGGCTTGTCTTAACGATTGCGGCAAGGAGATGGAACGGCACCTTTAAAAGTGAGGGTGAAATTTTTCTGGCGATGCTCACTTTAGGGATATGGAGCAATGTAAATCCCGCGGCAGGGATTAGCGAGTTCTCAAGTCCAGAATCTGTACCGATAAAGACAATCTCATCTTGGGGATGGCGCTCTCTCCAGCCACGTGCAACAGCGAGTGCCGGTTCAATATGTCCTGCTGTTCCGCCGCCGGCAAGGAGAATCTTCATCAAGCACTCCTCCTTACTTACGGGCGAAGCGACGTACTAATTCTCTCGAGACATCCTTATCCCGAAGCGCCACTCCTGCGACGAAGCCTAAAGCGCAGATGGTGGTTAAGAGCGCAGATCCGCCATATGACACCAAAGGAAGTGTCACACCCACCACAGGGAGGACGCTGATTGCAGTGCCAATGTTGAGAATGGATTGGATTCCAATCCAGATTGCAACGCCGGCACAGACATAACGGGAAAACGGATCTTTAGCTCGAAGAGCGATTCTAAAAATTGAATAGACCAATGTACCGAGCAGGACGAGCACTCCAACGGTTCCTAGTAGACCGAGTTCTTCGCCAATGACGGAGTAGATAAAGTCGGTGTGAGCTTCAGCGAGATTTTCCCACTTCTGACGGCTACCGCCGAGACCTACGCCAAAGACACCGCCACTTGCGAGACCAAGCAAGCTATGTGCTGGCTGCCATCCAAAGTTCTTGTACTCGTCTGGCGCGAAAGGATTGAGAAAAACTAGAAAGCGCGCACGTCGATAATCGCTCGTGACAATTCCGGCTGCGAGAGCAATAAATCCAGCAGCAGTGACCCATCCCAATTTGCGAATTTCGACACCACTTACAAAGAAGATTCCAGCAGCGATAGCTGCAATAACGGAAGAAGTGCCGAGGTCTCCACCTCGCATCACGGCAAGGATGACGAGAAGAAATCCTGGCCCGATCAACGCGATAACGTTAAAGTTGAATTTCTTCGCACTTTCTTTCCGGGCCAATAAGTATGCAGCCCAGAGGATGAGCAGAAACTTTGTAAATTCACCTGGTTGGACATCGATGACTTTAAGATCAATCCAATTTCGATTGCCATTTACCTCTTTGCCCACACCAGGAATCATTACGGTTCCCACCAATACCAGCGAAAAAATCAGGCTAAAGCGAGCAAGAAGCTGCCACTGTGCAAGTGGCATTCGCGCCAACACCACTGCAAAGGGAAGACCTACAGCGAGAAAAACAAACTGACGGAGAGCCACTGCAAAGGCGTAACCCTTGGTGTCAATGGCATGGATAGAAGAAGCCGAGAAGACCATAATCAGACCAAGAACCACTAGCACTGAAGTGCTAATCATCATCATGTAGAAATGATTGACCGGCTCATTGAGGAATCGTTTTCTCTGGGCTGTTTTAATTGTCATTCTTGACTACTTCCTTTACAGATTGAGCGAATCGATCCCCACGGTCTGCGTACGAAATGAATTGATCCATCGAGGCGCAGGCTGGAGCGAGCAAGACCACATCCCCCTCGTCAGCAATCTCCGCCGCTTTTGCGACAACGAGATTCATAAAGTCATTGCTGTGCCCACCGCGTTGGTACGAAGTTGGTGGATCAATCAAGTAGACCGGCAGGTCTGGTGCAAACTTCAACAGCGCAGTTCTAATTAAGTCGCGATCTTCGCCAATAAGTATTGCGCTTTTAAGTCGGGACCATGTGCGTTCGATGAGAGGCTCCATTGCTGCGCCTTTTGCCAAACCGCCAGCAATCCAGATAACGGAAAAGTGCGACATGATCGATGCCGAGGCAGCGTGCGGATTGGTTGCTTTCGAATCATCAACCCACTTAACTCCATTAATTTCAGCAACTTCTTCAATGCGGTGACGACCAGGCTTGAAAGTCTTGAGAGCTTCTCGGATTACCTCCCGAGATATACCCACCGTGGAGGCCAAGCCAGCAGCAGCGAGAGAGTTAGAGATGTGATGAGGAACGGTAGGAACAACTTCGGAGAGTTCGGCGAACAAACCTGCTTCTTGGTGATCGGGAACAAAGGCGCGATCTACCAAAAGCTCCTCCACGATACCGAGTTCACCAGGTGCTGGAGTATCAAGTGAATAGAAAATCTTTCTTCCGAGCCAATGCGAAGTTCGACCCACAACTTCACCATCATCGCCATTGAGGATTGCTGTTGTGGACTTATCCAAAATTGATATCTTCGCTTGGGCATATGCATCGAAGGTGCCATGCCAATCAACGTGATCATCTGCGATATTGAGAATGGCCGATGAAATGAATTGAGCATCCTGCAGCCAGTGAAGTTGGAAAGACGACAACTCCAGAATTAAATAATCCAACTGTTCGCCACTCGTTACAGTTTCGATAACGGTGGTGCCGACATTTCCACAAGCTTTTGCGCTTATTCCAGCAGTAGCGAAAATATGAGCGACCATCTCAACTGTAGTTGTCTTGCCATTAGTACCAGTCAGCGCCAGCCACTTCTGCTTAGGAAGCTTCTCCATCTTGATGTGCCATGCAAAATCAATCTCGTTGAGAATATCTTTGCCTGCACTTCGAGCAAGCTGCACTAACGGATTGCTCTCTTTCCAGCCTGGTGAGACCAATAGCGCATCAAAATCACTTTCACTAAAGGCTCCGGGCTTCTTCACCTCAATGCCCTCAACCTCAATACCTTTCTCATCAGCAAAAACAACTTCTGCGCCTCGCTCGATAAGCGCACGTGCAACTGCTAGGCCAGTAACGCCAGCTCCGGCAACAACAATCCGCTTCTCTGCGAGATTTTGGTATGGGGTATCGGGTGACATATTTCGAGCTTCGGAACTAGCTCGCTACCCATTCGGTATAGAAGAGACCAAGACCCATCGCTACACAGAGACCAGCAATGATCCAGAAACGTAGAACAACCGTGACCTGACCCCACCCCATGAGTTCAAAGTGATGATGCAGCGGCGCCATTTTGAAGAGGCGTTTTCCGCCAGTTAATTTGAAGTAGATAACTTGCAGCGCAACAGAGAGAGTAATGATCACAAAGAGTCCACCGAGTGGAATAAGCAAGAGCTGAATCCGAAGTGATGCCGCAATTCCAGCAAGCGCCGCACCAAGTGCAAGTGAACCGGTATCTCCCATAAATATCTTCGCCGGTGATGCATTCCACCAGAGAAAGCCAGTGCAAGATCCAGCAAAAGCTGCCGAGAGAACTGCTAAATCGAGTGGGTCACGGACTTGATAACAATTTGCGCCCGCTGTTTCTAATGCACAACTTTGACCAAACTCCCAGACGCCAATCAAAACAAAGGCAATAAATGTCATTACTGCCGCACCTGTTGCTAATCCATCAAGGCCATCCGTGAGATTAACGCCATTGCTGGTCGCAGTGACCATAAATGCAATCCATATAACGACCGCAACAGTTCCGAGAGTGATAGATGTATCTCTCACTGTTGATAGCTGAAGGCTAATGGGGGTAAAACCATCTTTATCTGCAAATTGAAGTCCCAGGTAACCAAAGACGGATGCAGCAGCGACTTGACCCAAAATCTTCTGCTTCCCACTAATTCCGCCGGAGTTTTGACGCGAGATCTTTACATAGTCATCTACAAAACCAACGAGGCCAATGGCGAGAACCAAACCGATCACCAAGAGAGCGGAAGTGCTCATCGCGTTCCCTGAAATCAAATGAGCAATCACATAAGCAGCTATCACCGAGAAGATGATGATGATTCCACCCATGGTTGGGGTGCCGCGTTTTGTATGGTGCGTAGAAGGACCATCATCGCGAATGAACTGCCCGTAGCCTTTACGCACTAATCCTTTAATGAGTACTGGAGTACCAAAAAGGGAGAAGAAAAGAGCAAGTCCACCAGCTATCAAAATCTCTTTCATCTACTTGCCACCTTCTTCTTCATCCAGCTGCGCCGCCCAATACTTTTCTATCTCCACTGCAATCTCTTCCATCTTTTCAGATCTCGAACCTTTGCAGAGAATGACATCCCCTCGATTGAAATGGGAGAAGAGCGCTTGGGCTTCTTCTCTAGAACTGCAAAGATGCACAGCAGTCTCTGACCCAGCCGAGACTCCCGCGGCGTATTCGGGGGCATTGACCGCGACCAAATGATCGATGCGTAAATCTGAACAAAGGGTGCCAATCTCTTGATGTGAGGCGGTGGTGGACTCGCCGAGTTCGCGCATAATTCCTAAGAATGCCCATGACTCTCCCCCGCGTTCCTGCGAGAGGTGGGCCAAAGTTGCTAACGCTGCTGCCATCGAATCAGGGCTCGCGTTATAGGCGTCGTTAATCAAAGTGAGATCATCGAGCTCAATGACCTGCATACGCATAGCGGCATGCATCTCTGCAGTAGACAAGGCTGTTGCTATCTGATCAGTTTTTAAACCTAAAACGTGAGCAACTGTCGCTGCCGCAAGAGCATTGGGAATCTGGTGAAGCCCGTATTGTCGTAGTGCAACTGTGCTACGGCCCTCTGGGGTAACTAGATCGAAGTGGGCACGTCCCTCACGAAGTTCTATATCTGATGCTCTTACGGTCGAGTCGCTGTTTTCGCCAAATGTATATGTAGCCCCTTGATGCAAAGAAGACATCGCCTTCGTAAACTGATCATATTGACCAAGGATTGCAATTGAATCTTGAGCAAGCGAGGAAATCATCTCTGATTTAGCAAGTGCAATTTTCTCTAACGACCCAAATTCTCCGATATGGGCAGCAGCAACTCGCAGGACAACACCGATATTTGGTTTTGCGATCTTTGATAATGCAGCAATATCCCCCACATGTCGGGCACCCATTTCGACGATGCAATACTGCGTCATGTGATCGCAGCGAAGAATCGTAAGTGGTACACCTAATTCATTATTGTTATTACCTTTGGTGGCAATGGTTTTTCCATGTGAAGATAGAATCGCAGAAAGTAATTCTTTTGTAGTTGTCTTACCCTGTGAACCGGTGATGCCAACAACGCGAAGTGCGGATAACTTCTCACGGACATGGGTTGCCAAGAGTGATAAGGCCGTAGATACATCTTCAACCACGATGCAACGCTGTGCGGATTTTTGAGATGTAATGGAGAGTACTGCGCCATGATTGAAAGCATCTGCAATGAAGTCGTGGCCATCCACTCGCTCACCTTTGAGTGCAATGAAAATGGATCCTTCGATACATTCTTGAGATGAAAGAAATGCTGGTGCGGTTACTTCGCAATCGCTACCGTGCAGCTCTCCATTAACTATGCGAGCTATCTCAGAACTCTTCAGCGGAATCATTTGTTTGCCTCGATCGCCTGAGCCAGTTGCACGCGGTCGTCAAACTCTGTTATGACTCCAGCAATTTCCTGACCGCTTTCATGCCCCTTGCCGAGAATCAGAACGGTGTCGCCGCTCTTTGCTTCTGCGACGGCTGCGGCTATTGCAGCTGCCCGATCTTCAATAATTTGAGAAGGGGCTGAAAATGCGAGCCCTTTTGTCATCTCTTGCAGAATACTTCTCGGATCTTCGCTTCGAGGATTATCGCTTGTAAATACTGCGACATCAGAACCGGCTAAGAGAGCAGCTCCCATCAATGGGCGCTTGGCTGCGTCGCGGTCACCACCACAGCCCAAGACTGCGATTACCCGACCTGAGGTGAATTCACGAACAGCAGCTAGCACATTGCTCACAGCGTCAGGAGAGTGTGCATAATCAACAAGCGCGGTAAATGGCTGACCGAGCGATACCGACTCGAGTCTTCCCGCTGCACCAAGGAGTGATGGCGTAATTGAAGCGATTTCAAGTGGATCAATTCCACATTCGTATGCGATGGCTATGGCAAGTAAAAGGTTATCCAGGTTGTAACCACCGTGTAGAGATGTATTAGATTCAATCAAGATTCCATCGCGACCTCGAATAGTAAACTCGACACCACTGGCGATGTTGTTTACCTGAGTAAAGTGCCACGTTGCTTTCGTATTGTGACGCGATACCGACATCACTGGAATTGGGGACTCATTAAAGAGCCGCAATCCGTATTCGCCATCAATATTTACAAAACCAAGGTCGCCATATTCATGGGTAAAGAGCTTTGACTTCGCCTTGAAGTAGCTCTCCATATCCCCGTGGAAATCCAAATGATCTTGGGTCAAATTAGTGAATCCAACGATTGCAAAATGAGAACCAATCATTCGCTTAAGCGTGAGAGAGTGACTGGACACCTCCATCACAAGATGGCGCATATGTCGTTCACGCATTGTTGCCGCAAGAGCTTGCACCTCGGGAGCCTCCGGAGTTGTCCGGGTGCTTTTCAAAGATTCTGTGCCGATACGCGTTTCGACGGTTCCAATCAATCCACTTTCGCGGCCTACCTCCGAAAAGATCTGATACAAGAGAGTGGTAACCGTTGTCTTGCCATTGGTACCGGTAATTCCGATACTCGTCATATCTCGAATTGGATCGCGAAAGAAACTGGAGGCTAGAACTGCACCTGCTTCGCGCACATCACTAACTATTAATGTCGGTAACTCCGTTGAATATTGAGCTCCCGCTTCGTCGGTCAAAACCGCAACTGCGCCGCTGGCTTGAGCGCTTTTTATGAACTCAGCGCCGTGGTGTTTCGCTCCAGGAAATGCGAGAAAGATATCCCCTGGAAGTACATCTGAATCTTTATGTGTAACTCCAGTAAATCGTATTTCTTTGAAATTCTTCTTCTCTGCTCTCAGTAAATTCAAAGCGTCCGAGAGCGAGTATTCAATGGAGTTATATGGGCGAACCATTAATTTCTCGCACTCGCTTGTGTTGCTGTGTATGTCTTCAGCTGTGCTTGTGTTAGTGCAACTGGAAGCACTTTGGTCCCAGTTGGCGCAACATTTTCAGATTGAAGTACAAATGTCATTACCTTTTTGAAAACGGGACCGCAGAGCGCTCCCCCATAGTAACCATTGCGTGGCCGTTGTAAAGTCACGTTGATGACATAACGTGGATTATCCGCTGGCGCGAAACCAATAAACGACGCTGTATATCCACTGTACTTTCCGGTTACAGGATCAACACGTTGTGCTGTACCCGTCTTTCCTGCCACTCGATAACCTGGAATAGCTGCACTTGGTGCAGTTCCGTTACCAGAAACAACGCTCTCCATCATGACTCGCAACTTAGCCGCTGTCTCTTCACTGACCACACGAACTGATTCGCGGTTTCCAGCAGGTGTGAAATGTCCGGAAGAATCACTTGTTCCAGCAATCACAGTTGGTGAAACTCGAACGCCGCCATTTGCAATTGTGGCGAAGACGCTCGTCGCCTGCATCGCAGTTACTGAATATCCTTGACCGAATGCCACGGTAGGAGCGGTTGTACCTGACCATTTGCTCACAGGATGGAGGATTCCTGCAGATTCGCCAGGAAGTCCTGAACCAGTCTTTGAGCCAATTCCAAATTTGGTGAGGTAATTGTGGAGACGTTCGCTTCCGATTGTCTCTGCAACAATGATTGAGCCTGTATTTGATGAAGTCGCCAAAATACCTGTTGTTGTGAGTTTTTGAACCGGGTGCTTCTCATGATCACGGAAGGTTTTTCCAGCGCGATTCAGGCCATAAGGAACGGCGAATACCGTTGTTGGAGAGACCGTTTTCTCTTCTAGCGCTGCCGCCATGGTCATGATTTTTCCAGTTGATCCTGGTTCGTAGACATCTTGAACCGAAGGATTACGCATGAGCTCAAGCGGAACATTCTTTGTGTTATTCGGATCAAATGTAGGTGCAGTTGCGTGAGCGATGATTGCTCCGGTCTTAGGGTCCATCACAATCACAGTTCCATTAAGAGCGCCAGTACTCTTGACGGCATCAGAGATGGCTTTAGAGGCAATCCACTGCACGTCACGATCGATAGTAAGGCGTACTGAAGTTCCCGCTTTAGGAGCAACGATTTCGCTCTGAGACCCTGGAATTTCAGCCCCATTGGCTCTCGCATATGAATACTTTCCTGGAGTGCCAGCGATGATGGAGTTCATCTTTGACTCAAGTCCGGCAGCGCCAACGCCATCCGCGCGAACAAAACCGATCAGAGAAGAGATCAATCTTCCTGATGGATACTCTCGAATATATGAGCGTTCTGGGAAGAATCCAATAATTCGCTCCCCAAGATCTTTCCGGTCAAGTGAAGCGTTATAACTCTCCATCGCAGAGGTGAGCTTCTCCCATAATGCCGGGCGACCATTCTTAAGTACCATCGAATATTTGCGAGTGCCGGTGATGCTTGCCTGTACCTCTTCTACAGATAATCCGAGAATTGGAGCAACAAATGCCGCTGTCTTCGCTGGATTATTGATCTGAGTTTGATCCACCACGATACTAATCGCAGAAACACTACGAGCGAATGCAACGCCGTTCACATCGGTGATATCGCCACGAGGAGCCTGGATTGTTCGAGTTGTCTCCATCTCATCGAGAGCGCGAATCTTGTAATTGCCGGCTTCAATAATCTGAACACGAACCAGCTGAAGTGAGAAGAGCGAGAGAACTACTATGAATGCAAAGGCAAGAACTTTGATTCTTGAATGTGAAAGATTGAGGTCACCCACGAGTCACCGCTTCCGTCTGTCCGAGATTGAGAAATATTGGAGTTTCTGAAGGCTTCATTCCGAGTGCAGTAGCAGCTTTTGCCAATGACTCAGGTGATGAGTAGGAATCAATTTTGCGCGTGAGCGCATCACGCTGGTCTGCAACCATTTTCGCTTCAATCTTCAGATTTGAAAGAGTAAAGGCATCTTGCGCAAGAAGTGTATTGATACCTAGAAGCGCTAGGAATCCGAGGAAGCCAACGGTCGTTACAAAAGTCGCAAAGTACTTTCGGCTAGCGCTCTGTGCCACTGTTACTTGCGGAAAAGTAGCCTGAATAACTTTTGCTGTGCGTTCTACAACCTGGCGCTTGATTCCAGTTGTAACAGTGTCTGAAACATATTTACGGGCGGTTGCTGTCGCCATTATGCGGCCACCCTCTCGATTGCGCGAAGTCGAACTGACGCAGCGCGTGAATTCTCAGTAACTTCAGCCTCTGTTGGCTTTTCGCTGGAGTTGAATACCAATTTGAACTTGGCCGCATATTCAGGAAGTTCAACTGGAAGCGCACGTGGGCTCTTTGAAGTTGAAGCTTCTGCAAATTGTTCTTTGATGATGCGATCTTCCAAAGATTGAAAGGACATAACAACAACACGGCCGCCGGTAACAATCCGTTCGAGAGCTTGCGGGATTGCTCTTTCGATCGCACCAAGTTCATCATTGACAGCAATTCGAAGCGCTTGGAATGTACGCTTTGATGGATTACCACCGGTGCGACGGGTTGCTGCAGGAATGCTCTCTTTTACCAAAGCTGCGAGTTCTGTTGTTGAGTTGAGAGGCGCGATAGCGCGAGCTTTAACGATATTTTCAACAATTCGCGTTGCAAACTTCTCTTCTCCGTAAACGCGCAAGATGCGTACTAGCTCTCCCGGTTGATAGGTATTAACAATCTCTGCTGCTGTGATGCCTCGGCTCTGATCCATGCGCATATCAAGCGGCGCTTCATGAGAGTAAGAGAAACCACGGTCTCCCTCATCCAGCTGCATAGAGGAGACACCCAGATCAAAGAGGACTCCGTTTACTTGGGAGAAACCAAAGCTTTCGATAACTTCCGTGAATTGATCAAAAATTGCATGAGAGGATTTGAAGCGATCGCCAAATGGCGCAAGGCGTGTACGTGCTTTGGTAAGCGCAGCTTGATCTCTATCGATACCTATAACTGTGAGATTTGAAAATCGTTCCAGCAACGCTTCCGAATGGCCACCTAGGCCTAGAGTTCCATCAACAACTACTGGGTTTTCATGTGCCAAAATAGAAGGTGAGAGTAAGTCGACACAACGGTCGCGCATCACTGATATGTGCTGCATCATCTCCCCCATTTCAATTCCTTTACTTTTCTTTCTTGGATTACATCCGTAAATAAGAAACTTCTATTCCCACTCGTCTCTGGTCACCGCCGGCCGACGGATTGTGAATTCGAAAGCGACGTCGGGGAAGAGACGCCGCTGTCGGCCCTAGCTAATAAAGGAGCTGGAGGTCGGCGGTGGCCACAAATGAGTGAGGCCTATGTAGTTTTTTTATTTCTTATGTAATTTTTATGAAGTTGTTTTGCTATAAAGTTTTTTGCTGATGCTCTAGAAAAGTCCCGGAAAAACTTCTTCAGAGACATCAGCAAAAGTTGATTCGCGATCTGCGAGATAGTTGCTCCACGCACCGCTATCCCAGATTTCAACTCTGGTATTTGCACCAATAACGACGCACTCTTTTTCAAGACCGGCATAAGTGCGGAGGCCTTGTGGAATCGTGATACGACCTTGGCGGTCAGGAATTTCGTCGTGGGCGCCGGCAAACATCACACGCTGGTAATCACGGGCTGCTTTTGCGGTAACAGGTGCTTGGCGAAGCGTCTCGGTGATGTGGGCGAATTCAGTGGCTGGGAAGACATAGAGGCAACGCTCTTGTCCCTTGGTGATCACAAGTCCTGGGGAGAGCTCTTCGCGGAATTTGGCAGGAAGAATCAATCGGCCCTTCTCGTCGAGACGAGGTTCGTGGGTACCTAAAAACATTGATTTTCACCGCCTTCCCCAAGGTCGTGAGCGTGTTTTTCCCGCTCAATTCCCCACTATACTCCACTTTCCTCCTTTTTCAACCACTATTCGCCAATTTTTTCCCTTTCTCCCCCACCGCCCTCCACCCCTTTTCGAGCGCGAAAAAACCCGCCCCTGGAGGGAGGCGGGTTCGACTAGAGATTGATCAGGTTATGTATTCGACGGTTTACTCCGTGGTGCGTTCATCCCAACGCTGCTGGAGACGATCAGAGAAGCTGCCGCGAGCGCGATTGGTGCGTGGCTTTGCATTAGGGAGCCCCTTCTGGCTGAGCGCGCGAAGGGCGAGAAGAACTCCGGTGAGAGCGACGATAAAGCCTGCTACGCCGATTGGCGCCACCTGCGAGATGAGGCCAGCGAAGAGGATTCCGATACCGGCCACGATCAGCGCCAGCCCCGCAAGCGCTCCGCCAGGAGCTTTACGCAAGATAGTCGCTGTGTCGCCGCCTGCGAGAGTCGATTGCAGGCGTGGATCATCAGAGGCGAGAGCCGCCTCCATCTCTGCTAATAAGCGTCGTTCACGATCGGAAAGTGCCATAGCCCCACAATAGAACAGAAGTGGTTAATCGTCATCTTCTTCAGGGCGGATGAGCCTGCCAGGACGAACACTGGCGCTGCCAAAGCGCGCCCGCGCCTTATCTATCGCTGTATCAGCCTCACGCCACCCCTTTTCACGTGAGCCGAGGAGCATCTGCTCGTGAGCGCCTTCATGGAGGTTCTCCAAAGAGACCGCTACTAGGCGCAGTCTTGCCCCATTGATCTTGAGGGCTTGATAGAGAGTGCGCACTACCTCGTAAATCTCTTGCGTGCTATCAATCGGAAGCGGCAAGGTTTTACTGCGGCTGATGGTGGTGAAATCCGCAAAACGCACCTTGATTCCGATTGTCTTTGCAAAGAGCTCTCGATCGCGTAAGCGCGCCGCTGCTTTCTCGGTCATTCGAAGAAATTCACGCAAGATTTCTTCTGGATTATCGAGATCCTGCGCAAAGGTCTCAGCATTACTAATGCTCTTATCTGGTTCATCATTACTGACATCGCGCATATCGCGACCCCAGGCAAGTTCGTAGAGAGACGCACCCGTGGCTTCACCGAGTGCGCGCATTAATGTGGCGCGCGGTGTATGTGCAATCTCGCCAATGGTATGAAGCCCTAAACGCTCGAGCGCTTCACCCGTCTTAGGTCCGACTCCCCACATTGCACCTACCGGGAGTGGGTGAAGGAATTCGAGGAGGCGTTCATCAAGGATTTCGAGCATGCCATTAGGTTTGCAATGTTGCGAAGCAAGCTTTGCAATAAATTTATTGGAGGCGATTCCAACAGAACAGGTGATTCCTTCTTTCTCTTGCACCTCTTCTCTAATCTTCATCGCAATCTCGCGTCCAGTTCCGATTAATTTCAGTGCACCAGTTACATCAAGGAAAGCTTCATCGAGTGAGATGGGTTCGACCTTAGGCGTGTAGGTCGAGAAAATCGTCATCACTCTCTCAGATATCTCTGCATATCGGTGATGTTCAGGTGCGATAAAGATTGCGTGTGGCGCCATTCTTTGCGCACGCCCCACCGGCATTGCAGCACGGATTCCAAATTTGCGAGCTGCGTAATTTGCAGAGAGGACGACTCCACGTGCACCGGCTCCGACCACAACAGCTTTTCCTCGGAGTTCGGGGTGATCAAGCTCTGCTACAGATGCATAGAAGGCATCCATATCAACATGCAGAATCGTGCTCATATCGCCACACTACCTTTCTTTAGATTCCACTCTTGATAGGCGCTTCGTAAATCCCAGACCCCCGTTGCTCGCAGTGAGATACCGCGTTCGCCGGTCCGGCGAGTATTACCCCGTACTAAGAAGAGCGATGTGGCATAGAGGGTCTGCGCATATTCGCCGGAGCGCGCCTCAAGTACATCCGGGAAGAAGGTGGCATCACTGCAGCCATATCCATCATCGAGTGAGAGAAAGAGAACGCGTTTGCCAGAACGAACTGGCGGTGATTGAAGCGCCACTTTAACGCCAGCTACAAGCAGAGTGGTGTTGCTGCGCGCCTTTAAGAGATCGCAAGAACGGGTTGCACCAATTGCATTGAGGAATTCGGCATAAGGTGAGAGAAGGTGCTCGCTGATATCCATACCGAGGCGACTGAGTTCATTGCTCATCTTTTCGCCAGCGCTCATTGCTGGCAGGCCGCTTGGCTGAAGCAAAGGTGGTGCAAGGCACAGTGACATCTGTGCACCTGATAGCGCTGGAGCTGATGTCTTCTGTAAATCTGCTAAATGTAAGAGTAAGTCGCGATGATTAATTGATTGGTCGTGATGAACGCTATCGAATGCACCGGTAAGGATCAGCGTTTCAATAGTGGGAGCTGCAGCGCCAGATCTGCGATAGAAATCTGCAAGATCGAGATAGGGCTGACCGGCGGCGATGGATTCGATTTCATTTGCACTTGCTCCGCTAACTGCACTGAGCGCGATACGGATGGCGCTCTTATCCCCCATATTTTCTACTCGATAATCACTCTGTGATTGATTGATATCAAGTGGCGCCAATGGAACTCCCATTTGACGTGCCTCATCAATCATCAACCGCTTGGGATACATTCCTGGATCGTGAGTGAGAACGCCTGAGATAAAGCTCGCTGGGTAATGAGTTTTAAGCCATGCCGATTGATAGGTAGGCAGCGCAAATGCAGCTGCATGGGCTTTACAGAAACCGAATGATGCAAAGGCGCGCAGGACATCCCAGATTGTCGTGATTGTTGTGAGTTCATATCCTTGATCAGTTGCAGCAGGAAAGAACCAATCGCAGACCTCTTGTTGCCCCTCTTTACTGCCGAGTGCACGACGTTTTTCGTCAGCCGCTGCCAACGAGATACCGGTCATCACCGCAATGATGGAGATGACTTGTTCGTGAAAGACAACTACGCCTTCAGTCTCAGCCAATATTGGCGCCAAGGTGGGATGAATCAATTGCGGCGCAGTAAAGCCACCGCGGGCCTCGAGAAATGGGCGAATCATGTCGGATTTCACTGGCCCAGGACGGAAGAGCGAGATATCGATAACCAGATCGTTAAACGTGCGCGGCTGAAGCTTGCCGATGAGTTCGCGTTGGCCAGGGCTCTCAATCTGAAAGAGCCCTAGGGTCTGCGTTGATTGAATCAACTTATATGTATCAGGATCATCGAGCGGTATGGCATCGATATCGAAGTCAGGATCAGCAGTACGTCTAATCTCTTCTACGGCATGAGCGATTGCCGATTGCATCCGGACGCCCAGAACATCGAGTTTGAGTAAGCCAATATCCTCAACATCATCTTTATCGAATTCAAGCATGGGGTAGCCGCCGGCATTAATCTGTAGCGGCGTACGATCAAGCAACGTTGCATCCGATAGCGCAATCGCACATGGGTGCATCGCTAAATGTCGCGGCAGGCCATCGAGTCGCTGTGCCATTGCAATTGTCATCGCCATCAGCGGTGCCGAGGTGTTAAGCGATCGGAGTTCGGGGAGCGATGCTAGCGCTGCTTCAATATTTGCTGCGCGAATATGAGGCATCGACTTTGCCAGTAGATCAATCTCGCCGGCAGGTAGACCTAGTGCAGCGCCAGCATCGCGGATTGCATGGCGCGCACGATATTTCTCGACCATTGAAACAGTGGCACAGCGTGAGATTGCATTGGGTGAGTTAAATGATGGAGAGCCATAGCGAGCAAAGACAGCATCGTAGATTTCAAGACGGCGATGAGATTCGACATCGATATCGATATCAGGAAGTGCGCGACGTAGCGGTGAACAGAAGCGCTCCATCAAGAGGCCATGTTCGATGGGATCAACGCCAGAGATTCCGAGTAAATGACAGATGAGAGAGCCTGCTCCAGATCCGCGCGCAGCAACGCGGATCCCTTTGCCGCGCGCCATATCGGTGATGTCAGCGACAGTAAGAAAGTACGATTCAAAACCAAGAGTGGCAACAGTTGCGAGTTCATCATCAAGGCGGGCTCGCGCGATACGGATGCGATTGCTATCGGTGTAACGCCAATGGAGTCCTGCTTCGCTGCGTTCGCGCAAGAGGCGGCGCATATCAGCGGCATTTGCTGCCTCCACAACATCTGCCTCGGGTAGATGTACGCCACCTAAACCAATATCGCGCTGCGGTGAAAGCAGTGAACGCTCGGCCCATTCGCGAGTTGTTTTGAGTAATAAACGTGGCGAACCTTCACCAGCTGCTTGCGCAATCTCTGCTGCAAGGCGTTGCATCTCGGCGCTATCTTTGAGGAAAGCTTCGGCATTACGGCGTTCGAGGTGGCGACGATCCAGCGGTACAAGTTGACGTGCGCAATCGAGAATATCTGCTACTGGTCCATCGCTGCGATCGCGCATCCGCACCGCATTGGTAATCACTGCCGGGATATCGTGCTCGCGAGCAAAGACCAGCGACCGCGCAGCATGTGCAGTAGAACGCGGACCGTTGCCACCCACTAAATGCGATACGCATTCGATGGCATGGTCTGCAAAGAAAGGGCGCATCTTATTGAAAATCTCAAGTGCTAAATCAAAACGATGTAACCCAATCGCCTCTGATACCGGTGATTCGGGGCCATGTAAGAGATAAAGCTGCGAGCTGTATTGTGCAAAGCGTTCGAGTACATCCATCGTCAATACCGGAATCCGATCACCCGAAGTAAAGGTGATTCCGCGATATAGATGCATCAAGTTGCGGTATCCCCCATCGCTGCCGGCGAGGATAGTGATGCGAGGAAAATTTTTTCGATCGGATTTAATTCCGACGGATTCGCTATTGATAAGATCGATTTGAAGATTGATACCGATGATGGGTGCAATACCCATCTCTAAACAACTCTTTGCAAAGCGAATCGTGCCAGCAAAAGAATCACGATCGGTAAGGGCTAACGCTGGCATCTCAAATTCGGCAGCACGTTCTACTAAATCATGCGGCTGGGTTGTGCCGTATTTAAATGAGTAGGCGCTAGTGGTGCGCAGATGTATAAAGCTCATGGCTGATAAAGAAGTTGTTTAACGATTTAAATCGTTGTCACAATCCATTGTCCGGTTGCTTCATCGCGTTCGAGTTGGAATGTCGTGAGCGCACCAATGGGTGCAGCTTCTACTCGCCAGAGCGCACGCGCTTGATCGTCAGGGCGATACTTGCCATCACTAACTCGGTTCCACCAACCCCCGCTCTCGCACCAGCGCGATAAGACGGCATGGATACGAAAGCGTCGACCTTTAAAGGTGAATTCGATAGGAGTAGTAGGTCCATCAATCAGGACCTCTCCTGCGGGGATGATTTCGCTCGCCATATGAGCCTCCTTTGAAAGTAGATGGGTCTCGATCGTCGAACAGGTATTCGAACAGATGTTCGAAAAATAGCCCACCCCACCGACAAGGGCAACGCTCGAGGTTAGGTTGAGAGTTTTCGGCGTGTTATGAGCGTTAGGTGATTGAAATTTCAACTACAACCCCTACTCTTTTAGGAGTCCTCGGCAGAAGGTGCTGAGGCGGATGAATATGGAGAAAGAATTGGATCTACTACTTATCCTCGGCCGAGTTCTCTTTGGCGCTCTCTGGATTGGCGCTGGCTTTGCACACTTTAAGAGCCTTGAGGCAATGACAGGCTATGCGAAGTACAAGAAGCTCCCAGCACCAAAACTTGGCGTGATTGGATCGGGCCTTACCTTCCTTGTCGGTGGAATCCTCATCGTCCTCGGAACATGGGTTGACCTTGCTGCGCTACTTATTGCAGTAACCGTAATCCTGGCAGCGCTCATCTTCCATCAATACTGGAAAGAGACAGATGCCAATACAAAGATGCAAGAGATGATGGCATTCAATAAGGATATGGCGCTCGGTGGCGCCGCAATCATCTTATTTGCTCTCGTTGAAAGCGGATTGGTTACCGAATTCGGCGGAAGCGTTGGAGCTGTTTCACTCTTCGGCTAATTAGTCAAGATTACAAGAAGGCCTCCTGAGAAAACAGGGGGCCTTCTTCTTTATCTGCCACTATTACGGCATGGAGATTATCGGCGCACTCATTGCTGGCAGTTTTATCGGCGCCGTACTTGGATTTGTTGGCGCTGGTGGAGCAATGCTCTCAGTGCCAATTTTAATCAACTTCTTTAGTTTCTCTCCGCAACAGGCAACAACTGCAGCCCTAGCGGTCGTATTTCTCGCCGCTCTCTCAGGGGCGCTGCCTAAGGTACGAACCAAAGAGATTCTCTACCGTGATGCGCTGATTATTTGGGGTATTGGATTAATTACCAACCTTGGATTTTCGTCCATCGCTGCGAATCTTCCTGATCGATTTATCACTGTGGGATTTTCGTTAGTTCTTTTCTTCGCTAGCTATTCGATGTTTCGTAATCCATTAACCGATATCCATAGACGAATACCACTCGCACTTCTGATTGTAATTTCACTCGTAGTTGGAGCAATCACAGGCCTATTCGGGATTGGGGGCGGCTTTCTTGTTATTCCAGCTTTGGTTCTCTTCTTTGGAACGCCACAGAATATTGCAGCCGGGACTTCACTCCTCGTCATCAGCTTGAATTCGATTACAGCGCTCTTGGGTCATCATTCAATGTGGAGCAAGATCGACTGGCATGTGCCGATTTTTATGTCGATTGGCGCAATTGTGATGGCGAGTGCTGCTTCGCATTTTGGAAGAGAATCCTCCCCGGTCTTGGTACGCAAGGCTTTTGCAACGCTCTTGCTTGCCGTTGCTACCTTTACTCTGATCCAGAGCTTGTTTCTCTAATCCTCTTTGATAGATCGCGACATGTACCCAGCGAGAATCATCATTCCCACGGGATAAGCCATCGCCCATGAGAGTGATGTTGCCTCCGCAATCATTCCCGTCACTGTAGGTCCAATAAAGAAACCTGCAATTCCGATCACGCCCACACGAGAGATTGCAACGGCAGGAGCAATCCCTTTCAATCGACTAGCGGCCAAAATAAAAGCAGGGAACATTGGACCAATTCCCATTCCGGCAAAGATAAAGCCGATATTAACCACGACTAACGCTGACCATACTGAGACGCTTGAAAGTGGAACTGCTATTGCAATGCAAAGACCCCACGCAAGTCCACCGTATATACCACCGTATCGAACAGTATTTCGTGGACCAAATTTTTCCAGAGCTCTATCGCCAAGAAAGCGGCTCGTGATCATCGCAAGAGCAAATGATGCAAAGGCAGATGCGTAGATTCCTTTAGGGACGTTCATATTGTCCCGAAGTAAAATTGCGCCCCAATCGCTTGCTGCGCCTTCGGCAACCATTCCTGCAATGAGACCTAGTCCGATTGCCCAAAGCGGCAATACTGATTTTCCAAAGAATGGAATCTTAGCCTCGGTCTTCTCACTGCCATCGCCCGCGTGCTCATCAATGTCAGGAGAGAGTAGGTAAAGGTTTGCCGGGATAAATGCTAGAAAGGATGCGATTGCAACAACAATTAAGTTTGTTTTCGGAGTCATGTGAGAAATTGCAAAGCCGCCGAAAACTGTTGTTACAAAAGAACCTACGCTCCACATTCCATGAAAAGAAGACATACATTTCTGATTGATAATTTTTTCAACTACAACGGCTTGGGTATTGACTGACATATCTGTCAAGGCATAGCCAAGTCCCATTAGCATTAAAGCGAGAAAGAGTTCGGTGGCGGTCTTCGAATACGCCATAGCGACTAATCCTGCTGGAAGTAAGAATGAAGAAACGTTGACTACTGGCCTAGATCCAAAAGTATGAATTGCACGACCGGCAATCTGAGCCCCAAGGACCGAACCGATTGTGGCGCCTAAGAAGATAAATCCGAACTCACCATTGGATAAACCAATTGCATCTTTCATCTCAGGAATTCGAGCAACCCAGGCCATCGAAGCGATTCCCATGATCAAGAAGGATGCCCATAGCGAGTTTCGGGCACGAATCCCTCGCTGCATAGCTGTAGTCACGAGAGAAACCTATCCCCTAGCCTTGCCGCCTATGGAGCACATACTTGAAAAGTCGGCGGTGAAAAGGGTGGCTGCTGCCATGAACGAACTTTCTATCGCCGGTCCAATAACCGTGCTCGGAGATTCCGCTCGTACTGCGCAAGACGCGGCTTCTGCCTTAGGGATTGAGGTCGGACAAATTGCATCCTCACTCATCTTTAAGACTCCAGCTGGGCAGGTGCTCTTAATCATTACCAGTGGTCGTCATCGAGTTGACACCGCCCTCGTTGCGGAAAATCTTCAATGTACTGAACTGCTCCGAGTAGATGCCGCCTTCGTTAAGGAATTCTCAGGTTTCTCAATTGGCGGTGTCAGTCCCATTGGTTGGACCAACTCCCCCGACATCGTGCTTATTGATGAAGCGCTCAACGATTATGAAATTGTCTGGGCGGCGGCAGGACATCCTCATGGAGTCTTTCCAACATCATTTGCAGAGCTTCAAATTGCGACTTCCGCACGGGCGATGAAAGTTGGCGAATAATGGCTACATCTTTAGGAATGATTGCAATTGTTATTGATGATTACGATTCTGCAATCGAGCATTACACGAAAGATCTTGGTTTCACATTAATAGAAGATAAAGAAATGAATCCTGAGAAGCGCTGGGTTGTAATCGCACCAAGTGGAGACGGTGCGCGGATACTTCTCGCAAAAGCTACAAATTCTCAACAAGAGGCAGCTATCGGAAACTCAACTGGTGGACGAGTGGGCTTCTTCCTCTACACCGATAACTTTCTGGAGACTTACGAGAATTACCTTGCGCGCGGAATTGAGTTTACCGAAACTCCTCGAAACGAAATTTTTGGGCAGGTTGTTGTCTTCAAGGATAAGTACGGCAACAAATGGGATCTCATCGAAAATAGAGCGAGTAGATGATGATTGCTCTCTATATCTTTACTGTTCGCAAGAGCGCCATACCTTTTGCTTTTCTACAGATGGCAGTCGGCCGTCGTATCGCCCGAAAGCTACCTGGCGTTTCTTTTGCGAAATTAATGGGAACAGGAACTGGTAGAACATTTACGCCATCTGATGCCGACTTGAAGCAGTGGGCAATTCTTTTTGTCGCCGATGATCTTGAAGTTGTTGATGGCTCTGGATTTGTAAAGAGCTGGAAAAGACGCTCAACATCAGTTGATCGATACCTGCTCAATCCAATATCTTCTAGCGGTCAATGGTCCAAGCGTGAGCCATTTATAGTTGGCGCTGTCTCAAAGAGCGACGGTCCGGTCGTAGCAATTACTCGTGCGCGATTGAAGTGGTCGCAAGCGATTCGATTCTGGCGATCAATCCCCCCTGTGGTAACCGATCTTCACAACTCCCCTGGCCTGCTCTTCTCTATTGGTATCGGTGAGGCACCAATTGGTTTACAGGGAACTTTCTCGGTCTGGCAGTCAGGGTCAGCTTTGCGTGACTTTGCCTACAAGAACGCCCCGCACCGCGCTGCAATTGAAGATACCAAGCGCTTTGATTGGTATAGCGAAGAGCTCTTTGCGCGCTTTGAACTCATAAATACGGCAGACTTCCCCTATGTCCGTTAGGCATTACAACTACCGCAGGCGTCGTCACGGCATCTCACAACGAGCCCGGTTTACTCTTGGGACTGCTCTTGCGCTGACCATTCTTCTGCAAATGATCTATCCGCTGGTGAGTGGCGAAACTCTGCGAATCATCACTATTGCAACGATCTATGTCGGAGCAACAGCGATGGTGCTCCACGCCTACCTCTCTTTTGGAGCAAAATACGCATCACGATACTTAATACTTGCTGCTCTTTTTGGTTACTTCATTGAACTTCTCGGAGTTCACACGGGATGGCCATTTGGTGTCTATCAGTACGACTCTTCACTCGGAGTTGCCCTCTTTGGCGTACCTCTTGTTGTTCCTTTTGCTTGGGTGATGATGATTCATCCTTGCCTCGTGGCCGCGCGTCGCGTTACAACAAAGTGGACTTTCCTCTACGGCGGCGCACTTCTTGCAGGCTGGGATCTCTTCTTGGATCCATTGATGGTCTCTGCTGGTCGGTGGACTTGGGAAGTTACGGGAGCTCACATTCCATTTGTTCCCGATATTCCACTCTCTAACTTCTTTGGTTGGCTTCTTTCTGGCTGCGCCATCGTCGCACTACTCAATGTTGTGCTTCCCTTTGAACGTCGAAAAGAGAGCGCTAGTTTGCGCGCCGTGACATTCCTCTTAGCATGGGTGCTCTTCTCTGGCTTCATCGGAAATATCTTCTTCTTTGATCGACCAGGACTTGCATTTATGGGGGCCGCCTTCTTTGGCGCCTTCGCAACGCCATTTATTTACAAGAATTGGCTCGGCGAAGCTTAATTCCAATGCTCTTTACAATCTTTTTAGTCAACTCGCTATTACTCGCGCTTGCGGTGGCCAATTTTACAACGATTCGCAGACCCAATAGCGATAAAGAGATTGCTTCAACTGTCACGGTGCTACTTCCTGTTCGCAATGAAGCAGAGAACATCGAAGGTATCTTGCGTGAACTTGAAGCGCAAGTAAATCTCCCTCATCTCTCCATTCTTGTCATCGATGACAATTCTGAGGATGACACTTTCCAAATGGTGCGCAATCTCGTCTCTTCCCGAATCTCGGTGATTCAAGCACCTTCACTTATCGATGGTTGGATCGGTAAAGTGGCAGCACTCCAAGCGGGTTATCGCCATATCGAAAGTGATATTCCTGATGTGGTGATTTCAGTTGATGCTGATGTTCATTTTGAGCGCGATGCCATAGTGAAGGCAGTAAATACTCTCCTTGATAATCGCCTGGATTTCATTTCTCCTTATCCCCGCCAGATTGCTGAGACCTGGGGCGAAAGATTGATTCAACCTCTGTTGCAATGGTCCTGGATGAGCACGGTCTTGCTCCGAGGCGCAGAGAAGATTCCTTTGGCTTCGACCGTAATCTGTAATGGTCAGTTCTTGGTGATGCGCGGTGAAGCACTAAAAACAATTGGTGGCTTTGAGAGCGTTGCTCGTAAAGTCCTTGACGATATCGAGCTAGGACGGTCATTTGTTGCTGCTGGGTTTAGGGGCACGGTTGTCAGTGGCTCTGAAATCTCCTCCACTCGTATGTATAAGAGTTTGAATGAGATCCGTTCTGGATATGGAAAATCACTCCATTTAGCTTTCGGATCGATTCTTGGATCTCTTATTGCTGCACTCTTTATCGGTGCAACTGCGTTACTGCCTTTGTTTTCTGCAATAGCTGGCAATCTCATCGGATTCGCCGCTTTGCTTGCAATTGTAGGAACACGAGTTGTGAGTGCTGCTGCATCAGGAACCCGGATTCGTGATGCTTTTCTCCATCCCGTATCTGCACTCCTCTTCATCTATCTGCTTTACTTCTCATGGAGTAACCGCGGAAAGACACAATGGAAAGGGCGCACACTATGACCGGCCAGGTCGGCAAAGTAAAAGAGCCCAAGAAGATCATTGTGATCGGTGCTGGAATTGGCGGAATGACGACCGCTGCCCGGCTTGCTCGAGCTGGGCATAACGTTCCTATCTACGAGGCATCAGATCGCGTAGGAGGAAAGTGCCGTACTGAATGGATTGGTCGATACGCATTTGATACTGGACCTTCGCTACTTACGATCCCTGCTGTTTATCGTGACTTCTTTCAGCGCACTGGCGCTCAGATGGGAATGGTCTTAACTCTAGAAGCGGTAGACCCATCATTTGATTATCGCTTCCACGACGGAAAGTCCGTGCAATTTACCAATCTCTCCCGCAAAGAAACTTTGAAATCGATTACTCAATCCTTTGGAGCAGAAGCTGCCGAACAATGGGATGCAGTCCTGCAGCGCGCAGAGCGGATGTGGGATGTATCGCGCGAACCCTTTGTTGAATCAGAGCTGAAGAGCCCGCTCTCGCTCCTCAAGCGCCGCCATATTCTGCGAGATCTCCGCATCATCGCCCCGCGCGCAACCCTTCGTGATTTTGGATTGAAAAATCCATACCTGGCGAAGATCATGGATCGCTACGCAACCTATAGCGGATCAGATCCTCGCAAAGCTCCTGCCGTGCTCTCTACAATCGCATTTATCGAAGAGGCATTTGGTGCCTGGCATATCAAAGGTGGCATTGGTACTCTCTCAGAGCATATTGCCAAGCGCTGCGAAAAGGTTGGGGTCGTGATCAATCTCAACTCCCCTGTTGCCGCCATCAATCTCAAAGGCAGTAAAGCCGTTGGAATTACACTCAAGAACGGCGAGGAAATATCTGCAGATATAGTCATTTCAAATGTCGATGCTGGCCTTACTTACAACCGACTCATCTCAACACCAACTCGTAAGGTCAAGCGAGTACGGCGCAAATTATCAAAACTCGAGCCATCACTGGCTGGCTTCTCTCTCTTACTTGGATTGCGCCCAAGCGATGAGCCTGAGTTATCGCATCACACCATTCTCTTCCCAGAAGATTACGATGCTGAGTTTGAATCTATCTTCACAACAAAGCAACCGGTAGCGAAGCCAACAATCTATATCTGCGCACCCAAAGATGAAACTATGGTCAAGAGTGAAGGCCATAAAGCACTCTTCGTTCTCGTCAACGCCCCTCGCCATAGCGAGAAACCAGGAGAAGGTTTTGATTGGAGCGATGCAGCCTTCGCTCAAAAGTATGCAAACATGATCATTGATCAGATTGAAGCACAGGGAATTTCCATTAGGAATCGACTCGATCTGCTTGAGATTCGTACCCCACTTGATTTACAGAATTCAGTGAACGCACCTGGAGGTTCTATCTATGGCACTTCCAGTAATGGACCTCGAGCAGCCTTTCTGCGAGCGAAGAATAGATCTCCGATTAAGAATCTCTATCTTGTAGGTGGCTCTGCTCATCCAGGAGGCGGATTACCGTTGGTCGGCCTCAGTGCAGAAATTGTTGCTAACGCAGTATTGAACGTGCCATCCGCATCACCATCAGCACACTGATTACCTGCATCACCGTGAAACCAATTGCGACTTGAGTTGCGTAGTCATATCCGAGCCAGAATAAGACCGTTACCGCAATCACAAAAATTGCTCGTACTGGGCGCTCAGTAGGAGTGACAACACCAATTTCAGAGTAACCGAGTGATGCCAGACGTGCACGTGCATATTCTTGAGTGGCACTCAAAACCCAGATTGTGATTGCCCAGCGGACTGGAACGCCGACGAAGCTTGCCCCCATCAACCAGAACGCCTCGGAGATGCGGTCGGCAATCGAGTCGTAGAGTTCGCCGAACTTGCTCTCTCTTCCACGGTAAATAGCGAGTGATCCATCAACACCATCGCAGATAAGTGAGAAAATAACGAGTGCGATGAGTTGGCTCGTATACGAGGTGAAATAGATTGCGATAGAAGCAAAGAGTCCGACGGTCGTAATGACATTGGGTGTAAATCTAAAGATGCTGAGAAATTTTGCGATGAAATAGGAAATACGGAGCCAACCAGCAATCACTCCTTGAATTTCTACGCTGCCATGAAGTTCACTCCAGCGGCGATTGAATTCGAGACGGGTCATGAGCGAGCACTCTTGATTCTTTCAAAGATTTCCCGGGTAGCAGTTGATGTATTCATCGTATAGAAGTGGATACCTGGCGCCCCAGCATCTAATAGCTTCTGCGAAAGTTCGGTCGCAATTTCAACGCCAAGCTTTCGTACATCATCTGCGTTGCTATCAACCTTTGCAAATGCCTCAGCAATCTTGGCCGGAATCGGAACTCCGCTGAGTTCTGCCATGCGGTTGAGCTGCTTCACATTTGTCACCGGCAGAATGCCTGGAATGATTGGTAACTGCGATCCGCGGGAGGCGAGTGCTTCGACGAGCGCTGACCACTTATCGGCTTCGAAGAAAAATTGAGTTGTTGCAAATGTTGCGCCGAGACGTTCCTTCTCCAAGAGCACATCGATATCTCGAGTGAAATCTCCAGCAGATGCAGGGTGGCCATCTGGGAAAGCGGCTACACCAATAGTAAATCCACCGATCTCTGATGCGAGCGAGACCAATTGATCGGCATGATCGAAGCCACCAGGTGTTGTCTCCCATGGCGCACGTGGGCCGCCGACAGGATCTCCACGCAACGCCAAAATATTTTGAATCCCTGCTTCACTGTACTTTCCGAGGATTTCAATGAGCTCATCGCGCGTTGAACCGACACAGGTGAGGTGGGCAACGGTTGGAATCTTTGTGTGATTGATGATCTCAGATGTAATTCGGATGGTGCGATCACGAGTAGATCCACCTGCGCCGTAGGTCACAGAGATGAAATCTGGTGAGATGGACTCAAGGCCCTCAATAGCAGTCCAGAGTCTTGCTTCACCTTCGCCATCTTTAGGCGGAAAAAACTCGAAAGAGAAGGTGGGACGACCGCTCGACCATTGGTTCGTCATGCGCATCTCCATGGACTCAGGGTACCGTTCTCGCGTGGCAACCGAGGTCAAGACAACAATCGAAGCAGTACGGGCAGAGATCCGTAGCGAATTGGCAGATTATCTATCCGGTCAACGCCGATACCTCACATCTATAGCCTCAGAGCTTGTCCCAGTCTGTGATGCGCTCGATGAGTTCTTGCTCGATGGCGGCAAACGTTTACGTCCACTCTTCGCCTATGCCGGTCTCATTGCATCGGGCGCAACTCCATCCCGTGAAATCATTCGCGCTCTCTCAAGTCTTGAACTATTGCAAGCGTGCGCGCTTATCCATGATGACTTGATGGACCGCTCTGATACTCGCAGAGGCAAGCCCGCCATTCATCGCCACTTTGAAAATTTGCACCAATCGACCGCCATGAATGGTCTCGCTACTCAATTCGGAGAAGCCGCTGCTGTACTTCTGGGTGATTTGGCTTTGGTCTGGTCAGATCAAATGCTCAATACCTCTGGGCTCTCCACCGAATCTCTTCTTGCTGCACATGTTATTCATGACGAGATGCGCGTTGAGTTAATGGCCGGTCAATATCTCGATGTTCGTGAAGCAGGAGAAAAGTCATATAGCGCAGAACGATCACTTCGAATCGCTCGCTATAAGTCAGGTAAGTACACAATTGAGCGACCACTTCATATTGGTGCGGTAATTGGAAAACCAGATCCATCTGAACATGCACCACTGCTCGATGCACTTTCCCGTTATGGCCTGCCACTTGGCGAAGCTTTCCAACTTCGCGATGACATGCTGGGAATTTTTGGCGACCCTGAGGTAACCGGAAAGCCAGCAGGAGATGACCTACGCGAGGGTAAGCGCACCGTGCTCATTGCCATGACACTTGAGGCGCTTGATCATGAAGGAAAAGAAGAGCTGTTGGCGCATCTGGGTCAGCCACATATCAAATCTTCAAAAATAGAAGAGCTTCGCGCGCTTATTAAGAATTCAGGCGCAGTAGATAAAGTTGAAAACCTGATCGAAAAACTCACCAACGATTCACTTACCGCAATTGAAGATCCAGCAATCCATCCATCAGCGAGAGAACTTCTCACCTACATCGCGCTTAGCGCAGTTAAACGGAGCGCCTAATGGTCGCACGCATTAAAGGTCCATCTCAGAAAGTTGTTGTAGTCGGAGCCGGTCTTGCCGGATTAAGTGCTGCACTTCGCCTGGCCGGAGCAGGACGTGATGTCACTGTGATTGAACGTGAAACAGTTCCTGGTGGCCGCAATGGTTTGCTCAATAAAGATGGCTACGCATTCGACACTGGTCCAACGGTGTTAACGATGCCATCGCTGATCCAAGATGCTTTCTCGGCAGTCGGTGAAGATATGAAGGATTGGCTCGAATTAATGCCGGTCTCTCCTCTCTACCGCGCTTTCTATGCCGATGGCTCGCAGATTGATGTTCATGCTGACACCGCGGCAATGGAGCAAGAAATTCGGGAAAAGGTGTCTGCAACTGAAGCAGCTGGATACCGTGACTATGTTGATTTCGTCACCAAGCTCTATAAGTACGAGATGAATGACTTTATCGACCGCAACATTGATTCACCGTTGAACCTGCTAACACCCAACCTTGCACGTTTGATTGCAATCGGCGGCTTTAGACATTTACAGCCAAAAGTCAATCAATTCCTCAAGGATCCACGACTTCAGAAGGTCTACTCCTTCCAGGCGATGTATGCAGGCGTAAGCCCGCAGCAAGCTCTCGCAATCTATGCAGTGATTGCATATATGGATTCAGTCAACGGCGTCTTCTTCCCCAAGGGTGGAATGCATGCAGTACCTCGTGCTCTAGCGGCTGCTGCAGCAAAGCATGGCGTGAAGTTTGTCTATGAGACTTCGGTGACATCACTCGAAAAGCAAGGTTCACGCGTGACTGCAGCGATCACCGATAAGGGTGAGCGCTACGAATGTGATGCCATTGTGATGAACCCAGATCTTCCGGTTGTGTGGAAAGACCTGCTCGGAAAAGAACCGCTCTCCATTAAGCGCCTGAAGTACTCGCCATCATGTGTGACCTTGCTCGTGGGATCAAAGAAGCATTACGACCACATTGCTCACCACAACATTCACTTCGGTGAATCATGGGATGGGGTCTTTGATGAGCTCATCAAGAAGAAGGTTCTGATGACCGACCCTTCTGTGCTGGTGACTGTGCCATCGCATGATGACAAATCACTCGCTCCTGCTGGCAAAGAGTCATATTACGTACTCTTCCCAACTCCCAACCTCGATGCAGATATCGATTGGACTAATGAGAAGAGTCGCTATCGCGATGAAATGATCCGTGTTCTTGAATCCCGTGGTTATGAAGGCTTTGGCGATGCGATCGAAACCGAACACATGACCACTCCCCTCGATTGGCAGGCACAAGGAATGGAGCGCGGAGCGCCATTTGCAAGCGCACATACCTTCTTCCAGACTGGCCCTTTCCGACCACGCAATATTGCGGCAGGTTTCGATAACGTCGTATTTGCTGGAAGTGGAACCCAGCCTGGTGTGGGCGTTCCTATGGTGTTGATCTCTGGACGACTCGCTGCAGAACGCATTGTGGGACCTGTTAAGTAAATGTCAGATTTGCTTACGCAATCGTATGAAGAGTGCAAACGCCTCAATGCTCTTCACGGTAAGACATACTATTTAGCAACGCTCTTACTTCCGACGAAGAAGCGTCCGCCGGTGCATGCTCTTTACGGATTTGCTCGTTATGCCGACGAGATTGTTGATGATCTTGCATCAACTCTGAGCGATGAAGAGAAAGCCCACGAACTTCGTACCTGGGGCTCTGGAGTTCTTGCAGATCTTCGCCGTGGAGAAAGCAATGACCTCATTGGTCGTGCACTTGTAGATACTGTAAGGACGTATTCAATTCCGCTGGAATACTTCGAAGCATTTATGAAGTCCATGGAGATGGATCTCACCGTTACTCGATATAACAATTATGACGAGCTCATGACATATGTTTATGGATCTGCTGTAGTCATAGGCCTAGAGATGCTTCCAATTCTTGGATATAGCGATCCTCGAGCGATAGAGGCGGCGACCGCGCTGGGTACAGCTTTTCAGTTAGCAAACTTCATTAGAGATATTGGTGAAGATATTGAGCGTGGCCGCATTTATATGCCGCTCGATGAGTTGGCTCGATATGGCGTCAGTGAAGATATGCTCCTTCGGAGAGAACTGACTCCAGAGATTATCGAGGCGATTAAATTTCAGATTGCACGTGTGCGCGATCTTCAGGCAAAAGCAAACGCAGGGATTGAATATCTCGACCCTATTTCCAGGCCTTGTATCCGCGCCGCGAGCGAGCTCTACTGTGGAATCGTGGATGAAATTGAAGCTAACGGTTATGACATCTTCAATAAGCGCGCCAAGACACCCACGTGGCGGAGATTACGAGTAGCAGGACTCGCCTTTATTCAGACACTTTTCCTTCGCTTGCGCTAGAGTTTTACCCACGGGAGCCAAATCGGCTGAGAGGAACTCATACTTTGAGTTCGACCGTTTGACCAGTTCGATAATGCGAACTGAGAATGAGTAGGTCTATTTATGACATCCACTTTCTTTACTGCCTGGAGCTACGAAGTTTCTTACCTTGAATTCGTAGCATCGATAGCATCCTTCATCGGAGTTGGACTCGGGATCACTGGCAAGCGAATCACTTGGCCTTGGTGGGGAATCAGTAGCGCTCTCTATTTAATCCTCTTTATTAATTGGGATCTCTACGCAAGCGCTATTCTGCAAATAGTCTTTATTGCTGCCGCCATTATGGGTTGGTTTGGCTGGGGTCCAACGGGTGCAAAGCCGGGGCCATTTAAGAACAAATACCGCCTGGCCACGATGGTTGCGATCTTTGTTGCAACCTTTGCCTTCGCTCCTATTTTGAAAGATATTGGAGCAGCGGCTGCATTTCCAGATGCGCTTCTTCTTTTCGGAAGCATCTCCGCTCAGTTGCTCATGGTTTATGAAAAGTATGACAGCTGGCCACTCTGGTTAGCAGTCGATCTTGGATATGTGGCTCTCTATGCATCTCAGGGACTTCTCTTCACCACACTTCTCTATGTCGCATTTACTGTCATGGCCGCCATCGGATGGAAGAGTTGGTATGGAACTCACCGCCGCGCTATTCGATCTCTGTAAATCTGATCGATACCCCATCATCGCGATAGATGGTCCGGCCGGGGCGGGAAAGACCACCCTGGCCGATCATCTCGCTGCTGCGCTCTCTCTCAAATACAAAGTTCAAGTCATTCATATGGATGACCTCTATAACGGCTGGGTCGATGCTTTCGATCATCACCTCAGCGATGCACTTATCGCTATAGCGAAGGCGCATGGCAGGCGAGAGAAAATCTCCATCTCTCACTACAACTGGCACGAAGGCGCGTACTCAGCTGCCGAGGAAATTCCGCAGGCAGATCTCCTTATTTTTGAGGGTGTGGGTTCATCGCAATCTGCAATCCGAGAATCTCTCTCTGCATCTATCTGGCTAGAGATTGATAGAGAACAGGGATTAAAGAGAGTGATTGCACGAGATGGTGAAGCGAATTCAGATGAGATGTCTCAATGGCTGCTTTTGCAAGAGGGGTACTTCACCCGAGAAGATTGTGAAAACTCTGCGGATTTCATTCTCACAACTGGCTAAATGAGCTCGATAGAGAAGTAATTCAATTAAGATTCCCTCGTGTCTGACCTCACCGGCGAAATCATTGATGGGCGATATCAGCTCCTTCGCCAAGTAGCCACCGGCGGGATGGCCAGCATCTATGAAGGTTTTGATACCAGGCTAGATCGCAAGGTCGCCGTCAAAATCATGCACCCACATCTGGCGCAAGATGAACAATTTGTTGAACGCTTCATTCGAGAGGCAAAAGCTGCCGCCGCACTCTCACACCCCAACATCGTCGCAGTCCAAGATCAGGGCTGGAACCAGAGCGGCACTCCTGCTGTCTTTATCGTGATGGAGATGGTGGAAGGCCATACCTTGCGCGAATATCTCAACGAGCAAGGGCGTTTAACCTACCGCGACGGAATTCGATTCTTGCTTCCTGTATTGAGCGCGCTTGCTGCAGCGCATAAACAAGGAATTGTCCATCGAGATATCAAACCTGAAAATATCTTGGTCTCCAAAGAGGGTCGCATCAAAATTGCAGATTTCGGCTTAGCCAAGGGGCCACTTCTCGGTACAACGATGACTGCTGAATCCAGTGTCATCCTTGGCAGCGTCTCGTATCTCTCCCCCGAACAAGTCCAACGAGGAGTCGCGGATTCACGTTCGGATGTTTATGCAGTAGGAATTACCGCCTTTGAAATTTTCACCGGAAAGAAACCTTTCGAAGGTGCAGAACCGATTCAAGTAGCCTATATGCATGTAAATCAACGAGTGCCGCGCATTAGTTCAATTCACTCTGACATTCCGGCAGATCTTGATGAACTTATTTACCGTGCCACTGCAGGAGACGCCGATGAGCGCCCACGTGATGCGGCTGAATTCCACTCGCAACTTCTCGCAATCAACGCTCGGCTCAATCCCAAAGAAAACCAACTTAGTCTCGAGCTTGATATTCCAATTCAACCGATGCGCCCGGAAAAGAAGAAATCTTTGCGACGACGAGTGAAGGAGTTAACTTCTCCCGTTCCAAAAATTGAAGCAGAGAAGAGCGTCCCAGTAGTTAAGGAAACGACCTCCCAAATAGCTAAACGCAAGAAGGCCAGCAAGCGAGTTCGCCGTAATCGCAAAATCGCAGTTGGATTAGCCGTTGCCCTCGGAATAACAGGCTGGTACACCTTGATTGGCCCGGGTTCACGCGTTGTCGTTCCTTCGACGGTAGGCGCTACCGAAGCCGAGTTAACTGCAGCACTTTCACCACTCGGCCTCACATCATTGATTGTCGAACGACGATACAGCGAAGATATTGAGGCAGATCGGGTGATTGAATCCATCCCGGCAGGCGGTGGCAAATTGGATCCAGGTGGAACAGTGAAAATTGTTCTCTCTAAAGGACCGGAACGTTATGCAGTGCCGATGTTGCAAGGTCTTACTCCGGAAGCTGCTATCAATCTCCTCAAAAAATCACCGCTTCGAGTAGCTCCAATCATCGAAGTCTTTGATGCAACGGTGCCAAAGGGATACGTCATCTCTGCAAAACCAGCAGTAGGCACCAAAGTAAAGCGAAACACAACTATCACTTTGACTGTCTCAAAAGGAATTGAACAAGTTGCTCTCGCATCATATATTGGCAAGAGCGGAGAGCAAGCGCTCAATGAATTAACAGAAGCAGGATTTAAAGTTACCTCGACATATGCATTTAATGAGACCAGACTTGCCGGTGAAGTTGTTTCACAAACTCCTGCCGGTGGAGGAACTGCGAACAAAGGCGGAGCTGTTTCCTTGGTGATTTCTAAGGGAACTCAGTACGCATATATTCCTAATCTCTACTCCATTGAAGAGGCGAAGGCAGTTAGGACCTTGCAAGACCTTGGCCTTAAGGTCACAGTCAAGAAGATTGGCAAGAAGACCGTCAAGAAGGTCACAAATATCGTGCCTAAGGTCGGTACCAAGGTAAAGCGTGGCGCGGCGGTAACCATCACAGTAGGGTAAGCCAGTGCCTACATCGAAGAATTCACGTCCACGTATCGGAGCCCACACCCCTACTTCAGGAGGAATGGCGAAGCGATCTATCGCCTATGCAGAGCTAACTGGCGCTGAAGCTATTCAAGTTTTCACCTCCAACCCTCGCGGGTGGGCAATGCCTGAGACTAATCAAGAAGCGGATGCGCTATTTCGCGAGAAAGCTGTTGCACTAGATCTTGAAGTTTATGTACACGCACCATTTCTCATCAACCTTGGCTCACCTACCGAAGATACATACAAGAACTCACTCGCATCGACGGCTTTTTCTCTCAACCGCGGAGAGGAGATTGGAGCTCTTGGTGTCGTAGTACACACTGGTTCTGCAGTGAAAGAGGAGTTTGTTGATCAAGCATGGAAGCAGATCAATAAAGGCATGATGCCCATTCTCGAAAAGCTCGGAGATGATGCACCGATGCTCCTACTTGAACCAACAGCGGGCCAAGGCCAATCACTGGTAAAGCGGTTGGAAGATTTAGAGAAATACTTGAAAGCGCTCGAATACCACCCAAAGGTCGGTATCTGTCTTGACACCTGTCATGTCTTCGCCGCAGGTCATGACATCGCAAAGAAGGGTGGCATGAAAGAGACGCTTGATCTCCTAGTCGAGGTCGCAGGCATCGAGCGTATTCAATTGATTCACGCCAACGATTCAATGGATGTGTGTGGCGCGCTCAAGGACCGCCATCAGAATATTGGTAAAGGATTTATTGGAGAGGACCCATTTAAGGAACTTCTTAAGCATCCTGCTGTTGTCAATGCTCCGCTTATTCTCGAAACTCCAGGAATGGAGCCAGAACACGGCGAAGAGATTGCACTTCTCAAGAAGTTACGCGGCTAGAAGATGCAGCATCACCGTCGTGTTGCTTTAGCGCCGTGGGCTCTCCTTGCAGTAGCCGCTGTTTGGGGTTTGGCTTTTGTGGTCATGAAAGATCCGATTGCAAAACAGAATGTAAACAGCTTTCTCTTTACCCGATTTAGCGTTGCCGTTCTTGCCATGATTGCACTTAAACCATCAGTGCTCAAGTTGATTACCCCCGAAATCTTACGCAAGGGATTTATCGCCGGTCTCATTCTTGGAACTGGATACATCTTTCAGACTCTAGGACTTGCTGAAGCAGGGGCTGCAGTCACCGGATTCATCACAGGTCTCTATGTCGTCGCAACTCCACTCATTGCTTGGATTGTTCTGCGTCAAAAAATTGACCTCTACACCTGGGGTTGCGTTGCTATCGCCACCATTGGCTTGGCGTTGTTATCTCTGCGCGGATGGTCGGTCGGATATGGTGAGGCGCTCGTACTTGTAAGTGCGATTGCCTTCGGTGCGCATATTGTCACATTAGGTCGCTGGAGTAACGGACTCGATAGCTATGCCATGACGGTTGTGCAGTTAACTGGCTGCGCCGTCCTCACTGGCGTACTTGCATTTGTTGAAGGGTACGAACTCCCTGCTGGGCGTTCAGGATGGCCAGTCGTGATTTTCACCGCCGTCTTTGCCACGGCTATCGCATTTGTGGTGCAAACCTGGTCACAGGCTCACATATCGTCCACCAAGGTCGCAGTGATCCTGACGATGGAAGTTGTCTTTGCTGCACTCTTTGCAGTCCTCTTCGGTGGCGAGACAATTAGCGCTCAAGCACTTCTTGGCGGCACGTTGGTATTGGCGGCGATGTTTGCAATTGTGAAACAGAGAACAAATACAGCAGTGGAAGTAGAGGCTAACCGTGGCAATTGATCTCCGCTCCGATACCGTCACCGCTCCATCACAAGGCATGCGTGATGCAATTGCATCTGCCGCTGTCGGTGACGACGTTTACGGTGACGATCCCACCGTTAATTCTTTAGAGGCGCGCGTTGCACAGATGTTTGGAAAAGAAGCCGGACTCTTCTCCCCTACTGGTTCACTCGCTAATCAACTCCTCATTCGCACACTTGTAAAGCCAGGCGAGGAACTTCTGACAGAAGAGCGTGCTCACATTGTGCGTGCCGAACTCGGTGCTGGTGCAGCTTTTAGCGGAATAACTACTCGTACATGGAAATCAGAGCGTGGTCTGCTCCACGCTGACACTCCCCTAGCTCTCGCTCATGAGAACGCAGGTCCATACCTCGTATCGACCACTGCAATAGCTGTTGAGAACACTCATAACTTTGGTGGTGGCACCGTTCAACCAATTTCAGAAATTGAAAAGTTGAGCGTGGGTGCACGCGCGCGCGGAATCTCAATGCACCTTGATGGAGCACGAATTTGGAATGCACATGTTGCAACAGGTACACCTTTTGCAGAGTTTGGAAAGCACTTCGACACCATCAGCGTCTGTCTCTCTAAGGGACTTGGCACACCAGTCGGTTCTATTGCGCTCGGAAGCAAGGAAACTATTGCCGAGGCTCGTATTTGGCGCAAGCGATATGGCGGCGGAATGCGACAGATTGGTCTCTTGGCTGCTGCGGGTCATTACGCACTCGATCACAATATTGATCGACTCGCTGAAGATCATGAACGTGCAAAGAAAATGGCAGTTGCTCTGGCCGCTTATGATGCAACGCTCATCGATCCGGCAACGGTTGATACCAACATTGTTGGACTCGATCTATCACAAGCTGGCATCACCGCAGCAGACTTTGCTGCTCGATGCAAGGAGAACGGTCTCTGGATCAGCGCGTTAGGCAAGACTTATGCGCGTCTTGTGACTCATCTAGATTTCGATGACGCCCAATGTGATGAAGCGATTGCAATCATGACTAAGGTTTTGAATTAGTCGATTGCACCTTCATGGCGCAAGAGCCAAATTTTCTTATCAACACCTGGACCATAATTTCCAATCGCTCCCCCAGTCTTTACAACTCGGTGGCAAGGTACGACTAAAATAATCTTGTTCTTCGCGCAGGCGCTACCCGCCGCTCTCACAGCAGCTGGGTTGCCAGCATTCAGTGCTAAATCTGCATACGAATCAACTGTGCCGGCTATTATCTTGCGCATAGAGCTCCAAGCCGCCTGAGAAAATTCCCCACCCGGTTGCTTGACCTTTATTGAATTGATTGATCGCAGATTGCCATCAAAGTAATCTAATAATTTATCGCTTAAGTTCTGGATTTTCTTCACTTGCGTGATTTTCTCCTCCAACTCTTGCGGAGAAAGGCTTGTAACCAGGTCATGAAAACCAGAGAGGTTGAGGCCAAGAATTGTCTCGCCGCGAGCAAGGAGGAATAACTTTCCAATCGGAGATGAAATCGTGGTTGATTGGAGCGAACTCATGGAATTTCCTTTAGCGGTTACGGAGCATCTCTGCGACGAGGAATGCCAATTCAAGTGACTGTGAATGGTTCAGGCGTGGGTCGCATGCAGTCTCGTAACGTGACTCAAGATCCTTTTCGGAGATCTGGTTTCCGCCACCAAGACACTCAGTGACATCATCACCGGTGAGCTCAATGTGGATTCCACCTGGATGAGTTCCGAGCTTCTTGTGGACCTCAAAGAAGCCGCGCACTTCATCAAGTACATCCTCAAATTGACGAGTTTTATAGCCATTTGAGGTCTCAAAAGTATTGCCGTGCATTGGATCGCAGACCCACAGAACCTCTGCCCCACTCTTGGTAACACCTTCAACGAGCGCTGGAAGAATCTCACGAATCTTTGATGCACCCATGCGGGTAATGAATGTGAGACGACCTGGCTCGCGGTTGGGATCGAGCTTGTCGATCAGCGCGAGTGCATCCACAACGGTGGTCTTTGGACCAAGCTTTACGCCGATTGGATTGCGAACTTTTGATGCGAAATCAATATGTGCGCCATCCATCTGACGTGTACGTTCGCCGATCCAGATGAAGTGACCAGAAACATCGTATGGAAGATCAGTGCGTGAATCGATGCGAGTTAACGCCTTCTCGTATTCAATAATCAATGCTTCGTGGCTGGCGTAGAAATCAACCGCCTTGAATTCATCTGGATCCACACCTGCTGACTCCATAAATGAGAGTGCACGACCGATTTCATTAGCAACCT
The DNA here is from genome assembly GCA_964572265.1 of uncultured Candidatus Planktophila sp. Classification (GTDB taxonomy): domain Bacteria; phylum Actinomycetota; class Actinomycetes; order Nanopelagicales; family Nanopelagicaceae; genus Planktophila. The sequence goes on from CAZNEQ010000001.1 coordinate 64,811, forward strand.
GCTCGTACTTTGCACCGAAAGTTGAATCCGCAATAAATCCCTTGTTCCACTCGTGAACACGACGTAAGTCTGCGAAACCACCTTGGGTAAATGCTCGAACCAAGTTGAGCGTTGCAGCTGATGTGTTGTAGACCTTTACCAAACGCTGCGGATCTGGTGTACGAGCCTCTTCTGTAAATTCAAGACCGTTAACTGCATCTCCGCGGTAGGCCGGAAGAGTGACTCCATTGCGAGTCTCAGTGTCATTTGAACGTGGCTTTGCAAACTGACCTGCCATGCGCCCGACTTTGATTACCGGCAATGAAGATTGATATTGCAGCACTGCTGCCATCTGCAGAATTGTTTTGATGCGATTGCGGATGGAATCCGCAGTTGCTGAACCAAAAGTTTCAGCGCAATCCCCACCTTGTAACCAGAAAGCTTTACCGGCTGCAGCATCTGCGATACGAGCCTTGAGCTGATCACACTCACCTGCAAAGACCAGCGGTGGCAGAGCCTTAAGCTCTGCAACCGCCTTAGCTAAAGGTTCACCAGTAGGTCCGCCTGGCCAGTTGGGTTGTTGCGCGGCAACAGCCTTTTCGTCGAAGAGCGAATCTAGTGATGTCATGTCTTTAGCCTAAAGTCTCGAAGGGAATTGGTGCTCGGTAATTAATTCTCAGGAGCTTCTAGCCGAAGAACGAGAAGATTTCCTCGTAGCGAGCCACAGGAACTGTCTTCAAGACATCAGTTGCTGATGCCAATGGAACGTGGACGATATCTGTTCCGTGAAGGGCCATCATTGTTCCCCAGTCACCTTGGTGAGCTGCAGTGATTGCCTCAAGGCCAAAGCGTGATGAGAGAACGCGGTCGAATGCAGTTGGTGTTCCGCCGCGCTGAATGTGACCGAGCACTGTGCAACGAGTCTCATAACCTGTCTTCGCTTCAATCTCCTTAGCGAGCCAGTCGCCAATTCCTGAAAGTTTGACGTGACCAAATGCATCGAGCTCTTGATCTTTCACGATCATGTCACCATCTTGTGGAATCGCACCTTCGGCAATAACGATAATCGGAGCTGTACCAGTTGCAAAACGTGACTTCACGTATTCGCAAACCTTATCTACTGAGAACTTGACTTCTGGAACCAAGATACACGCCGCATCGCCAGCAATGCCTGAGTGCAACGCAATCCAACCTGCGTGACGACCCATCACCTCAACGATCAATGGGCGATGGTGTGATTCTGCTGTTGTGTGAAGGCGGTCGATCGCCTCCATCGCAATATTGACTGATGTATCGAAGCCAAATGTGAAATCTGTGTTGTTGAGGTCGTTATCGATTGTCTTTGGAACACCGATGACCTTGACGCCGAGCGCGTGGAGCTTGGTAGCAACTCCGAGCGTATCTTCGCCACCGATTGCAATGAGCGCATCTACGCCATGTGCTTCGAGGTTTGCCTTGATCTTCTCGACACCGCCATCGATCTTAAATGGGTTGGTACGTGAGGAGCCAAGGATGGTTCCGCCCTTTGCCAAGATTGGCTTCACAGTTGCAAGATCCAAAGGCATGGTGAGACCTTCGAGAGGACCCTTCCAACCATCACGGAAGCCTACGAACTCGTAGCCGTACTCCTTGATTCCCTTTGTTACGACGCCACGGATAACTCCGTTGAGGCCTGGACAATCTCCGCCACCTGTAAGAACACCAAAACGCATTGTCATACTCCAAATGTAAGTGTGATTGGGCTTGAAAATTGAGCCCTAATGTCAACGTTGACCTGAGGAAAGTCTACCTTGCCCGTGATTTACTGTCGCCATGCCTCTCGCCCCAGAAATAAAAGCTTTCCTCGAAAAGCAGGCGGCAACAGGAGCCCCCGCAGTTTGGGAAGCGCCACTATCTGAGATTCGCGCAAATACACAAGGGCGGATGGCCACCTCTGGTCCGGTCGAACCAATCCTAGAAATCGCCAACCGATTTATTCCTGGCCCTACTGCTGATCTACCGATTCGAATCTATCGCCCCACAATTAATCCGAGCGCTCCGGCGATTGTTCATTTTCACGGTGGTGGATTTGTCCTCAACTATTTAGATATGTATGACGCATCGATGGCGCGTCTGGCGAATCAAACTGGGTTCACAATTATCGGAGTGCACTATCAGAAAGCTCCAGAGCATCCCTTTCCTATTCCATTTGATGATTGCTATGCAACCCTGTTGTGGGTCATTGCGAATGCAGATGTACTAAAAATTGATCCGAGAAAAATTGGCGTTGCAGGTGATAGCGCGGGCGCTGCTCTTGCGAGTGCGGTTGCACTGAAAGCAAGAGATAACGAAATTTCGCTAGCTTTTCAAGCGCTTGTTTATCCCTGCAATGGAAGAGATTTCACAACTGATTCCTACCTCAACTTAGCTACTGGTTATGGGCTCAGTACCCAAGCGATGAAATGGTTCTGGGAGCAATACCTTCAAGGCGATCACCATGATCACAATCCATATGCTGTTCCAATGACTGCAGCGAGTTTCAAGGACCTTGCCCCTGCCATTATTCTGACCGCAGAGTTTGATCCACTATTAAGCGATGGTGAAAAGTATGCTGAATTACTTCGTCGGGATAATGTCTCAGTTATCTATAAACAATTTGACGGGATGATTCACGGATTCTTTACCAATATGGCTGTAACTCCGACTGCACAAATCGCAATCGATTATGTAGCGGCTGAGCTAAAGAATATAGTTGGTTAAGGAGTAACGCGAATACCCTTGCCAACAACAACTATCCCAGAGTCGGTAACAGTAAATCGTTGACGGTCGCGCTCGAGATCTACGCCAATTTGAGCACCAGGTTCGACAATCACGCCCTTATCGATAATGGCCTTGCGAATCACGGCGCGTTCACCAATTTTGACACTCGGCATTAAGACAGAGCTATCAACAAAAGCGCCTGCTCCAACATGGACATCATAAGAAGTCACTGTGCGATTGACGTGTCCGCCAGAGACAATCGAACCTGCGCCAACGATGGAATCTTGCGCAATTCCATTTTCGGAGAACTTTGCAGGTGGAAGTGATGGCGGATTTGTAAGTAATGGCCATTCGCGGTTGTAGAGATTAAATATTGGATGTATAGAGACTAAATCCATATGTGCGTCGTAGTACGCATCAATCGAACCTACATCGCGCCAATATCCCTTATCGCGCTCGGTTGCTCCGGGAACAACGTTATGTTCGAAATCGTAGACCTTAGCCTGACCTGCAGCGGTCAGCATCGGAATGATATTGCCACCGATATCGTGACGCGATTCGAGATCTTCAGAATCAAGGATCAAAGCTTCTTCCATCACGTCGCGCTTGAAGATGTAGTTACCCATGGAAACAAGTGCAAGATCAGGGTGACCCGGCATGGCCGGTGGATCAGATGGCTTCTCGTGGAATTGCTTGATGGTGATGCCATCTTCAGCTAATTCAATAACTCCAAAATCATGCGCTTCAGAACGTGGCATGCGAATAGCAGCGATAGTGACGCCGGCACCTGTTGCGAGGTGCTGGTCATACATCTGGCTTGGATCCATGCGATAGACGTGGTCTGCACCAAATACAACAACATGCTTTGGATTTTCATCTTGAATCAAATTGAAGTTCTGCAAAATTGCATCGGCAGATCCGGTATACCAACGCGGACCGAGGCGCTGCTGCGCAGGCACTGGAGTGATGTAATTTTCGAGAAGAGTCGACATGCGCCAGGTCGTGGTGATGTGACGGTCAAGAGAGTGAGATTTGTACTGCGTTAATACCGCAATTTTGCGCATCTCAGCGTTAACGAGATTTGAGAGAACAAAGTCAATCAAACGATAAGAGCCGCCGAATGGAACTGCCGGTTTTGCACGATCGGCAGTTAATGGCATAAGGCGCTTTCCCTCGCCACCGGCAAGGACGATACCTAAAGGTCTATCGAAGCGCGCCATGGATGAAGGTTACAGAAGTACCTACAACAAAGCCATAGTCACCGATACTCTTTCTCAATGAGTAAGACTCGTATTGGGATTGTTACCAAAGAATGGCCACCCGCAGTTTATGGAGGCGCAGGCGTACATGTAGTCCAATTAACGGAAGCCCTTCGCAAATTATCTGATGTCCAGGTTGATGTTCACTGCTTCGGCGGATCTCGATCTGACGGCTCCTTTGGTTATGGAACGCCTGCTGAGTTTTCCGAGGCAAATCCCGCGCTCCAAGCACTCGCAACAGATCTTGCCATCGCAAACAATCTCGGCGAAGTCGATGTAATCCACTCCCATACCTGGTACGCGAACATGGCTGGTCATACTGCTTCTCTACTTTATGGAACCCCACATATCGTCAGTGCGCATTCACTCGAGCCGCTTCGTCCATGGAAGGCCGAGCAGTTGGGTGGCGGATATCAAATTTCTTCTTGGTCGGAGAAAACTGCCTATGAGGGCGCTGCTGCAATCATCGCAGTAAGTGATGGAATGCGTGGCGATGTTTTGAGAGCCTATCCCAACGTAGATCCAGCGAAAGTTGTCACCATTCGCAACGGAGTGGATACAACTCGCTTTACACCAAACTCAGATACATCAGTATTAAAGGAATTCGGAATCACCGGTCGTTACGCAATTTTCGTCGGTCGCATTACCCGCCAAAAAGGTCTTGCTCATTTATTGCGTGCCTGGCGCGAAGTTCCAGATGACTATGGATTGGTGCTCGCTGCAGGAAGTCCCGATGAACCTGGAATTGGTGCAGAGGTAGCAGAACTCATTGCCGAGTTACAGAAGAGCCGGAAAAATGTTTGGTGGATTAAGGAGATGCTCCCCCACGAAAAGCTCACCGCTGCTCTGACACATGCCGATCTATTCTTATGTCCTTCTATCTACGAACCGCTCGGCATTGTTAATTTAGAGGCGATGGGGTGTGAAACCGCAGTGCTCGCTTCGCGCGTGGGCGGTATTCCTGAAGTTGTAAGCCACACCAATACTGGAGAGCTCGTCGATTACACAGAGGGTGATATTCCACGATTTGAAGGCGCTCTAACAGAGGCAATTACGCGTTTAATGGCGCAACCAGAGTTGCTCAAGCGTTACGGCGCTGCAGGACGCCAACGCGCAATTGCGGAATTTGGGTGGGATGCAGTTGCTGCAACTACACTCGCCCTATATCAATCTGTCATCAATAATCGCTAAGTCAATTCACTACTTAAGTATCGAGGTAATAATGTCGCGTCGCGGCTGGTTTCTTTTTGTAATGACCGGATTCCTTTGGGGAATTCCTTATATCTTTATCTCTGTTGCTGTTGACCCTGATGATGGCTTTACTCCGGCAATTGTTGTCTTTATGCGTACCGCCATCGGTGCGGCCATTCTTTTGCCTTGGGCGCTACGCCAGAAGTCTTTGATGCCAGCTATTCGAGGCTGGAAGTATGTGATTCCTTATGCGTTCCTCGAAATGATTGGTCCATGGATTTTGATTGGAACAGCTGAGCAGAAGATCTCATCTGGATTAGCTGGATTACTTGTAGCCTCGGTACCAATTTGGGCCACCATCTTTGCTTCACTCCATGGCGATAAAACAGTGTGGCATCACAAACGACTTTTTGGCTTAGTTATCGGATTTATCGGACTCTTACTTGTTGTTGGTATTGAAAGCATCAAGGGATCTTCGGATCCGCTCTCTATCGTGATGGTTCTTGTAGCTTCTGTCTGCTATGCCTACGCAGTGATGTTTGTGCAGAACGGACTTCCTGGAGTCTCTGGAATTGCTATCAATGCGGTAGCAATGCTCTTTACCTCTATCTTCTACCTTCCGTTCACCCTTACACAGTGGCCTACTCACTCAATCTCCATCAATGCAGTGTGGGCTGTGGTCGGCCTTGGGGTCCTATCAACAGGTGTCGCTTTCGCTATTTTCTTCGCACTTCTTCCAATCATTGGTGTCGCACGAGCCTCACTTGTCACATATCTGAACACGGCGTTTGCAGTGGTTCTCGGCGTATTGATTTTGGATGAACCGCTTACAATCGGAATCATGGCTGGCTTGCCTTTAGTTTTGCTGGGCTCCTACCTTGCAAGCCGAAAGGAAGAGGTGAAAACAAATGTTTAGCGCAATCTTCTTAGGCATTGTCCAAGGACTAACAGAATTTCTTCCTATCTCTTCAAGTGCGCACCTAGCAATAATTGGTCGCATGATGGACTCTGCCAAAGATCCTGGCGCCACATTTACTGCTATTACTCAGATCGGCACAGAACTTGCGGTACTTATCTATTTCCGCAAAGACATTTTCTCTCTTGTTTCAGCTTGGCTTAAATCTCTTCGCCCGCATGCTCATTTAACTCACCACGAGCGCAGCGATGCAAAGCTTGCTTGGTTAATTGGCGTTGGTACTTTGCCAATTGTTGTACTCGGTTATCTAGGTCAAAGTTTTATCGAAAACGAACTTCGTTCCTTATGGGTTATCGCTTCAACCCTGATTATCTTCGGACTTCTCCTCGGATTCCTTGATTACATGGGACGCAATGAGCGCTCACTCGATCAACTGACAACGAACCATGGAATTCTCTACGGTTTAGCTCAATCCCTTGCTCTTATCCCTGGAGTTTCACGCTCTGGTGCAACCATCGCCATGGGTCGCCTTCTAGGTTACCGACGTGAATCTGCACTTCGATATTCGTTTCTCCTTGCGATTCCTGCCGTCTTCGGTAGTGGTTTCTATCAACTCAAGAAAGCTATCGATGAGCCAGGTACACAAGTCTTCTCATTGCCAGAGACTTTCGTAGCAACCATTGCCGCTTTTCTTGTGGGATACGCCGTTATAGCGTGGTTGATGCGTTACATCTCGACGAAGTCATTTACGCCATTTGTGATTTACAGAATTATTTTGGGTACTGCATTACTGATTGCCTTAGCAACCGACGCTATCTCTGCTTAATGCTTCTTATCTGAGAAACCAAGGCGCTCAAGTAGCTTTGGATCGCGCTGCCACTCTTTTGAAACCTTGACGTGAAGACCCAAGAAAATTCGAGCGCCGAGTTCGCGTTCGATATCTTTGCGAGCACGCATCCCAATATCTTTTAGGCGCTGGCCTTGATGTCCCAAGATGATTCCAGTCTGTGAATCACGCTCAACATGGATGCTTGCATGAATGTCATAGAAGGGTCGAGTGCCATTGGGTTCGCGCATCGACATCTCATCGATAGTAACCATGATCGAGTGTGGAAGTTCTTGGAGCGCATCACGCATCGCAGCTTCACGGATGAGTTCGCAAATCAATTGCTCGACACCTTGATCGCTCTTCTGATCCTCTGGATAGAAGGCAGGCCCGACCGGAATGTTCTCGCCAATAATCTTTTCAAGTAGCTCGATCTGATCATGGATAACTGCCGAAACTGGAATGATTTCATCCCAGGTAAAACCTTCTGCCAAATCACTGATTGTCATCAATCGGTCCGCCAGCGTCTTCTTATTCACTGTATCGGTCTTGGTGACAAGAGCAAACTTCTTTGCACGTGGATGCTTTGCAATTTCGGCGGCAATGAATTGATCGCCGGCACCATTTGCCTCATTGGCAGGCAAGCACATCATGATGACATCAACAGAATCCAAGTTATCGTTGACAACTTTGTTGAGGTGATGACCGAGCAATGTGCGCGGCTTATGAACGCCAGGGGTATCGACAAGCACAGCTTGAAAATTTGGATTGTTGATAATGCCACGGATTGCGTGACGCGTGGTGTTGGGGTGGTGTGACGTGATTGCGATTTTGCTACCAACAAGAGCATTGATGAGAGTTGATTTTCCGGTATTGGGGCGGCCAACAATGGCAACGAAGCCCGAACGGAAATCACCCATGGCCTTATTCTCTCACTACTTCTCCCCTGCGCTTCACCAGCAAATCAGGTCAATGACGTGATTAACTCATACGCATCTGCGATAGATGTCACGAGTTCTGCGCTTCTCTCGCCAATTAATCGGTGGCATCCCTCAGATGTTGGCGATGTAATCGGACCAGGAATTGCCATCACTGGACGAGCAAGCTCTGCCGCATCCCTTGCGGTGCGCAGGGATCCACTTCGGAATGCCGCCTCCACGACAAGTGTGGCTTTCGAGAGCGATGCAATCAATCGATTACGAACTAAGAATCGATGAGGGCGAGCAACAACACCAGGAAGATATTCGGTGATGATGGCGCCGTTCTCGATAATCTCTTCAAAGAGCCGTTGATTACCTGCCGGATATGGACTATCCAAGCCTGATGCAGTCACCGCAATTGTCACCCCTTCTGCAACAAGCGCTCCCTTATGTGCCGCTGAATCAATCCCATAGGCACCACCACTTACTATCGCCCATTCGCGATCGACAAACCCTGCGGCAAACTCTTGAGCTGCTCGAATTCCGTACGGAGTCGGATTGCGAGTTCCCACTATCGCAAGCGACTGCTGCGATAACGCCTCAATATTGCCTTTTACAAATAGTCCGATTGGGAGAAGAGCCAAGTCATTAAGTTGCGATGGCCAATTAGTATCTTCCGGAATCAAGAATGTAATGCCACTCTTTTCTAGTTCATCTCTCACTTGCATAGGATCGATTCTCAGATCTGCAGGGATACCTTCTACGACTCTTTCAATTCCAAATTGCCTCATCTCGTCAGCAATTCTCGGCGCTCCTGCCTCGTGATGCGCCGCAACAATCAATCGCATATCCCTAATATCCATTAGTACTCCATTCCATCGCGAAGTTGAAAAGCTCGTTGAACATCGCTCAAAGTAGGAGCTGAATGCCCTTCTAGGTCGGCGAGGGTCCATGCAAGGCGAATTGTTTTATGTAGCCCGCGCGCTGTAATCCGCTCTTTATCGAGTTCATCATGGAGAAAATTCATCGCAACTTTCTCCGGGCGATATTCAAGGCGAAGTGCACGAGCAGGGATCTCTGAATTCAACTTCCACGGCTGATTCTTAAATCGCTCTGCTGCTACCGCCCTGGCAGCGATTACGCGAGACCGAATTATTTCTGATGACTCCCCTAGTTCGCGAGAATCTAAATCGACTCGGCCCACTGGATCAACCGTTACTCGAATATCAATGCGATCCATCAGCGGTCCCGAAAGCTTCCCCATATATCGACGCACTTGCAGCGAAGAACAGGTGCATCCATGGCCTTTGCCAGTGAACTTTCCGCATGGACACGGGTTTGCGGCGAGCACAAGGAGGAACTTTGCCGGAAAAGTAACGGAACCAATCTGTCGTGCAATTGTGATGCTTCCAGACTCAAGTGGTTGTCGAAGTGAATCCAAGATTCCGGCAGCGCATTCGGGAGCTTCATCAATAAAGAGAACTCCTCGATTGGCAAGTGATATCGCACCCGGTGCAATCGCGCGTCCACCACCACCGACAATTGATGCGCGAGATGCGCTGTGATGAGGCGCCACTATCGGAGCAACTCGTGACATGGCAGATCGTGAGTTCAATCCATCTGCGATTGAATGTATCGCAGTTACCTCGAGTGATTCTTCTTGAGTCAGGGGCGGCAAAATTGTGGGAAGGCGCGAGGCAATCATTGTTTTACCAGCACCTGGTGGGCCGATTAACAAAAGATGATGACCGCCAGTGGCGGCAACCTCTGCCGCGAATCTTGCATGTGGCTGACCAGCAACATCGGCAAAATCAAGAAGCTCGCTGACTTCTTCTTGATTGATCTCTGCTTCAGGAAAACCGTACTCTCCCGTTATAAGCCACTGGTAGATCTCTGCAATGTGATCAAATGCGAGAATCTCTAAATCCTCTAATAATTGTGCCTCACCTAAATTTGCACGAGGAACAATCGCTCTTCTGATTCCGCTCTTCAATCCCGCAATCAGCGATGGCAGCACACCGCGTACTGGGCGAATCGCACCATCGAGCGAGAGCTCGCCCAAGATCACTGCTCCCGCCAGAGGAGCTTGCGGCAAAATTCCTTCAGCGACCAGCATCGCGAGTGCAATCGCCACATCAAATCCTGGTCCGCTCTTCGGCAACCATGCCGGTGATAAAGAGACAGTGACTTTCTTATTGGGCCATTTCTGACCTGTATTGGTCAGCGCTGCACGAACCCGATCACGCGATTCCTGCAACGATGCATCTGGAAGTCCCAGTAGCGAATAAGTCGGAATTCCATCTGCGATGTCGCATTCAATATCAATCAGTGAACCCAATAGACCTTGAAGTGCGACACCTTGAGTGCGACCAATTGTCATAGGACGTTTGCTCGATATTCAATACTGTGGCTGCCATCAGGGCTAATCAACACCGATGCAATATCTATTGTGTAATCGCATCCAAAACAATCATGAGTTACCAGCCACCCCATCGCAAGGCGCTGCATTCGCAGTAGCTTTGCAGGTGATATCGCTTCAAAGGGATGACCGAAGGAGAGAGAACTTCGAGTCTTCACCTCAATAAAGTGAAAATTGCCGGCTCTATCCAAGGTGATGAGATCTATCTCGCCCTCACGTACTCGCCAATTACGTTCGACTACTTCGTCGCCTTGCTGGGTGCGAAATTCGGCGATCCGCGTTTCACCAAAGAGACCTAGCGCTTGATTTCTACTTCGCTTAAGAACCATCCGCGCAGGTTAGGGACCACAAGCAATTATGTCGGACTACAAAGGTCCCCTTGTGGACAAATTAGGGATTGAACATTCTGCAGAGAAGGCCCCAAATAAATCTAAATTTATCTCTCATCTGCCAATCTTCTAAACTCTTTGAAAATAACGTAATGGTGCAAGCCCCAGCTAGAGTAGCGCCGCGATATTTGAGAATGATTTTCGATGAATAGGCGTGACGCCAAGTTTGGCAATCGCTGCGGTATGTGCAGCGGTGATGTACCCCTTATGGCCGGCAAAACCGTAGCCAGGATAAATTGCATCCATCTCGCGCATGATGCGATCACGAGTTACCTTAGCGATAATCGATGCTGCACTAATTGCAGTAACAACTTGATCGCCTTTCCACACTGCAACGTTTGGGATGGCAAGCCCTTCAATGGCATATCCATCAGTTAAAACATATGCAGGAGTTATAGATAAACCATTGACCGCTCTGCGCATGCCATCAAGGTTCGCTGCATGTACGCCACGCAGATCAATCTCCCCTGGTGATACTTCAATGATGCTCACTGCGGCGGCATTCTCCATCACAACATCAAATAGGGTTTCGCGCTTCTTCTCGCTAATCTCTTTTGAATCACGGATTTCAGACCAGACATCTGCAAAAGGATCATCGAGGATGACTGAGGCAATCACTAATGGACCAGCACATGGTCCGCGACCTGCTTCATCAACACCTGCAATCGGTGATATCTGCGCATCACGCAACATCTCTTCGATGCGCTTTGGTGCGGCCGACATAGAAATTACTTTGCAGTGATGGGATCGTGTGACGGAACGAGGCCAAAGCTCGAGAACGGCCAGAGAATTCCGAAGACGCGGCCAGTGACCTTAGAGATTGGCACCATTCCGTTATTGACATCATCTTGGTGATAGCGAGAATCAGCTGATGCGCCTCGGTGATCGCCCATCACCCAAATCTTTCCAGCCGGAACGGTGACATTAAATTTGAGTTCTGATGGCGAATTTCCCGCGAAGATATAAGGCTCATTGGTCTTCTGACCATTGATTGTTAATCCGCCTTCTTTATCGCAGCAGATGATCTTGTCGCCTGCAACGCCAATAACTCGCTTTACCAAGTACTGCTTAGCAGGATTAGGTAGCACGCCAGAGAAAACTAAGGCTTCTTTCAATTTTGCAATGTACTTGTTGCCAGATACATCTTCCACGGGAGTTGGTAACCAATTGGCTGGGTCACGGAAGACCACAACATCACCGCGATGGATTGATTTTGCGATAAATGGAATCTTATTTACGGCAACGCGATCATTAATTTGAAGTGTGTTTTCCATAGACCCAGAAGGAATATAGAAGAACTGCACCAAGAAAGTTTTGATAATGAGCGATACAGCGAGCGCGACGATGACAAGTATCGGGAACTCGCGAAAAAACGAGCCCTTACGAGGCAGGTACTTAGAAATTGTTATGCAGGCTTGTCTTCAGAAGCAGGTGCCTCTGTTGACGCATCTGCCTCAACCGCAGGAGTTTCAACAACCACATCTGCCACTGGTGCCTCAGCAACTGGTGCTTCAACCGCAGCGACTGTCTCTGTAACTTCAGCTGGAACCTCTGCCACCGCTGGGATGATCTCTGGTTCGGACACTGGTGTTGAAAGGATTCCATCGCCGTAACCAACAACGCCATCACGCTTTTCGCGGATCTTTGCAGCCTTACCGCGAAGGTCGCGGAGGTAGTAAAGCTTTGCACGACGTACATCGCCCTTCTGGACGAGTTCGATCTTTTCAATAACAGGTGTGTGGACTGGGAAGGTACGCTCAACGCCAACGCCGTAAGAGACCTTACGGATTGTGAATGTCTCGCGGACGCCATCGCCTTGTCGGCGGATGACTACACCCTGGAAGACCTGGAGACGTGACTTGTTACCTTCGATAACACGAACATGGATCTTGAGCTCATCGCCTG
>CAZNEQ010000002.1:0-50041 GCA_964572265.1 uncultured Candidatus Planktophila sp.
TTAAGAACCATACCTTCACGCTGACATCGATTCTCGGTGCAATTATCGGAGCAGGTATGTTTGGTGCAATTGTGATGTTGCCTCTCTATCTGCAAGTAGTTAAGGGATATTCCGCAACGGATGCTGGTCTTAAATTAATTCCATTGATGCTTGGAATTGTTTCTACCTCAATCATGAGCGGTAAATTGATTACCAAGCATGGCCGTTACAAGCGTTTTCCAATTATGGGAACTGCAATCATGACCGTTGGTATTTTGATGATGTATCGCCTTGAGATTGATACTCCATATTGGGAGATTTCAATCTACGCCATCATGGTCGGTGCCGGACTTGGTCTTTCAATGCAGACCATCGTGATTGCCCTGCAAAACTCAGTTGATTTCAAGGATATGGGTGTGGCCACGAGCTCTAATACCTTCTTCCGTTCACTTGGATCGGTATTTGGAACTGCGCTCTTTGGTGCGATTCTGACTAACCGTTTAGGTCACTACCTTGCAATTAATTTGGGTAACTCTGGTGTAACGGTCGATCCAGCCCAGCTAGAGGCACTTCAGAGCAATACTGGTCTGATCGCAACGCTTCCTGCGCCTGCACAGAGCGCCGTATTGGAATCCTTTGTGAGCTCATTCCACGTAGTCTTCCTGGTAGCGGCACCAATTGTCGCAATCGGATTCTTTATCGCGCTCTTCTTGCGTGAGGCACCCCTTCGCACCAATGCCGATTATGCCGCTGCCCGCAATGAAGCAGCGGGCGAGGCGTTGGGCTAATTCTCACCAGAATCAGAAACTGGAACCCCCTTCGCGAATTTCCACGCGAAGTGGGGGTACTTGTCTTTGCCTCTTTCTTTGTCGCTGTTGGATTTGGAATCATTGCACCAACGTTGCCGCTCTTCGCTAGCTCCTTTGGGGTCAACAATGCAGAAGTGGGAGCGATCATCTCCGCCTTTGCATTTGCACGTTTTGGAAGCGGGTTAATTTCAGGCAAACTCGTTGATGTATTCGGTGAACGAATGGTCTATACCGTTGGCGTTGGTTTTGTTGCGATTTCATCTGCTGCAGCTGCGATGGCGCAGTCATATTCGCAGTTACTCATCTTCCGTGCAGCTGGTGGTTTGGGTTCATCGATGTTCTCAGTCGCTGCGGGTTCTCTACTGCTTCGAGTTGTCTCAGATAACCAAAGAGGTCGAGCGCAGTCGTTATATAACGGATCATTTCTGATTGGAATGGTCGGCGGTCCTGTTGTAGGTGGTGCACTCTCGGCTTTTTCACTGCGTGCTCCCCTTGCAATCTACGCCGCACTCCTAGCTATCTCCAGCATCTCGGCGGCGCTCTTACTTCGCGGCTCTGAACTTGCGGCAAAGCCAGAAAGTAGAGCTGAGAAGACGTCGATTATGGATGCGTTGCGGCTCAAGCCATATCGAATCGCACTCGCCATCTCATTTAGCACTGGTTTCATTCTCTTTGGAATGGGTCGCTCGATAGTTCCGCTCTTTATGGTCGAAGATATGAAGGTATCGACAACTTACATGGGAGTTGGATTTACATTGGCATCGGTAGCTAATGGTCTTCTTCTGCTACGCGCAGGAAGACTTTCGGATGAGAAAGGTCGCCGTTTCGTTGCAATTGTCGGCTCATCTGCACTCTTTTTATCAACTGCCCTGCTTCTCTTTACTGTTCAGGCATGGATCTTCTTCCCAGCGATGATTTTCTCCGGAGTTGCGGGTGCCTACCTAGCAACGGTTCCAGGAAGTCTTATTGGTGATGTTCTTAAAGGAAAAGGTGGTCAAGTAATCGCACTGATGCAGATGTCCGGTGACTTCGCCGCAATGATTGCTCCGGTGCTATTAGGCGCTATTTCTGATGCGGGTGGTTTCCGCCCAGCATTCCTGCTTGCAACGATTTTAATGGCGGCCATTGTTCTGATGACTACAAGAATTCCGGAAACCAGAAATTCAGTCCATCACAACCAATAGCAATTAAAGGCCCTTAAGCGCACTCACAACTTTAGTCAGAGATGCCTTTGCATCGCCAAAGAGCAGAGTGGTCTTTGGGTCATAGAGCAGTTCATTTTCGATACCAGCAAATCCTGGGCGCATAGAACGCTTTAGGAAGATGATGTTTGCTGACTCTGACACTTTCAGAATTGGCATTCCGTAAATTGGGCAACCAGGTGTGTTCTCAGCTGCAGGATTAACTACATCGTTGGCACCGATCACAATTGCCACATCGGTCTGACCAAATGTTGGGTTTACATCCTCCATCTCTGCTAATTGCTCGTAAGGAACATTTGCTTCAGCCAGAAGTACGTTCATATGGCCAGGCATACGACCTGCAACAGGATGGATTCCATAGGCAACATCGATGCCCTTGGAGATTAAGAGATCTGCCATTTCGCGCACTGTGTGTTGTGCTTGTGCCACCGCAAGACCGAAGCCCGGGACAATGACGACGCGACGAGCATAATTGAGCAAGATTGCAACATCTTCCGGTGAGCCAGATTTCACTGGTCGCTCTTCACCAGCGGCAGCGACATCTTGTGGTTTGGCGGTAAATGCTCCGAAGAGAGTTCCAAAGAGGGAACGTCCCATCGCTTCTGCCATTAAGCGAGTCAAGATGGTTCCTGATGCACCAACAAGAGTTCCAGCAATAATGAGAAGTGTGGAATCAAGAACGTAACCACTGGCTGCGACAGTAAGACCAGTGAATGCGTTGAGAAGTGAGATGACGATTGGTACGTCAGCTCCGCCCACGGGCAGTACGAAAAGCACACCGAAAAGGAGCGATAAAGCAGCCAAAATCAATAGCGGGTTGGTACCTGGATCCTGAACTACCCATACTGAAACACCGAGGAAGGCAATGAGATTGGCGGCGATAAGAAAGCGACCACCAGGAAATACCACCGGGCGAGTCGTCATGAGCTCTTGTAACTTTAAGAAGGTGATGATTGATCCGCTGAAAGATACACAGCCGACAATGACTGTAAAAACAGTAAAGATGAGGAATGCGAGACTCATCTCCGCGCCAAGTTTGAGATATTCAACGATTGCAACAAGCGCTGCAGCGCCACCGCCCACGCCATTGAAGAGCGCCACTAACTGAGGCATGTTGGTCATCTGTACTTTACGAGCTGCAGGAACTCCGACCGCTAAGCCAAATCCAATCGCACCAAGGATCCACCAGAGATTTTCAATCTCTTCCAGCTGAAAAAAGACAAGAACGATTGCAATCGTTGCACCAAGTGCACCTAGCAAATTTCCTCGGCGTGCTGTCTTGGGGTGAGATAGACCCTTAAGGGCCAAGATAAACAGAACTCCAGCGGTAAGGCCGATAAGGCTAAAGATGAAATCCTTCACTGTTGCTCACCGCCCTTCTTTGGTTTAAACATTTCGAGCATGCGATCCGTGACAACAAATCCACCGACTACGTTAATAGTGGAGAGAATAATTGCGGCAACTGCTAAGCCAAGTTCGAGATTGGTCTTCGCTGCATCGGCAACAATGATTGCGCCAACCAAGATGACTCCGTGGATCGCATTGGCGCCTGACATCAGCGGTGTATGCAAGGTGGATGAGACTTTAGAAACAACTTCAAAGCCGACAAAGACTGCGAGAACAGTTATCGAGATTACTGCGGTTGCTTCCATTATTGTGCCGCCTTTGCTGCAACAGGTGTTCGGCGAGCGCCTGCATGCGTGACTGCTGCGCCGTTGATGATTTCATCGTCAAAGTTGATGTTGAGAGCAAGTGCGGTGGCCGGCTTATCATCGCGAGCCGGTGCCTCAGGCTGAGTCATCAATGTGAGGAGATTGACGACATTTCGAGCGTACAAACTGGAAGCGTGGAAGGGGAGTTGGCTCGGAACATCTTTACCGCCCCAGATTCGAACTCCCCCAGCAGTCACGACAATCTCACCTGGCTTTGATCCTTCAGCGTTTCCGCCGCTCTCTGCAGCGAGATCCACGATGATGGTTCCAGGCTCCATCGCATCAATCATCTCTTGCGTCATCAATCGAGGAGCTGTGCGGCCAGGTACCGCTGCAGTTGTGATGACAACGTGTGATTTAGCAATATAGGGAGTCAAGAGTTCACGCTGCCTTGCCGCACGTTCTTCCGTCATCTCTCGCGCATAACCACCAGCGCCTTCAAGCGCCTCAAGTTCTAGTTGAATAAATGTTGCGCCCATGGATCGCACTTCATCTGCAGATGCGGGACGCACATCGTAGGCAGATACAACTGCGCCTAATCGTCGAGCGGTTGCAATTGCTTGCAGGCCCGCAACGCCAGCACCTAGTACTAAAACCTGTGCTGGAGTTACTGTTCCAGCTGCAGTCATCAACAATGGGAAGAATCGAGGGGAAAGTTCTGCGCCTACGAGTGCAGCTCGATATCCGGCACAGAGCGCTTGTGATGAGAGCGCATCCATGGACTGTGCACGAGAAATTCGTGGAACTAACTCAAGTGAGAAAGCAGTGACTCCAGCGGTTGCTGCCGCATCTATTGAATCTGCAGCTGTTACCGGTGAAAGAAATGAGATTGTTATTGCGCCCTTTTTCAACGATGACATCTGTGATGGAGTAAGAGGCTGCACCGAGAGAACTACATCCGCCCCGCTAAGAACATCCCCATTTACTACGGTTGCCCCTGCGGCTGTAAAGAGCTCGTCACTCGCTTGTGCGTGGAGACCAGCGCCACCTTCAATGACTACCTCATACCCAAGCCTCGTTAACTTACTGATGACATCAGGGACTAGGGCGACGCGCTTCTCGCCCTCTCGTTTTTCCTTTGGGACGGCAACTCTCATGACTTAAGGCTAGCGGCGTCCACTCTCGGTTGCTAGGGCAATCCCATTTAGCGCGCTTTAATCTCTCCAGATCCCATCGGTGTGAGCGTGGTTTGAAGAACCTCGGTCTGATACTTACTTGTATCCCCATTAATGCGATTAAAGAGCATTTCAATTGACCGGCGGCCCATCTCTGCCAAATTTTGCTTTACCAATGTCACTGCTGGGCGCAGAAGTTCAGCACCTGGTAATTCGTCGAATCCAACGAGAGCGACTTTCTCTTCTAGGTTTTCAGCTCGTAGCGCTTTCATCGCAACCCAAGTGAGCAAGTTCTGAGTCGCATAAATTGCAGTTGGAGCGTTCTCATTCCTTAAAACTTTTCGCACTTCAGCGATTGCTTCTTCTTCGCTAGCTAATCCTCGAAGAACAAGTTTCTTATCGATTGGAAACTTCGCCTGCTTAAGAGCTTTTGCATAACCTTCGTATCGCTCTTGCGCTGTGTAAATCGCAGGATCATCACCTAAGAAGAGAATTCGCTGGTGTCCAAATGAAATGAGATGTTTTACCGCTTCAAATGATCCATCACGATTTGTCGAAAGGACAGTATCTGCTTCAAAGTTAACTGGTGGTCGGTCGATGAATCCAAAATGCATTCCTTTGGCCACTTCATTCTTAAGGTATGCGTGGTTATTGCCAGAAGGTGCAATCAAGAGACCATCGACGCGTCGTGAAATAAAGAGATTTACGAGTTCAAGTTCTCGCTCTGGTTGCTCATCGAGGCTACCTGCCAAAATAATGTAGCCGTTCTCAGCCGCATAATCTTCATATATTCGATAGAGAGATGCCGAGAATGGGTTAGAGATATCCTCTAAGAGAATGCCAATCGTATTTGTCTTGCCATTTGTTCTACGGAGCGAACCCGCCGTCATATTTGGTGTGTAGTTGAGCTTCTTTGCCGCTTTCAGCACCTTCTCGGTGAGTATTGGATCTACGGTAGGAACAGAGTTAAAGACGCGAGAAACGGTCTTAAGGCTGGTGCCAGAGAGAGCGGCGACTTCGCGCATAGTGGGGCGCGCAGCCGTTCTCCTTGGATTCATACCTGAAAGATATAGGAGTTAGTCGATAAGTCCGGTGATGGTGCCAAGCAAGCTCTCTGCGTCAAAAGTTGATGTAGGAGCGTCAGCGACAATCTTGCCAAGTCTCAAGACAACAATGCGGTCGGTGACTTGAAGAACATGCGGAAGGGTGTGCGAAATGAAGATAACGCCAAGGCCACGCTCCTTTGCTGCCTTAATTACGGCGAGAACCTCTCCCGCTTGACGAGCACCGAGGTGGTTGGTTGGCTCATCAAGGATGATCACCTTGCTTGCCCACGAGACAGCTCTTCCAATAGCAACAGCTTGGCGCTGACCACCTGAAAGTTGAGAGACAGAACGATTTGATTGTGGAACTGCAATTCCTACCCGCTCAAGATTCTCGTGTGCGACGAGATCCATCTGCTTCTTTGCAAGGAATCCAAGCTTTCCAAGAATTCCTTTGACATAAAGTTCACGCCCTAGAAATACGTTAGAGCTTACTGATAGGTGAGGAGCTAATCCGGAATCTTGATAGAGAGTTTCGACGCCAGCCTCGAGCGCCTCGCGTGGAGAGCTCCATGAACGCTCTACTCCCTCAAGGAGAACTTTTCCCTCACTTGGTTGGTGTGCGCCAGAGAGAACCTTTACCAGCGTTGATTTACCCGCGCCATTGTCGCCCACTAAACCAATCACTTCACCTGCATGAATCTTCAACGAGACGCCGCTTAGCGCAACTACTGATCCATAGGATTTAGAGACGTTTTGGACTTCATACAACGGTGCTGAATTCTTTGATGTAGTCATCTCTCGCCCCTAGTTCTTCTTCTTAAAGAGATTAGAAAGTAATTTGGAGTTTCTTGTTTTTCCTTTGCCGCGACTTTCTTGAAGGAGAACAGCGACAGCAATCAAAATCGCAACGACAACCTGCTTCCAGTTCGCTGCCACGTTGATGATGATGAGACCGCTGGTAACTGTTGTCAGAATAAGAGCGCCGAGGACTGTTCCAGATAGTCGTCCCTCTCCACCAGTCAGTGCTGCACCGCCAATTACAACCGCAGCGATTGCCTGTAGTTCACCACCCAGGCCTGAAGTAGGTGCACCTGAACCGAGGCGAAGGTAATAATAGAAACCAGCGAAGCCAGCAAGGACTCCGGAGAGCATGTAAATCTTTCCAAGATGGCGCTTTGTATTGATTCCAGCTGCGCGCGCAGCAAACTCATTTGATCCAATAGCAAATGTGTAGAGACCGAAACGAGCTTTGTGAAGAATAAGACCGAGCAAGATAACTAGGGCAACAATTGCTAAACCTGGATAAGAGAACGGTCCGACCTTTGCAACACTGAGCTGAATCGCAGCATCAGGTCCGCCGCCGATTGGTCCGCCGCCTGTAAAGACGATAGCAAGACCTGCACCTGCTCCCATGGTGACGAGGGTGGCGATGAAAGGAACCATATTTGCCTTGGTAATGAGGAAGGCGTTAATTGCTCCAACTAATAAACCAACCGCGGCCGAGATGATGAACCCGATAATTAAAACGTAGGTAGCTCCGTGGCCATCCTCTGTCATTGACCGAATTGCAAAAGCAGAAACAACGCCTGAAATAGCTACTGTGGAACCTACGGAGAGATCGATTCCGCCAGAGATGATGACAAAGGCCTGTCCAACCGCAATAAGCACGATAGGAGACCAGTCAGAGATAATGTTTCCGAATACTGCATTTGAAAAGAAGATTGGGTTCTGAGATGTGAAGAAGGCGACCATCGCCAAAAGTACGAAGAAGAGCATTGCCTGCTGATTAGAGGCAACAGCTTTTGCGCGGTCTGCGAGCTTGTTCACGGTATCTCCTGTGTTGTATCGACTATTGGGTAGTTAACTTACTACTACGAACTCTTTACTATCAATATTCAACTAGTAGATGGGCTGGCCTTGAGTTACCTCAAAACCAGCCCATCTATTTAGTGCTTTGTACGGAGCTTACTTAGCTACGTATGTGTACTTCTTCAGATCTGCAGCTGATGACTTTGCAGTGAGGACCTTGTTAGGAATAACAACTTCCTTCTTGATCTTTGCAATTTCAGCAGCGTTCTTATCAAGTGTTGCAACCAAGTACTGGATTGCAAGGCGTGCCTCAGCAGCTGGATCCTGAGCAATAAGAGCTGTGAAAACGCCCTTCTTGATGAGGTCAACGTTTGCTGGGTATGCGTCGTAACCGATGAGCTTGATCTTGCCAACAAGACCCTTAGCCTGAAGTGCAGCAGCTGCACCAGCGGCGTTAGTTCCGTCGATTGCGAAGATACCAGCTAGATCTGGGTACTTTGTGAGCCAGTTAGAAACGTTTGTGTTTGCAACTGATGGCTGTGACTGTGAGTAAGCCTTCTCAACAATCTTGATACCTGGGTACTTCTTCTTGATCTGTGCTGTGAAGCCATTGAGGCGACCTACGTTTGTTGTAGCAGTTGCTGATGTAAGACCAACAACAACCTTGTATGTCTTGCCCTTCTTGTATCCAATTGCCTTAGCAAGTGTGTCTGCAGCCTTTGCTCCACCGTCAGCGTTGTCGCCTGTGATGAATGAAGTTGCCTTTGAGATGTCGTTAACGCGTGTATCAACGTTGACAACTGGAATACCTGATTCGATTGCCTTGTCATGTGCTGCCTGAAGTGCTGTTGGATCTGTTGGGATCAAAACAAGACCGTTTGGCTTCTGTGCAAGAACCTGATCAAGAACAGGAATCTGTGTTGCAGGTGAGTACTGTGATGGGTCTCCCTGCCAGATAAGTGTTACACCGCTCTTCTTTGCCTGCTCTTCAGCACCTAGCTTCATAGCCTGGAAGAATGGATCTGACTCTGCACCCATTACGAATGCGATTGTGTACTTGTTAGCTGCTTGTGCTGGTACTGCAAATCCTGCGACAGCAAATGATGCTGTAACAGCAACTGCAAGAACCTTCACAGCCTTCTGGCGAAGTGTTGCCATTGATGGAGTCCTTTCAAGACTGTAGGTCCTCCTCCTTCGAGAAGGTCCGATATTGCTAACCGCCTCAGCGAATCTGAGACAACGTTGTCCCGAAAGGTACTCTGTGGGGTGCGTGGGCTGTCAAAGGAAATTTGCCTTTATTTGATAACGATTAGGTATCGTTTTTGATCGTGCAAATAGGATGCAAAAAGGGTTGAGGTTACTGAAGAGTTACTTTGGTGATCTAGAGATCTAAGCCTGATTCATGACGGTGATTTTTTCGCCGAGAACATATTCGGCTGCAATCTCTCGCCACGCTTTACTTGCATCGTTAGCCATATGAAGATCCCACGCGCTGCGATTACTCCAAATTTCCCAGACGTTAACGACATTCTCATTATCAGAATTTCGGTATATCTCAAGAGATTCGCATCCATCTTCGCTGCGAATACCTTGAGCATGGCTCTGTAGCTTCTCGAGAAAGGCTTCGACTTTTCCTGATTGAACGTCAATTTCGACGAATAGGAAGACTTTGCTCATGGCGGCAATGTACATCAGTTTTTAGCAGTGGCGAAATAAAAACCCCGATATCGATTGATACCGGGGTTTTTATTAATGCCTGCACTTACTCTTCGCTGCGAAGAATTGAGATGAGTCGCAATACTTCGAGGTAGAGCCATACGAGCGTAACCATCAGACCGAACGCCATACGCCATGCTTCTTCAGCAGGAACCTTTGCCGCAACTGCCTTCTCGATTTGATCAAGATCCATCACGATAAAGAGTGAGGCGAGAACTACACCACCAACTGCGATGAGAGTTCCGAGTCCGCCGGATGGGAATCCAATAAAGAGCGTTGCAATTCCAAAGACAAAGTATCCAATGAGTGAACCCATCAAGACACGAGTGAACTTTGGAGTGACGCGAATCTTGCCGCTCTTGTATGCAACAAGAACTCCTGCAAATGCACACGCAGTGGCAACAACTGCCTGACCTACGATGCCGCTATACGCGCTCTCGTAAAGCTTGGAGACTGAACCAAGGAGAAGACCTTGTGCAACCGCATATGCAATGACGAGTGCTGGGCGAACTTTCTTTGAAAATGAATTGACCAACGCAAGAATGAGACCGCCAACGAGACCTACCAAGGCCAGTGCTGGGTTATCTGCGCGCCATGCGAGCGCTCCTACAGTTACAAGAACTGCGAAGAGACCTGCAGTCTTGATGATGACATCATCGATAGACATCGGTGCTGACGATGGGCGTGATTCAAGTGTGTTGTGATCCTGAGCTGGAGTACCGGCACGATCCAATACATCTGGGTTGATACGAGCGAAACCGCGGCCGGCTAGGACTGGGTTAGAACTGCGCATTAATTTCTCCTTTTAAGTGCGGGAAACGCCTCCCCGCAGCAGTTATAACTTACGGCAAGGCAAGGTTATTCCCTACCGAAAAAGCCTTTCTAGGCGAAATCCACCGTCTTTTCTAAGAGATTGCGGCCGTTCTCCTCGATCGTCTTTCGATACCAGTGGCCCGAATCCTTGATGGTGCGCTTCTGGGTCTGGTAATCGACATGGACGATGCCAAATCGCTTGGCGTAACCCACCGCCCATTCGAAGTTATCCATCATCGACCATTGCATATATCCGCGGATATCGGCTCCCCGCCTCATGGCAGAGAGCAGTGCCATGAGGTGGTCGTTGAGGTAATCGATGCGTCGCTGATCGTGAATCTGACCGTCTTCGCTAATGCCATCGTCGTATGCGGCGCCATTTTCAGTGATGTAAATCGGTGGAAGGTTTGGATACTTCTCTGTCCAACGAACTAAGAGATCTTCCAATCCATAAGGTGTGATTGGCCAACCCATATCTGTCACATGGCCCATTGAAGTGCTGAGCATCGATAGACCAGCAAGCTCATCGATGACTCGCGCACGGTTAGGGTGATCAGGTGCTACTTCATGACCAATACGAGTGTTGAAGTAATAGTTAATACCGATAAAGTCATGGTCGACCATATCCAGGTCGCCATCTTGGACCACGCTCTTCAAGCGATCGCCATAAAGTTCCCACGCTAAATCTGGATACTTACCGGTGAAGAATGCCTCCATCCAAAAAGTATTCTGATTCATATCAAAGACTTCGGCGGCTCTCACCTGCTTGGGATCGAAAATGTTATCGACATCTGGATGGCTCTGACTTAATACCGGACCGACGAGAGCGTTAGGTCGCACCGATTTGATCGCCTTGAAGCAGAGGTTGTGAGCAAGCACAGTGTGATGTGAGGCAGCGATTGCGTGAGCGAAGTCCTTCACTCCCGGAGCGTGGTAGCCAAGTCCATAACCCAGCCACGACATCACCCATGGCTCGTTGATGGGAGCGAATTTTTCAACTCGATCGCCAAAGGCAATTGCTGCTTCGCGTGCGTAATCGGCCAGAGCGAGAGCAGTGTTGCGATTGTTCCAGCCACCTTGATCTTGCAGAGCTTGCGGTAAATCCCAGTGATAAAGGGTGATGATCGGCTCGATGCCGTTGGCGATCAACTCATCGATGAGGTTGCTGTAGAACTCAAAGCCTTTCTCGTTTCGGCTGGCCAAGGTTCCATCGGGAAACATACGAGTCCAAGCCAGTGAAAGACGGTATGAATTCACACCTAACTGCTTCATGATTGCTACATCTTCACGCCATCGGTGATAGTGATCATTGGCAACTTTGCCGTTTTCGCCACGAGCGACTTTGCCAGGAGTGTCGCAGAATGTATCCCAGATAGAACGACCTTTGCCATCCTCATCAAATCCACCTTCGATTTGATAAGCAGCGGTTGCTACTCCAAAGAGAAAGTCTTTCTTGAACTCCATCGTGGTCCCTTCCTGAGTGTTGGATTTATTGAGAGGTTGATTTATTTGAGAGGGTATAAATTGAAAGACTGTACTGCAAAATCATCTGGCGAACCATTGTGGCTATTGGAGAGACGAATTAAATACTCTCCAGGGCTAAAGTGGTGGGATCCGATTTCAATCTCTTGCCAAGAGCCATTTGTGCTGGGGAAGTGAGTGCCCCGGTTGATGTATTGCTCGTATGTCTGGTTCTGCACACCGTTATAAAACAGGTGATTTCCTGCGAGAACTCGCGCAGTGCGATCGCTATTGCTCTTATACGTGATCGTGAGGCGATACTTCTGTGCCTTACCATTTTGGAATAGAACGCGTAGCCCTGATTCTTGAGAGATAAATCCAGTTACAGCATCATCTTCGATTCGAGTATTGAAGAACTTTCCGCCATTTCCTACAGCCGATGATGCTCGAAGCTGAATCTTCCAATTCTTACCATCAACGACTGCCCGTCCCGCCGCAGATTCTTTCGGGGTAATTCTTGTAATCGCTCCAGTTGCGTCATACTCGACGCGGTCCATCATGAGTGATCGCGATGTCTCAGTTCCAGAGACCCACCCAGAGTGATAGAAAGCAAGCCACTGCTCTTTGAATCGGACAACGGATCCATGAATCGTTCCAGAGTGGCCAGGGTATTGATCGATATAGATCCCACGGGCGGTATATGGGCCGAAGATATTCTCAGCGGTCGCATATGACATTCGTTGTGGCCATTTCTCGCCGTCGAGAGCTGGATAGGTAAGGTAGTAAAGACCTTGATATTTATGGAGAAATGGCCCTTCGTAGCCATTGATTTGCTCGCTGATGTTGGTAATTGTCTCGACTTTTACGCTCAATAAATCGACATTCAGCTCAGCAATTAAAATCGACCCACGACCGCCCCAGATTAAGTACGGTGTCTTGTCGTCATCAATAAAGAAGGCTGGGTCTTGTCCCCAATCAACACCGTCAATGAAGCCAATGTTGGTAAACGGTCCCTCTGGTCGATCAGATACTGCAAGACCGGTTTTAAATGTTCCCGTACTCTTTTCAATTGCGCAGAAGGTTAAGTAGTACTTTCCATTGTAGAAATTGGCATCGATGGCCCACATATGGCTGAGCGCCCAATCGACTTGATCCAAATGTAAAACACGACCGTGATCAATCCAGTTCACTAAGTCGTCCGTACTGACCACGTGATAGCAGACCATAGAGTCGTACGAATTGGTGTTGGGCTCATCGTATGAAACATAGAGATAGAGGCGGTCACCAAAAACATGGGCAGATGGATCTGCCGCGTAAATGTGATCTGTTAAAAGGCTT
The DNA here is from genome assembly GCA_964572265.1 of uncultured Candidatus Planktophila sp. GTDB lineage: Bacteria > Actinomycetota > Actinomycetes > Nanopelagicales > Nanopelagicaceae > Planktophila. The sequence continues at coordinate 13,001 of CAZNEQ010000002.1, forward strand.
CCGCTCACAGTGAGCCACCATCGCGTGCAAAGAGTGGAAGAGTCGTAAATGCATGGCTTTCAGTAAACCAGCGACCACCTTCAACAATCTCATCAGTGAAGTAATTACGCCATTTCCCATCTGGAAGGTAGAAAGTAACTTCACCGCTAGCGCTCAAAACCGGAGCGACCAATAAATCAGGTCCCAGCATGTATTGCTGGTCCAAGAACCAAGAAGTGGGATCATCTGGAAATTCGAGCAGCATCGGGCGCATCATCGGCAAACCATGAGCTGTTACTTCGCGCATTGTTGCAACCAAGTAAGGATGTAACTTCTTCTTTAAATTTACAAAAGTGCGAGTGACATCAACTGCTTCTTCATCGATGCTCCATGGAACTCGAACTGATTCATTTCCATGCAGGCGGCTATGCGAACTTAATAGACCGAAAGCTAACCAGCGCTTAAAGACCGCTGGATCCGGGGTGCCTTCAAAACCACCTATATCGTGGCTCCAATAGCCAAAACCACTTAAAGAAAGGCTTAAACCACCACGAAGGCTCTCTGCCATGGATTCAAATGACGAGGTGTTATCTCCGCCCCAATGGACCGGCATCTTCTGACCACCTGCGGTCGCACTGCGCGCAAAAACGATGGCATCTTTGCCTTTAACTTCCTGCAGAAGCTCCCAAACAGTCGCGTTATAAAGCTGGGTATAGAGATTATGCATCTGATGAGGATCTGCACCGTTGAAATAGATGACATCGGTGGGAATTCTTTCGCCGAAGTCAGTCTTGAAGCAATCAACACCCATCTCTAGTAAAGGACGCAACTTTGATTTAAACCAATCACGTGCTGCTGGATTGGTGAAGTCAACTATTGCATTCCCTGCCTGCCACAAATCCCACTGCCAAACTGATCCGTCATGACGCCTCAAGAAGTAACCACCTGCTTTACCTTCGGCAAAGAGTGGTGATGCTTGCCCAATGTAAGGATTAATCCAGAGCGAAATCTTTAAACCTTTTGCTTTCAGGCGGGCGAGCATTGCTGCTGGTTCTGGGAAGGTGCGAGGATCCCATTGAAAATCACACCACTGATACTCGCGCATCCAGAAGCAATCGAAATGAAAAACATCTAATGGAATCTCTCGGCGTTCCATCTCATCGATAAATGCGGTAACTGTCTTCTCGTCGTAATCGGTTACAAAAGACGTACTCAGCCAGAGACCGAAGGACCATTCAGGTAACTGAGGTGCGCGCCCGGTAAGTGCGGTGTACTTCTCTAATATTTCAGCCGGGGTAGGTCCATAGATAACAAAGTATTGAAGATCGTGAGTCTGCGCACTGAACTGAACTTTCTCAACCGTTTCACTGGCCACTTCGAAAGAGACCTTACCGGTGTTATTAACAAAGACGCCATAACCACGGTTGGTGAGATAAAACGGAATGTTCTTATACGCCTGCTCACTGCTCGTTCCACCATCGGCATTCCAGATATCGACGCTCTGACCATTCTTGGCAAATGCGGTGAAGCGCTCCCCCAGACCATAGACAAGTTCGCCCACACCTAGATTGAGTTGAGCTGCAAGGTAATGGGCGCTGCCATCGTTAAAGATTGAAAGGCTCTTAGCACGCTGATGCGTCAGCACTTTATCTGCAGCAAGAAACTCGAGGTTGAAGGAGGATCCTTTACTCAACTTTGCAGTGAGTGCTCCAGAGGTCAATGAAACTTCCTGATCACCTTCAAGGAAATGAGTGACAGGATTATCTGTGTTGAGATCGAAGGAGAGCGAATCTTCGCCGCCGCGATGATGGCGTACTCGCACCCCAATCACGTCGGGTAGGGGTGAGGAGAATTCGAGCTCGAAGAGAGCTGAGTTCAGTGTGGCACCACGATGCTCGACAACTTTGGGGGCGACAAGTGCGCTAAAGCCGTTGCCAGAAGGTTCGACTTTTTGCAGCGAAGTGGCATGAAGGGCGGTAACGCCCTCCCGCAACAACCAGAAGCCGTCAGTGAACTTCATTGCAGCTTACCTGGCGTCAATCAGTCCTAGTTGCGACCGACGACTCCGCCTCTGCGACGAGCAAGTGCATCGATAGTTGCTGCGAGAAGAAGAACTCCACCCTGAACGAGGTAGTTCACACCAGCTGGCATCTGAAGCAGGCCAAGACCGTTATCGATCATGGTGATAACGAATGCGCCAATGACTGCGTGAGAGATACGACCACGACCACCAAAGAGGCTCACGCCACCGACAACCGCAGCTGCAACGCCAGAGAGAACGATTGTCTTTCCAGCAGATCCATCAACGCTCTGAAGGCGGCTGGCATGGAAGAGGCCTGAGACCACAGCAAGAATTGCGCAGATGATAAATGCCCAGACTCGGATGGAGACAACCTTGATACCGGCGCGACGTGCTGCCTCTGGATTGCCGCCCACTGCATAGAGGTGACGACCAAACTTTGTACGATCAAGAATCAAAGTACAGATCGTGAGAATGACGAGAACGATAGGCACAACGATTGGCACACCTTGGATTGGGATAGATCCCTGGCTACGGTTCTGGTTCATAATATTGATAGCAATGGCAGCGAGAGTTCCCACTGCGCCCAATCTCATCACAATGATAGAGAAAGGCTTATTTACAAGCCCTACACGTGAGCGTCGCGCACGATCCCAGATTGAAATAAGGAAAGAGATAGCGAGAGAAATAATCAGCATCGCCCATCCGCCCCACAAAGGCATATTGCTATTCATTACTGCAATCACCTCAGGAACTTCGATGCGGTAAACGCCACCTTCTCCAAGAAGCAGAAGCTGAAGACCTTGGAATCCAAGGAAGAATGCAAGCGTCACCACAAATGATGGAACGCCAATTTTTGCTACGACAAAACCGATCACAAGTCCAACAACGATTCCTACTGCAAAGCTAGCGCCGAGCGCAGGAATCCAATCCCACCCGGCCTGAAGTAGGCGGATAAATACCGCCATAGCTACACCTGCAGTAACGCCTGCAGCCAGATCAATTTCGGCGAGCAAGATAACGAATACAAGTGCAGCTGCAAGCATGGTGAGCTCTGCCGCCTGCACGAACATGTTCGCGAAGTTGATATTGGTGAAGAAGAATGGGCTGAGGTAGGCAAATACGAATGCGAGGACGATTGCTGCGCCAATTGCTGGAACAGAACCCATCTCGCCATCTTTAAGACGAAGAAGGTAGGCACGAGTTTGATCTCTAACAGTGCCTTCGTGGCCGCTTGCTAATGAAGTTACTTGTTGCTCTGCCACGATATTAGTTACCTTCCTGAGTCTTAGTACCGGTGATGTAGGCGACGACGTCATCATAAGTTGTTTCACGACGATCGAGGTTTGCCACCATCTTGCCTAGATAGAGAACTGAAATTTGATCTGCCACTTGGAATACATCGTTGAGGTTGTGGCTAATAATGATGACAGCGACACCTTGTGATGCAAGGCGCTTTACCAAGTTAAGAACTTGCTCGGTCTGCGCTACACCTAGTGCCGCGGTTGGTTCATCGAGAATGACGAGTTTTGCTTCGCGCAATACAGAACGTGCAATCGCAACAGTCTGGCGCTGGCCACCTGAAAGTGATGAAACTTTTTGACGAACAGATTTAACTGTCTTCACCGAAAGGCTCTGTAGCGCCTTTGTTGCTAAGCGCTCCATCTCTGGCTCATTGAGAGTACCGGTGAGCATCTCTTCATGGCCGAGGAACATATTCTGAACAATGTCGAGGTTTTCGCAGAGCGCGAGATCTTGATACACAACTTCGATGCCATAAGAGCTTGCCTGTCCTGGCGTCTGAATTGATACCTCTTCGCCGGCGAAGATGACTTTTCCTGAGTCGTATGGCTGTACGCCCGATAGTCCTTTAATGAGAGTGGATTTTCCAGCTCCGTTATCACCAACGAGTGCAGTGACCTGACCCGCATAACAAGTGATATCGATGCCTTTAAGCACATCGACGGGGCCGAAGCTCTTCTTAATATCAACTAACTGAACTACCGGTGAACTCATATTCGCAATCCTTCTATACGGCACTCGAACAACACTGTCTAGAGCGGGCTTTACTGTGTAATAGTGAAGAACCTTGCGCTATTTCTAACGCAAGGTTCTTCACTTTTTACTGCTATTTAGCGCTTATCGCGGTATACGACTTACTTGATACCGTTCTTAGCACATGCTGCCTTAACTGCACCCTTGCAGAGGTCTGCGACCTTTGCATCGCCTGCAGCAACAACAGTCTTAACATCCTTAGCCTTGATCAAGATTGGCTTTGATGCGAAGAATGGTGTGCCATCAGCAAGCTTCTTAGGAGCTGAAACAGTCTCTCCCTTGAGGAGCTTGATTGCGAGATCAGCTGCAACCTTAGCTTCTACTGTGAATGGCTTGTAGACAGTTGCTGTCTGCTTGCCAAGGAGAACGTTCTGAAGACCTGCAATTGAAGCATCCTGGCCTGAGATAACTGCCTTCTGCTTGTTCTTGTCGAGGATTGCAATGATTGAAGCTGCGTTGTTGTCGTTTGGAGCCAACACTGCATCTACCTTGCCCTTAACAGCTGTGTAAGCCTGCTCGAAGTATGTTCCAGCCTTTGCGCCGTCCCATGTGCCCTTCATTGTGAATGCTGGCTTTGCGCCTGCCTTCTTGAGAACTGCAAGAGCTCCGTCAAGGAACATCTTTGCGTTTCCGTCTGATGGATCACCTGAACCGTAAACGATTGAAGCCTTCTTTGGATCCTTACCAGCAGCCTTGAGGCCGTCGATAACTGTCTGACCCTGGAGAGCTCCAACAACTGTGTTGTCGAATGATACGTAGTATGTAGCCCCAGCGATTGGACGGTCGTAAGCAATTACAGGAATACCCTGTGTCTTTGCCTTAGCAGCAACAGAAACGCCTGCACCCTGGTAGTCAACAAGAATCATGACACCGCAACCCTTAGCGAGCTGTGCATCTGCAATTGTTGCAAACTTTGATGTATCTGACTGTGCGTTCTGGATATCAGTCTCAAAGCCTGCTGCCTTGAGTGCCTTGTCCAATGCTGGACGGTCGCCTGATTCCCAACGTGTTCCGCTATCTGCATCTGGAAGGATGATGCATGCACGTGTGCCAGCAGCTGAAGCAGATGAAACGCCAGCAACTGAAAGAACAGCTGATGCGCCAAGTGCTACTGCAGCGATGAGTGCAGTCTTCTTCATTAGATCTCCTTATATTTAGAGGTAAATCGAACAGGCCGAAATGGCTTGATGGACTTACTTGACTTGTCGCGAAATCTAATATGGATTGATGGGCGAGGGAATAGAAAAGTTGAACTATTCAATAACGATTGAATAACGCCTCAAATAGCAGAAATCGCCGCTAAATAACGGTCCTTCACCATACGTTGTGGAGGGGCTGAAACCGTTTTCATAACAGATTGTGACCATTGCGGTCGATGACCATGTAATGACCATGCCGCCTGAACGGCTGCCCCTTCGCTGACGTATTCACCAGGGGTAGGGATGTGAATCGGTAGACCAAAGATTTCCGATGTAATTCGCTGCACTGCTTCATTACGGGCTGCTCCACCGACAAGGAGAACGCGAGAGATCTCAACCTTCTCTTCGCGTAGCGCTTCGGTAGCGTAAGCAAGTCCGGCAATCACACCTTCGATACTTGCTCGCGCGATGTTTCCGGTAGTGAAATTAGAGTGAGAGATTCCAAGAATTGCGCCTTCGGCATCTGGGCGATTAGGAGTTCGCTCACCATCAAAATGTGGAAGCATCATCAAACCTTCTGCACCAGGTTTTGCTTGCAGAGCAAGTTGACTATATTTTTCAAAATCAACGCCCAACAATTTTGCAGTTGAGTCAAAAACTTTTGCGGCATTAAGTGTGCAGGCAAGTGGCAAGTAGTTTCCTGATGCATCGGCGAAGCCAGCAACTTCTCCAGAAGAATCGTGGGTCGGTGTGGCTGACACTGCAAAGGCAGTTCCGCTGGTGCCTAAAGAAATTACTAAGTCACCTACCTGTGCGCCGATACCGAGCGCAGCACCTGCGTTATCACCGGCACCGCAAGCAATGATGGTCTTGCCCACCTTTGCCGCAACTTCACCCGGTGCAACAATTCTCGGCAGGATTACATCGCTCTTACCGCTCACCCACTGAACGATTTCGGAAATGTATTGATTGGTGCTGGGATCAAAATAACCAGTGCCAGAAGCATCAGAGCGATCGGTGAAGAGTTCTGCGATATCTGAACTTCCCGATAACTTCCACGACAACCAATCGTGTGGAAGTGCTATAGCTGCGATTCGCGCTGCGCTTTCTGGTTCGTTCTCCAAAACCCAGCGCACCTTCGAAGCAGTAAATGATGCAACTAACTGCGAGCCAGTCTTCAGATGAATATCAGGGAACTTCTCATTGACGTCAGTTGCCTGTGGCGCAGAGCGAGTGTCATTCCAGAGAAGTGCAGGGCGAATGACTTCACCGTCACTGTCGAGCAGGACCATGCCATGCTGCTGGCCGCCGATAGAGATTGCATCGAGGCTATCGAGGCCACCTACTTCATTGATGACGACATAAAGTGCAGTCAGCCAATGCTGCGGGTCCACCTCAGTGCCATCGGGATGCGGATGCGAAGCCTGCGCTAGTAGTTCACCACTATCGCTATCTCGCACCACAATCTTGACCGATTGGGTTGAGGAATCAACACCCGCAACTCTTGCCATCTTAGATAGAGACGCCCATCAAATGTTCCATCGCTAATTGATCAAGAACTTCGTAGTGATATGCACGCTCTCCTGCTGCTACCACATCAAATGAATCTGCTGCCAAATCACGCCAGGTCTCACCTGCTGCCAGAGTTGGAATCAACAATTGATCAACATGTGAGTTCTTCATTGCAGCAATTACGCGCGGATCCTTACGGAATGCAGCAGCGCGATCCTTAAGAATCAAATAGGTGCGCATATTTGATGTTGCTGATGCCCACACGCCGTCCATGTTCTCTGTACGCACTGGCTTGTAATCAAAGTGGCGAGGGCCGGCGTATCCGTAGCTCTCAAGGAGATCAACTAAGAAGAATGCGCTCTTGAGATCGCCATGGCCGAAGACAAAATCTTGGTCGTACTTTGGTCCGCGCTGGCCGTTGAGATCGATGTGGAATAACTTCTTCTGCCACAACGCCTGTGCAATACCGTGAACAAAGTTGAGGTTGGCCATTTGCTCGTGGCCCACCTCTGGATTGAGACCCACCAATTCTGGGTGATCGAGCTGCGAGATAAAGCCAAGTGCGTGGCCAATTGTTGGCAAGAAGATATCGCCACGTGGCTCATTTGGCTTTGGCTCAATAGCGAACTTGAGGTCGTATCCATTATCGATGACGTACTGACCGAGAACGTTGAATGCTTCTTTATATCGCTCGAGCGCTACATAGGCATCCTTAGAGCTCTCAGATTCTGCGCCTTCACGGCCGCCCCAGCAGACATATGTCTGTGCACCAAGATCAACGGCGAGATCGATATTGCGCATCACCTTGCGAATTGCATAGCGACGAATATCGCGATCATTGCTGGTAAATGCACCATCTTTAAATACCGGGTGGCTAAAGAGGTTAGTTGTCGCCATCGGAACTTTCATTCCGGTTGCAGTGAGAGCTTTCTTAAAGCGATCGATATGCCCTTGACGGGTTGCATCATCTGAACCAAATGGAATCAAATCATCATCATGAAAGGTAACTCCGTATGCACCGCGGGCAGCGAGCTCATTGACTGTCTCAACTGGATCAAGTGGTCCACGTGTGGGATCGCCAAAGGGATCACGCGCCTGCCAACCAACAGTCCAGAGACCAAAGGTGAACTTATCTGCGGGGGTAGGAGTAAACATGGTGGAGCCTCTCACTTAGAGTGGATTTGGTGAGCAGCACTCTAACCCGCAACTTCTAGGATTTCTATACTCTTTCGGTAACAATCCTCTAAAGTGCAGTCATTTCAAATTTGGCATACATATCTTCCAGCATCATACGGACGTCAAGAAGAGTAAATACCCGCACAGTTTCTGCTCTCCCCACGAACTCGTATTGGCCGGCACTATTAATCTGAGGGCGTTCGTGATTAACCCATTGACTTGATGCAGGTGCAGGTTCAAAACCAGTCTGGAGAGCGGTCAATAACACAAGTGGTGAATCACCGAGCGAATACATTTCACTGAAGAATCCACTATTTTCAATATTTCTACGGGCAGCGATGCTGATCTGCTCAAAAAGATATGCCCCTAAATCAGATTTTTCTTTCATTCGGATAATGAGTTCTGCGGTCGATGCATTGCAATCTCGATACACGCTTCGAGAGACCTGCCAGAGATTGAGGTTCGAGTGATTGAAGACCACTTGTCCCGCAATTAAATCTTCCAATAAGTTGTATTCGATGGGCATTGCATTTGGAGGTAAATGTCGATGCCCTGGGTACTCGGGGCCACCAATCCAAATAACGGTTAACTTGTTTGCGATTGTCGGATCCATCAGCCATGCGGAGGCGATTGAGGTCAGACTGCCTCCGCAGACAACATAGAGAGGTGTAGCAACATCAATTCGATTTGCTTCATCAATTATCAATTGCGCACCTGCTGAGATCGCGGGCAGTGCAATATCTGTCAGCGCAACTTTTGAACCTTCCATCAATGGCGGAAGTTTTTCGAGCTTCATTATTCTGGCTAATTCCACAACTGCTGATACACCTGCAGCAACCGAATCACCGGTGAGGTCCCAGTCATCTCCGGGGCGGAGATGGCTCGAAATGATTCCTCTGATTTCAACTGATGGTGAAAGCAAATGGTGAGCTAGTTGGACTAAACCATCAGGATCACCGGCATAGTCATTGTCAGAGATGACTCGAAATCGGGGAGGTAACTCAATGTCATTCCATTGGCTCATAGATTGAGTCTATGACTTTTTTGTGCCCCCGGTCGGACTCGAACCGACACTGGAAGGATTTTAAGTCCTCTGTCTCTGCCATTGGACTACGGGGGCCAATAGGTGGTGGAGTCTACTAGTTCATATCCAGTGCAAATTAACCTTGAATAGCACTCTTTATCACTGAATCCAGCATCTTTTCGGTGAGCTTTCCAGTGAATGTATTCTGCTGACTTGGGTGATAACAGCCTATTACTCGGCGCTTGCTGCCGTCCGGGCCTTCAAAAAAATACTTTGCAGAGTGGGTGAACTTAGGTTTTGGTGTCGGTACCGAGCACCCTAACTCCTTAAGCGTACGGTAGATCGAATCCCATGCGAGATTTCCGAGAGCGAGAAAAGATTGCGCTGTTGGAAGCAAGAGTGCAATCTCATTTTCAAAGAATGGTGCGCAGGTCGATTTTTCCTCGGTTGAAGGTTTGTTATCCGGTGGTGCACACCTCACGGCACAAAGAATGCGAGTATCAATTAACTCTTGCCCATCTTTGCTTGAAGTACTTGTGGGAATTTTTGCTAGACCAGCTTTATGGAGTGCACGATAGAGCCAATCTCCTGAAGAATCCCCAGTAAATACTCGACCGGTGCGGTTGGCACCATGAGCACCTGGTGCAAGACCGAGAACAACTAATTTTGCATCGGCAGGACCGAAGCCTGGAACCGGCTTTCCCCAATACTTTTCGTTTTCATAGGACTTGCGTTTTGTTACTGCAACTTCTTCTCGCCAATCAACAAGACGTGGACATTGCTGGCATTTGACGATTGCCTTATCGAGAAGTTCTAACTTCTTATACAAGTGACCAAGCCATTCCATCGAGAATGTCAGATTCTGATGCAACGAATTCAGCGGCGCCTGATGCCAACATGATGCGATCAAGAACAAGCGAACCGGCGCCAATTACATCAACTCGACCTGGGTGCATATATCCGTGTGCTGCGCGCTGCTCACGAGTTTCGCGTAATAGCTCAGTTGAGATTTGATGTGCCCGCTCTGCGCTAATTCGAGCTAAATGAATTGCATAACGGTCGTAGCCCGGAAGATCTAGAGCGGCTGCCGCAATAGTGGTTGCGGTACCAGCAACCATAATCACGGTCTTTGCTTGAGTAATGGGAACGTTTTTTGCTGCTTGGCGAATCGCTTCATCAATATCTTCGATAGCAGACGCAATCTGACCTGGATCTGGTTGATCTCCAGTGAAGTGGCGCTCAGACATGCGCACGCAACCGATATTCATGCTGCGCGCTGCTTCAACGGAATCTGTTCCGAAAACGAATTCGGTAGAACCTCCGCCGATATCGATTACGAGGAAAGGGCCTTGGCTCTTATCAAAATCTTTAGTTGCGCCAATAAATGAGAGAGCAGCTTCTACTTCTCCGGCAATCACCTCTGGTTCGATACCTAAGCGCTCTTTGACGCCATCAATAAAGAGCGCGCGATTAGTGGCATCGCGAGTAGCGCTCGTGGCACAGAAGCGAATCTTCTCTACACCGCGCTTGGCGATCTCTGCTGCATATTTATCAACAGCGGCTAGCGTGCGGGTAATTGCATCAGGATGAAATGCTCCGGTCTTATCGACACCTTGGCCAAGCCGAACAACTTCCATTTCACGAGTGATTTCTCGAAAGTAGCTTCCATCGATATCTGCAATCAATAAACGAATGGAGTTAGTGCCGCAATCAATCGCTGCTACTCGCATGGGTTGGATTTCCACCATTCAGGTAGCTTTGCAAGCGCTTCATCGCCCAATGGATTAACGCCAGCGCCGGCAGAGAGTGAGTGCGCAACCAGCGAATGAAGGCACTTAACGCGATCAGGCATTCCACCAGCAGAGATGTTCTCCACCTCTGGAACTTCAATACCAAGGGCGCTACGCGATGCGATGTAATCATCATGTGCTGCTGCGTATTCGCCAGCCAGAACTGGATCAGTCGCAAGTCTCTCGTTCATCTCGCCCATCAATCCTGTTGTCTCCAACGTTGAAACTGCAGCAGTGAGTCGAGGGCATGTTGCGTAATAGAAGGTCGGGAATGGTTCGCCATTACCCAAACGAGGTGGAGTCTCAACTACCGCCGGATTTCCGCAAGGACAGCGATATGAAATTGCATGTACATCTCGCGGAGTGCGACCGAGTTGGCGCTCGATTACTTCAAGATCTGCCTGCGTTGGGGTGCGGTCGCTCACTGCTTTCCTGCCTCTGTTATCGAAGCAATCATTCTGGTGTACCAAGGCTGACCCTCTGGAAGATTTTCGACTACTTGAACTTCATTATTGCTTTCATCTTCTGAACCATCGGTTCCAGTCACTATGTATTGGCGTTCGCCAGGCAGAACAAAGTGAAGACGTTCGCGCGCTTGAGATTTAATGTATTCAGGATCTTGCCAGAGAGTTAACTCTTTCTCAGCCGCCTTCAGCGCCGCGTAATCACTCGAGAGCTGAGCTTTCAAGGCGCTGATCTGCGCGCGCTGTGTAAAGTAATTCTTAATCGGTGGCGCGAGAAAAAGCGCAAGCGCAAAGAAGACTGCTGCAATAGCAAAAGTCCGACCCGATCCCTGGTGGCGGTTGAAGTTCAAGTTACGCGAACGGTAACTCTTTCTTCGTGCGCCACCAGATGATCTGCGGACCATTGAATTGCCTTTTCCTTATGCCTTGAAGCGAGGAAATGCCTGGCGGCCTGCATAGACCGCACCGTCAGAGAGTTCCTCTTCAATGCGAAGAAGCTGGTTGTACTTAGCAACGCGCTCTGTGCGTGATGGAGCACCTGTTTTGATCTGACCACAGTTTGTTGCAACTGCGAGATCTGCAATTGTGGTGTCTTCTGTTTCGCCAGAACGGTGTGACATCATGCTGCGATAGTTCGCGCGGTGTGCGAGATCTACTGCATCGAGAGTCTCGGTCAAAGTACCAATCTGGTTAACCTTCACGAGCAGCGCGTTAGCTGTATCTGTTTCGATTCCCTTTGCAAGACGTGTTGGGTTGGTGACGAACAAGTCATCTCCCACAATCTGAATTTTTGAACCGAGTGACGCTGTCATTGACTTCCAGCCTGTCCAGTCTTCTTCGTTCAGTGGATCTTCAATTGAGACGATTGGGTATGCGCTAACTAGCTCTGCGTAGTAAGCAATCATTTCATCTGATGACAATGTCTTGCCCTCAAACTTGTACTTACCTGCATCGTGGAACTCAGTCGCGGCAACATCCATTGCAAGTGCGATATCTGTACCTGGCTTGAATCCTGCTGCAGTAATTGCTTCGATAATCAAATCAAGTGCAGCGCGGTTTGAATCTAGGTTTGGCGCAAATCCACCTTCGTCGCCAACTGATGTTGCAAGTCCGCGCTTCTTAAGAACTGCCTTGAGTGCGTGGTAAATCTCTGCACCCCACTGAAGTGACTCGCGGAATGTTGGTGCGCCAATTGGAGCAATCATGAATTCCTGTACATCCACGTTGGTGTCAGCATGTGCGCCACCATTGAGGATATTCATCATTGGAACTGGAAGTACATGTGCATTTGGACCACCGACGTAGCGGAACAATGAGAGATCTGCAGACTCAGCTGATGCCTTAGCAACTGCGAGTGATACACCGAGAATCGCATTGGCACCGAGGCGTGACTTATTTGGAGTGCCATCGAGAGCAATCATCTCTGAGTCAACGAGGCGCTGATCCTGTGCATCGAAACCTTCAATTGCTGGCGCAATCTCATCATTGACGAATGCAACGGCCTTAAGAACACCCTTGCCAAGGTAACGCTTCTTATCTTCGTCGCGAAGCTCTGATGCTTCGAAAGCACCGGTAGATGCACCGCTTGGAACGGCTGCGCGAGCCTGTGTGCCATCCTCGAGTTGGACTTCTACCTCAACGGTTGGGTTTCCGCGTGAGTCAAGAATTTCGCGTGCATAGATTGTGTCGATGATTGCCACTGGGTGTCTCCTTCGAGAATGAAAGCCTGATTGCTTTAACTGATTAATTCAAGGTTTTGAAGTAAGCGCTCACCATTGAACGACCTGAGGCAATCTTACCGTGGATATTACGACTCTTCGGAGCGCACTAATTGAGCAATCATGGCGCGAGCCTGGCTGCGCAGGGCTGATTCTGGGTCGATTCCATGCTCATACGCCCACGCAATTACCGATGCGAGTGCGACACCTACTGACTCTTCAGTAGCAGGTTGATCCGATGGATACTTTGGTAAATCGATTGCAGCGCCATATTTATCGGCTCGGTATATCAATTTTGATACCAGTGGGAGCGCTGGCTGAGACATCGCAACGCCATCAAGTGGAGATGTTCGTCCCTTCTCTTTCGCCTTAATTGCTTCCCAGTTTTCAATAATCTCTTCAGTTCCACTCACTTCAAGGCCAGCAAAGACATGAGGGTGGCGACCAATTAATTTATCCGCAATTGCACCCGCAACATCGTCAATCGTAAACGGATCTGTCGGATGGTCTTGCGCAATGCGCGAATGGAAGTATACCTGCAAGAGAACATCGCCGAGTTCTTCTCGCATTCCGGCGCGATCATCGCTCTCGATAGCGTCGATAAACTCGTATGACTCTTCCAGTAGGTATTTGATAAGAGATTGATGGGTCTGCTCTGCATCCCAAGCACATCCACCTGGCGAACGAAGTCGATCCATTACCTCCACTAAACGCAGAAGTTCAGAACCGAACTGAGCTTCGGACATTACTCTGTAGGTTGAGATGGAGCGATGGCATCGCCGGCTGAATCAGTTGCCAAGATATCTCCAGCATCGTAATCCCAGGTTCCGTAACGAGGATTAATTGTTACCTTCAACTCTTTAGCTTTGGCGTTAACGAGTTCAGTGATTCTGAAATCCACTGCATCGGCTGACACACCTGATGCTTCTAGTGCATCAGCAAGCTTTTCAGTGACGACAATCGCGCGAATGTAACGTTCGAAATTAGATGGTGCGATTTGAGCTGCGACAAGGTTCTGTGCAAGCGCTTCTTCTCCACCGCTTTGATCAATCAGAGTCTGACGAGTTGTTGCCTCATCGGTCTTTGAGACAGAAATCTTGAGCTCTTTTGCAATCTCATCAAAGATAGTTGTAATCACCATAAAACGAAGTTGGCTACGGTTGAGTGCGCTACCTACTTCGAGCTGCATTTGAGATTGATCTACTGACTCGCGCTCTTTTAGGAGTTCATCAATAGTTGCCTGGAAGGAGCTCTGAGTGATGGTGATATCGCCGAGAGTTGCTGCGCTATTGACCTGACCGCAGGCGGTGACAGTAGCGAGTGAGAGAACAGCAATCAGGGCAAGGACTTTCTTCTTCACAACGTGCTCCAGTATCTATCTCGAAATGTAAGGCGGCTATAAATCAGTGAGTTCGGTCAGCGCCTGACGGGCAAACGCTAGGAGAGAAGTATCTCCCATATTTGAGGAGGCTGCTGCAGCCGGGGTCCATGCGGCCGCGCGTGGGATGGCGACCATCACAGTCGAACTCTGCGATTTGTAGAGAGATGATGGGAAGAGGCGGTTGAGTTTGAGCTGTTTTGACTCGGGCAGAGTCAATGGCGAGATTCTCAAGTATTTGCCGGCAGCCACAATCTCGCGAACATTGTGTGATTTCGCAAATGCTCGGAGTTCGGCGACATCGAGCAGAGCCAACGCCTCTTCTGGCAATCTGCCGAAACGATCGACCATTTCTTCGCGGATGGATTGCACATCAGCGCTATTGCGAACATCCGCTAGGCGACGATAAAGATCAAGTCTCAAACGCTCACCCGGCACATACTCTTCAGAGAGATGGGCGTTGATTGGTAGTTCAACTTTGCATTCGTGATTGATCTCTTCACCTTCAACAATGCCTGTTTTGTAATCCTGTACAGCTTCACCAACCATGCGCATGTACAAATCAAATCCAACATCTGCAATATGACCAGACTGTTCTCCGCCCAAGAGATTTCCGGCACCGCGAATTTCAAGATCTTTAAGAGCGACTCGCATGCCCGCGCCGAGATCTGTGTTGGTGGCAATTGTTTTCAATCGATCCAGAGAAACTTCAGTCAGCGGTTTATCTGGTGGATAGAGGAAGTAGGCATAACCGCGTTCGCGACCACGACCGACTCGACCGCGAATTTGGTGTAATTGTGAGAGACCAAAATTCTCGGCATGTTCAACAATCAAAGTGTTGGCATTGGGGATATCGAGACCGCTCTCAACAATGGTCGTACAGACCAAGACATCAAAGTCGCGATTCCAGAATCCTAAAATCACATCTTCTAATTGACTCTCACTCATTTGTCCGTGCGCGACTCGTACTCGTGCTTCTGGAATCATCTCTTGGATATGTGATGCGCATTTATCAATACTGTCGACGCGATTGTGGAGATAGAAAATCTGTCCGTCACGCAATAGTTCACGGTGAATTGCAGCTTTGATCTGCGCCTCATCTGCCGGACCTACATAGGTGAGAATTGGGTGGCGCTCTTCCGGTGGAGTCGTGATGGTCGACATCTCACGAATCCCAGTTACCGCCATCTCAAGCGTACGTGGAATAGGGGTAGCAGACATCGCCAAGACATCGACTGTCGTGCGCATCTTCTTCAGCGATTCCTTCTGTTCTACGCCAAAGCGCTGCTCTTCATCGACGATAACGAGCCCAAGATCCCTGAATTGAACATCATTAGAGAGCAGGCGGTGGGTGCCAACAATCACATCAAGTGAACCGCTCTCAAGTTCTTTCAAAATCTCTTTACTCTCTTTAGCGGTATTGAATCGAGAAATGCCTGCTACTTTGATTGGAAAACCTGCATAGCGTTCAGCAAAGGTCTTTGAATGTTGTTGAACCAACAAAGTTGTTGGAACAAGTACCGCAACTTGTTTTCCATCTTGTACTGCCTTAAAGGCTGCACGAATCGCAATCTCGGTCTTTCCGTAACCGACATCTCCACAAATGATTCGATCCATTGGATATGGGCGCTCCATGTCGCGCTTTACATCTTCAATCGTTGATAACTGATCTGGCGTTTCGATATAACTAAATGCATCTTCAAGTTCTCGTTGCCAAGGAGTATCTGGTGAGAAGGCGAAACCTGGGGCGCTAGTGCGCGCGGCATAGAGACGGATGAGCTCTCCAGCAATCTGTCGGACCGCTTTGCGTGCGCGTCCCTTAGCTTTCTGCCACTCACCACTGCCAATGCGATGGACAGCAGGTGCTTCTCCGCCCACATACTTGCTTACCTGCTCTAAGGTATCGGTTGGTACAAAAATCCGATCACCTGGTTGACCACGCTTTGCAGGCGCATATTCAATGACAAGATATTCGCGAGTGATTCCACCAACTGTGCGTTGTACAAGTTCAAGATAGCGACCTATGCCATGTTGCTCGTGGACAACAAAATCGCCAACTTTGAGTTCGAGTGGATCAATAGCCTGCTTACGTTTTGTAGGCATGCGGGCGCCATCTTTAGTCGTAACTTTGCTGCCCGACAAATCTCGCTCGGTAATAAAAAGTAACTCTGAATCTTCACTTGTAAACCCATATGCCAAAGTGGATTGAAAAACGTGGATAGAACCCTTGGTAGGACGAGCTTGAAGAGCCGCACTCAACTGCACCGGAAGATCCGCGCCTCGGAAAATGCCGGCAAATCGCTCTGCCATTCCATGGCCGGTTGCCGCAAAAAGGACTGTCTGGTGCTGATTAAGGCCATCACTTAACAACTGAATCAACCGGTCGGTGTTTCCTCGCATCGGTTCGACAGGCGCAAAATCCGTGAAGAAAACATCCTCGTCTAAATCACTACCAAAGCTATTAAGAGATTGGTGTCCTAGAGAATGGCCAGCAATCTCTGCAAAGAGCCCCTCCCAATTGAGATATGTGACTTTATCCACCGGCATCGGTGCCTCGCCACCTAATGAGGCATTCGACCACGAGGCTTGAAGGAATTCTTCATTGGTCTCAATTAAATCTGCGGTGCGAGAACGAGTGCGTTCTTCTTCAATAAAGATGACGGTACTTCGGGGGTTGATGCGATCGAAGATTGTCTGGTGCTCATCCACCAAGAATGGAATGAGCGATTCCATTCCGTCGACGCTAATACCTTGTGAAATCTTTTCCAATACCTCTATCGCGCCTGGAAAACGATGCTTGATTGCTTCAGCTCGCTCTTTAATTGCCTCCGTAATTAGCAACTCACGGCAAGGAATGATGGAGAGTTTTCCGATAACAGGTTTTGTTGTGCGCTGATCTGCAATATCGAAGAACATCAGCTCTTCAATTTCATCACCAAAGAAATCTATTCGAACTGGATAATCTGCAAGCGGCAGGAAGACATCGACAATTCCACCGCGAACTGCAAACTCACCGCGCTTCTCAACTAAATCTGTGCGGCTATAAGAAAGTGCAGTGAAATGCTCGATTAGATTGGTTAATGAAACTTCTTGGCCAAGCTCAAGCGTTCGAAGTGGTTCTGTGGCAAGAGTCGCGATAAATCTATGAATGACCGCGCGAATCGGCGCCACCACAATCGGATTGTCACTATCTTTTAACTGTGCGAGGCCAGCAAGAGTTTGAATTCGCTTTGCCACCGTATCGCTTCGAGGGCTTAGCCTCTCGTGGGGCAAGGTCTCCCACGCGGGAAATTCAAAGACGAGCGGGTGCAGATTACGCAGATCTTCCGCAAGATCTTCAGCTCCTCGGCTGGAGCTCGTAACGATGAGGAGCGGCTTCTCTTGCGCAATCATGGCGGCGATGAAGGGATTGCTTGAGGGTGCTGTGACGATGCGCTTACTGCCGAGAATATTGGTGCGCAAGGCAGCATCGCTGGCTAGTTGTGTCAGTAATCCATGCATCGCTCTCACCTCATCTCCACCATCAACGCACCTATGCCCCACTTCAAAAAGAAGGGGGGCTTGAATAACCCAATAGTAACCACTCAGATGCTATTTCGAATAATGAGATAGAGCGTCTCACGGAGAGCAGATGAGGTGCGAGAATTACGTCATGGCGCAGAACACAGTGACATCAAGCATCATCGCAAATGATGATGCCAACTTACGTAGCGATGTTCGCCGCCTCGGAGATTTGCTCGGTCAATCACTTGTTCGCCAAGAGGGTCCTGAACTTCTTGAACTTGTTGAGAAAGTTCGAAAAGCTGTTCGCGGCAATGGCGAAGATCAATTACTAGAGCAAATCACAGATGATCAGGCAGTTGATTTAGTACGCGCTTTCAGCACTTACTTTCACTTAGCGAATGTTGCTGAGCAAGTACACCGTTCTCGTGTTCTGGCCGAAGCTCGCCGTGATGGAAAATCGTGGCTCTCGCAAGCTGTCGATAAAATTATTGAAGCAAAAAATAACCCAACAGCCGGTCATGAATTTACACAAGCAGATATTGAGAAGTGGGTTTCAGAACTTCAAGTTCGCCCGGTCTTTACTGCTCACCCTACTGAAGCTGCGCGACGTTCTATTCTCGGCAAGCTATCGGAAATCTCTCGACTTCTCGATACTCCAAAGAGTATTGCGCAAGATGAACGGCTTGCTGAAACAGTAGATTTGTTATGGCAGACCGATGAATTGCGCCTCGATCGCCCAGAGCCACTCGATGAAGCGATGAACGCGCTTTATTATCTTGACGATTTAGCAAAGCAGACTGTTCCAGAGGTGCTCAATGACTTTGCTCGCGAACTCAAGCGTCTAGATATTGATTTACCAGTCACATCACGCCCACTCACCTTTGGAACCTGGATCGGTGGAGACCGTGATGGAAATCCAAATATCACCCCTCAGGTAACAGAAGATGCTGTGGTCTTACAGGTTGGCCACGCAATTCGCACCACAATCGCGGCGATGGATCGTCTTCGCCAGATGCTTTCGGTATCGACACGCATTGCCGGTGCAACACCAGAACTTAGCGCCTCTGTTGAAGAAGATCTCAAGCGCATCCCTGAATTTGAGCAACGCTTCCTTCGCCTTAATGTACAAGAGCCATACCGATTGAAGGCAACGGCGATCGTGCATCGCTTGGCATTTACTCGCAATCGCCATGCAGTCGGCGGACCACATGTACCGGGTCGCGACTATGCCAATACTCAAGAACTTCTCGCTGATCTCACCCTTATGCGTGATTCACTCTTCCAGCACCGCGGAGAACTGATTGCCACCGGCTTATTGGAGCGCACTATCCGCACCGTGGCGGCATTTGGTTTAACTCATGCAACTCTCGATGTTCGTGAACACTCAGATGCTCACCACAACGTGCTGAAGAATTTTATGGGCGATGGATATCTCGAACTCTCACACGATGAGAAGTTCCCAATCCTTATTTCAGAACTGGCTAATGGCCTCAAGCGAAGCGCCTCATCACTTGATGCAGCTGCCGCAAAGACACTCAACACATTCGTTGCGATTTCAGATTTGATTGACCGTTTCGGTCCTGAAGTAATTGAGACCTATATCGTCTCGATGACAAAGGGTGCCGATGATTTAGTTGCGGCAGCACTCCTTGCAAAATATGCCGGATTAGTGGACCTCGATAAGAAGGTTGCGAAGATCGGTTTCGCACCACTACTTGAAACAGTTGCTGAACTTCGAGCAGCTGGAGAGATTCTCGAGAAGTTGCTATCTGATCCGGTCTATCGCTCTCTCGTTGAGATTCGCGGAAATGTCCAAGAGGTAATGCTCGGATACTCTGATTCAAATAAAGATGCAGGTATTGCAACCAGCCAGTGGGAGATTCACCGAGCACAGCGAAAGCTTCGCGATGTCGCGATGAAGTACGGCGTAAAGCTTCGTTTATTCCATGGTCGCGGTGGCTCTGTTGGTCGCGGTGGCGGCCCAACATACGAAGCACTTGTTGCCCTTCCTTGGGGTTCAGTCGATGGCGAAATCAAGATGACCGAACAAGGCGAAGTCATCTCAGATAAGTACGCACTGCCAGCACTTGCTCGCGAGAACGTAGAACTAACGTTGGCTGCATCCCTTGAGGCAACTGTCCTCAACCGTGGTCCGCGTCAGAGCAAAGAAGACCTTGAGCAGTGGAACGAGTGCATGAACCTCATCTCCGATAACTCCTTTGCGCGCTATCGCACACTGATTGATCATCCTGATCTGCCTGCTTACTTCTACGCATCTACTCCAGTAGAGCAGCTTGGGAATCTCTTCCTTGGCTCGCGTCCATCACGTCGCCCAGATGCTGCCGGCGGACTTGATTCTCTTCGTGCAATTCCGTGGGTATTTGGTTGGACTCAATCACGACAGATTGTTCCCGGTTGGTTTGGCGTAGGAAGCGGTCTTAAAGCTGCTCGCGAAGCAGGTAAGACTGATGTCCTCAAGAAGATGTTGTCACAGTGGCACTTCTTCTCAACTTTTATTAGTAATGTCGAGATGACTCTTGTGAAGACTGACCTCAAGACTGCTCGCCGATATGTGGAGACTCTTGTACCTGCTGAGTTACAGCACTTCCTTGGCGATATTGAAGCGGAATATGAATTAACAGTTCAGGAGATTCTTACTCTCACCGGTAAGAGTGCGCTTCTTGGCGATCAGCCGGTTCTCGCACGAACCCTTGAAGTTCGCGATCAATACTTGGCGCCACTACATTCGCTTCAAGTGAATCTTCTCAATCGTGTTCGCAACTCGGGCGATCAAGCAGAGCCTACGCTCGTTCGCGCACTGCTATTAACTATCAACGGCGTCGCGACTGGCTTGCGTAATACCGGATAAGCAAAGCGTTTCCGGATTGACTAAATTGTCGGCTGAGTTATTAGGAATTAAATTTAGATTGAGTTAACTCGAGGCCTTTTTCAATCAGGAACTCGACCACATCCGCGCCTCGATCGAGAAAGAGTGGAAGTTCTTTCTTCTCTGGCTGACTGAATTGTTTTAAGACAAAATCTGCTGGATCTTGCTGCCCCATTGGACGGCCTATACCGAGGCGAATACGGAAGTAATTGGGTCCACCGAAAGCTGAGGTCATTGATTTCAAACCATTGTGGCCATTATCGCCACCACCTAGCTTTGTGCGAATTGCTGCAAAATCAATATCGAGTTCATCGTGAAGAACAATGATCTTTGCTGGTTCCACAGAATAGAACTGTGCAAGAGCTTTGATAGGTCCGCCGGTCTCGTTCATATATCCGAGAGATTTAGCGAGGATTACTGAATGCGCATCGACTCCAAAACCTAACTTAAAGGCTGCGATAGAGGTGCGGGATTTATGTGTAGAAAATTTAACTTTGTGACGCTCTGCTAATTCATCAATCACCATCTGACCAACGTTATGACGGGTGGCAGCATATTGATCGCCGGGATTACCGAGACCTACTACCAACCACGTCATAACGCGTCAGATATCTTTACTTATTTACTCAGCTGCTGGAGCTGCTGGAGCTGCGGCTGGAGCCGCCTCTGCTGCCTCATCTGCTGCTGATGCTGCACGACGCTCTGAGAGGTGAACAACTGTTGCTGTTGGATCGAGAACAAGTGTTACTCCAGCTGGAAGTGTTACATCAGCTGCAACCTTTGATGTTCCTGCTGCCATTCCTTCGATGTTAAGAACGAGGAACTTAGGAATTGCTGTTGCCTCTGCCTCAACTTCAAGTGTGTTGTGAACGTGCTCAAGGATTCCGTCTGGATCGTGCTTACCTTCAGTGTGAACTGGCACGTGAACATTTACCTTCTCACCACGACGGACGAGAACCAGGTCGATGTGCTCAAGGTTCTGCTTGAGTGGGTGCTTCACAACTGACTTTGGAAGTGTGAGCTCTGTCTTGCCATCAAATGTGATGTTAAGAAGAACGTTTGACTCCTTGAGTGCATTTCCAAGCTCGCGAGCTGGAAGTGTGATGTGAACAGGTGTTGCACCGTGACCGTAGATCACTGCTGGAACCTGGCCGTCGCGACGTGCGCGGCGTGATGCACCCTTACCGAATTCGGTACGTGTGGTGCCGTTGATTGATACTTCTGCCATGAAAAAACTCCCGTCATAGTAAGTCTGACAGGAGTTGTTGTCCTTGCCGTCGATAACGGTTTTCCTTTATAAACTTTAAGGAGAAACCCTCGCCAGAATGGTCGAAGTTTATGCGGGTGGGGGGCAATCCTCCAAATCCGCCAGTTTCAAGCGTACCCTTTCAATCATGAGGAGCTTATTGAGACCACTTTTAGCTCTATCGCTCGCCTGGAATATCTATCTTGTTGCGGGCGTAATTTTCAATCAAAGCTATGCACTGACGCGCGCAGCCGGAGGTCAATACGAGACTTTTCCAGCCGGTATCAGAGTTGCATATTTAATAACGATTGCAATTCTTTTCTATCAAGTTCTCGTTTTATTCACGCAAGTGAAACGACCTACTTGGATTTACAAAGTCTTTTTCTTCCTCGGAATAGGAAGCTTTCTAGTTAACGCAATTTCACGTAGTAGTAATGAGCGCTGGAATGCAATTCCCGCAGCAATTATCGCTTTTGCTTTCTATCGCGAGTGGATAAAGAGTAAGAATTAGCTGTGGCCATCAAAAAGGCTGGTAACTGAGCCATCTTCGAAGACTTCACGAATTGCACGTGCAAGAAGTGGTGCGATTGAAATAACGGTGAGCTTGTCGAACTTTTGATCATCAGACAATGGAAGTGAGTCGGTAACAACTACTTCAACTGCGCGAGATGACTTAAGGCGCTCTACTGCCGGACCTGAGAAGACTGCATGTGTTGCGGCAACGATGACGTCACGTGCGCCAGCTTCAAAGAGAGCATCCACTGCCTTTGTGATGGTGCCGGCGGTATCGATCATGTCATCGATAACGACGCATGTACGACCTTCAACTTCACCAACAACCTTGCCGACAACAGCTTCGTTTGGTACGAGTGGATCACGAGTCTTATGGATAAATGCGATGG
This sequence comes from uncultured Candidatus Planktophila sp., assembly GCA_964572265.1. Lineage (GTDB taxonomy): Bacteria > Actinomycetota > Actinomycetes > Nanopelagicales > Nanopelagicaceae > Planktophila. The sequence goes on from CAZNEQ010000002.1 coordinate 35,795, forward strand.
GGCATCCGCCGAGAAGTTCTGACCAACGCTCGGCAACGCGAACGCGACCTGAGTCTGGCGAAACGATGGTGAGTGAATTGCGATCAACTTTGCTGCCAACGTAATCAGCGAGCATTGGAAGTGCGAAGAGATGATCTACTGGACCATCGAAGAATCCTTGAATCTGTGATGTGTGAAGATCAACGACCATCAAACGATCAGCACCGGCGGTCTTGAAGAGATCTGCCATCAGACGAGCTGTGATTGGCTCGCGACCACGTGACTTCTTATCCTGACGCGCGTAGCCATAGAAAGGTGTTACGACGGTGATGCGCTTTGCTGATGCACGCTTTAGAGCATCGACCATGATGAGTTGTTCCATGATCTGCTTATTAATTGGTGTTGCGTGGGATTGAATGACGAAAGCATCGCAACCACGGACTGATTCTTCAAAGCGAACAAAAATCTCACCGTTGGCGAAGTCATAAGCAGAAGTTGGCGTGAGCGGGATACCGAGGTGATCGGCGACGTTCTGCGATAGCTCTGGAAAGCCACGGCCAGAAAATAGACGAAGTTTTTTCTCTGAGGATAAACGGATTTCGCTCACGAGTATCAACCTTCCTGGTCGTTGCTTGGAGCTGATGCTGCTGCCTCAGCTGACTTGGTGCCGGAACGCTTGCGCAGTACCCAACCTATTACATTTCGCTGCTTCGCCCGACCAACGCCCATGGCGCCTGCCGGAACATCTTCAGTAATAACAGATCCAGCAGCCGTGTAAGCGCCATCTCCGATAGTGACGGGAGCAACCAACATGCTATCGCTTCCGATTCGAACGTGATTGCCAACTGTGGTGTGGTGCTTTTCTACGCCATCATAATTAACAAAAATTGTGGCAGCACCAATGTTGCTGCCTTCACCGATTGTGGCATCGCCCACGTATGAGAGGTGCGGGACCTTAGAGCCCTCGCCAACGGTGACATTCTTCATTTCGACAAAGGCACCTGCGCGTGTATCGGCGGCCAACTTTGTTCCTGGTCGCAAATATGTAAATGGACCAACGCTGGCGTTTTCACCAATCTCAGCTTTAGTCGCATAAGTCTCACGAATTTCTGCACCATTTGCGACGATGCAATCAATCAGAGTTGAACGGGGACCAATTACCGCACCGGTTGCAATATTTGTTTCGCCTGCGATAACGGTGCCAGGCAAGAGAGTGACATCTTGTGCAATTACTACATCGGCACCGACCCACGTTGTTGTGGGATCAACGATTGTGACGCCACTGCGCATTAACTTTTCGTTGATGCGATCACGTAGCAGCGCTTCAGATTCTGCGAGCTGTACTCGGTCATTAACGCCAAGGGTCTCGGTAAAATCATCAATGCAAACGGCTGCAATCTTTCCGCCTTCATTGCGAAGAATCTCAATAACATCGGTGAGGTAGAGCTCGCCTTGCGCATTGTCATTACGCAATTTACCGATTGCGCCAGCAAGCTTGATGGCATCGAATGCGTAGACGCCAGAGTTAATTTCTTCAATCGCCTTCTCGAATTCATCTGCATCTTTCTCTTCCACGATTCGAACCAATGAACCGTCATCACCGCGAATGATGCGACCATAACCAGTTGGCTCTGGGTGCTCTGCGGTAAGAACTGAAGCAGTAAATCCGCCTGCATGGTGGCCTTCAAGGAGTTGTGCCAAAGAGTCAGAGGTCAACATCGGTGTATCGCCAGCCAAGATCAAAATGGTGCCAGCGGGTGTCAGATCTGCGAGCGCCAACTGCGCTGCATGACCGGTGCCACCGCGGTGTTCCTGGAAAACAGTCGTGACTCCTGGTGCGATTTTCGCCAGATGCGCTTCGACCTTTTCGCGGCCAGAGCCAACAACAACTCGTAGGTGCTTAGCGTTAAGCGGTTTACAGGCTGCAAGTACATGGCCGAGAAGTGATCGACCTGCGATTTCGTGGAGAACCTTCGGAGTCTGCGATTTCATTCGCGTACCTTCGCCCGCAGCGAGAATGACTACGGTTTCGAGGCTCATATGGAGAGTCTACCGTCTGATGGCTCCGCAATTTTTATTGGCGGGCAATAAATTGCTCCGCCACCAGGTATCGATCCTGGACCCTGGGCTTCAAAGGCCCATGTGCTAGCCACTACACAATGGCGGAACCTATATTCTCCCTTATCACCGCCTGACTTTCCAAACTGGCGGCGCCTACCAATTGGTGATGCTGTCCAATTGGTGATGCTGGTATCCATCTATAGATAACCTTGCCCGCATGGAGAAGAACCGCGACGACTCTTCGCGCGCGCATCGTCAAGACCATCGCGACGAAGTAGACCGCCTCATCGCAGCATGGAAGCGTGAACGCCCCGATGCTGACCTCTCTCCCCTGGCAATCCTCAGTCGTATTACCCGAATCTCACGCCACCTAGATTTAGCCCGCAGAGATGCCTTTGCTGATCTTGAGACCTGGGGCTTTGATGTTCTTGCAGCTCTTCGTCGCGCTGGTGCGCCGCATACTTTGTCACCAAGTCAATTGATGCAAGAGACGATGGTCTCGAGTGGCACCATGACCAATCGTCTTGATCGTTTGGAAGAACTTAAATTAATTACACGTCAGCAAGATCCTAGTGATGGTCGTGGTTCGTTAGTTTCGCTTACCGATTTAGGAATGAAGAAAGTTGATATTGCTCTAGATCAATTGATTAAGAATGAGAGAGCATTTATTACGGATTTGAATAAGAGCGAGCAAGAGCAACTTGCTGATCTGCTCAGTCGTCTAGCGGCAACATTTGATACAGATCCTGCGTAAACCACTCTGTGAAGTTCCTGTGAATAAGAATCAAGCGTAATCTTTTCTATTTCTAAGTCGCCGCTCCCCTAATGCGCAGATACCTTGCTCGGTAACCAACTAGAGGAGTTGAAATGAATCGCTTGAAAAAATTAGTTCTTGCTACAACGATCCTTTCCCTAGCAGGAGCAGTACCTGCAACTGCAGACTCAGCTAAGCCAGGTCAGAGCATGACCCATATGAAGACAGGTGCCGGATTATCTGCACTTCTTGAGGGTGCCGGAGTTGTTCTCTATGTTCAGGGTGGTGCTACTTCATCTGTTATGGGCGACTCCATCGCATCAGCAAATGGTCAACACATCTTTCATATTCCTGTGACTGGCACCAAAGCAGGTGTACAACACATTGGAAGCAATATCGTTTTCTTCAATACCTCCAATAATCAACAGGTGCAGCTAAAGAATCCGGTAATTGATTTAGCAACTGGCTCAATCAGTGCTGTAGTAGCGCAGGCCGATAACAAGTCGATGCCTGTTCTTACTATCACCAACCTCTCTGCACTCAAGGCAAAAATCACCAATGATCGCAAGGCCGGTAGCCGCGCAACTGCATATAAGGAAGCAGCGCTCTCACTTGCGCCAGGCATCGGTGCTGCGCTCTCTTCACTTCTCGGTCTGCCAGAAGGCTCACTTCCGGAAGGCGCAGCGTTCGGCAGCGCTGACGTAACCATCTACAGCAAGATCGCCAAGAAGTAATCCGCAGTAACTAGAGGTAAGGAAAAAATATGAATGAGGTATCGCGTCGCGCACTGATAGCTGGTGCATGTGGAGTTGCAATGGCAGCTATCCCTGGATTGTCAGCAGAAGCTGCCAGTGCAGTGAAAAAGCTCTCCAATGGAAAGCTATCGGTGCGCGTGCGCGATATCCCTGCACTAAAAAAAGTTGGCGGCTCCATTAAAATTGGTGACATCAAAGGCCAGCCAGTAGCAATTGCTCGTACTGGTACCTCAACCTATTCAGCTTTCTCTCTACTCTGTCCTCATCAAGGAGTTACCGTCACAAAGACTGCAGAAGGTTGGGCCTGCTTTGCCCATGGTTCAAAATTCGAGCCTAATGGAGATTTGAATTTTGGACCGGCAACAACTGGATTGCCAAGCATTCCTATCAGGGTAAATCGCGGCGTCGCTGTCGTTGGTTAATGCGCGCCGGGTAATGCGCATAGAGATTAAATAACTCGAGCACCGTGCACAGGGCCAGTGGCTCGTGCAACGCTTCCGACAACTCCGCTTGCAGTCAGTGCCACCGCTAAATCCAATCCAGCTTCTTCATCGGCTACTAAGAATGCAACAGTTGGACCTGACCCTGAAACGATAGCGCCAAGCGCTCCGTAGTCACGGCCGACTTCAAGAACAAGACTGAGCGCTGGTCGTAGCGAACAGGCAGGATTCTGTAGATCATTAGAGAGCGCTGCACCTACTTGAGCAGGATCTCCACTTAATAGCGCTTGCATTAATGCATCGCTGACACGTGGCGCAGCTACCTCTAATTCTGCGCGCATTCGATCGCACTCTGAATAAACGGCCGGAGTTGAAAGCCCTACTGAAGAGAGCGCAAATACCCAGTGATACGTTCCGCGCGAAAGCGCTGCTGTTAACTGATCTCCACGGCCAGTCCCGACTGCTGTTCCACCGACAATCATGAATGGAACATCGCTACCAAGTTGGCTGCCAAGTTCCAAGAGTTCTTCTCTCGTTGTCTCTAACTTAAAGAGCGCATCCATCGCTACCAAAGTTGCAGCAGCATCTGCCGATCCGCCAGCCATCCCACCAGCTACTGGAATAGATTTCTTTACCTCGATATGAACATCGGCATCAAAGTCGAATTTCTCGGCTATTAAAAGTGCAGCCTTTACCGCCAAGTTGGATCCATCTTCTGGAACACCGTGTGTTTGTTCACCGGTGACGGAGATTGTGACTCCACTACCTTCGTGTGACTTAGTGACGGTGACATCATCGAAGAGTGAAACCGCCTGAAAGACTGAGACTAGGTTGTGGTATCCATTAGCTTCACGTGGACCGACTGATAATTGCAGGTTGACCTTTGCCGGGACCCGTACAGTGATTGAATTAAGCGCCACCTTATGACCCTATCGCTATTTCATCTTTATTTCGTAGCGGGCTATTTCCACAAAGGCAGAGATCTCAAGTGCTTCACCGCGCAGCGTTGCATCGATGCCGGCGCCGTTGAGAATTTCTTCAGCTGGCGCAGATCCGCCATACCTTGATGAAAGCGCAGAGCGAAGCATCTTTCGGCGTTGTGCAAAGGCGAGGTCAATAATTTCGAAGGTGCGCTTGCGAAGGGCCTCATCTCCTGGTGTAGCGCGACGGGTAAAGGCAACTAACTTTGATTCAACGTTGGGGACTGGCCAGAAAATTTGGCGGGAAACTACACCAGCGCCAGTGACTTCAGCCCACCACGCAGCTTTTACACTTGGGACTCCATACTCTTTTGTTGAGGGGTGAGCTGCAAGTCGATCTGCAACCTCTGCCTGAACCATCACAACACCAGTGCGAAGTGTTGGAAATTTCTCTAACATGTGGAGAAACACTGGAACCGATACGTTATATGGCAAGTTTGCAATTAGCACAGTTGGATCTAGCGGCAATGAATCTATCTGCAGCGCATCCTTGTTAATAACAGTAAGTTTTTCTGGATTATCAGCATGCTTTGCTGCTGTGATGGGAAGTTGTTCGGCTAATCGCTTATCGATTTCTACAACGACAACAGCCTTCGCCTCTTGCATCATTGCAAGTGTCAGCGAGCCCAAACCAGGACCTATCTCTAGCGCTACATCATCAGGTTGCACGCCCGCGGTGCGGACGATCTTGAGACAGGTATTGCCATCATGAACAAAGTTCTGACCGAGGGATTTCGATGGTTTGAGATCAAGTGCAGCTGCTAGTTCGCGGATCTCTGCCGCACCCAGCAGACTCATGCGAAAGATCCAAAGACGCGCTCGGTATTGGTCGAGAGAGCGTTGCAGAGCTCTGCCAAATCTTCTCCACGCTCTGCCGCCATTGCGCGAACAATCGTGGGAATCTGCGCTGGAGTATTTTGCATTCCTCGGTGTGGGGTCGGTGCCAAGAAAGGTGAATCCGTCTCAACCAATAATTGGCTATGAGGAACTAGTTTTACCGCTTCCCGCAAGGCTGGTGCATTCTTAAAGGTCATGGTGCCAGCGAATGACAAGATATAGCCGCGTTCAATGCAGGTCTTGGCCATTTCGACATCGCCTGAGAAGCAGTGAAAGACGGTCTTTTCCGGTGCTCCCACTTCTAGCAAAACCGATAGAACATCATCGTGTGAATCGCGATCATGAATTACAAGAGCCTTATTAGTTTTCTTTGCTAATTCAATATGCCATTTAAATGACTCTTGCTGAACTCCACGGAGCTCAGGTGGTGTGCGGAAATAATCTAGTCCCGTCTCTCCAATTGCGCGGACACGAGGCAAATGAGCAAGACGTTCAATAATTGCCATATCGGCAGCAAGATCTTCTACGACTGGGGCTTCATTCGGATGCAAGGCAACTGCAGCAAGCACTCGACCTGGATAAAGGTCTGCCAGAGCAGCACACCATTCGGATTGTTCTGCGGAGTACCCCACTTGAACAATACGGTCCACGCCAACTGATTTCGCTTCATCAAGTACATGGCGAACTGCATCAGAATCTGGTGTGGAGTTTGTGACAATCTCGATATGCGCATGTGCATCAGCAACCGCAACCGGTAAGGGCTCTGGAAGTGGAGCAAATTCACGATCGATATCGCGATTGTGGCGATCAGCCATAAAGGATTATTCCTTCACCTCAAGGCGTGGGAATAAAACGGGCGTCTTAGTCACTGTTGCACCCTGTGGAAGCTGTCCCCAGGTCGCAACATCTGAAATTTTCTGTGCACCTATTTCGCCAAGTGATGCTTTAGCACCGAGGGATTCCCAAAGAATCTCTGTGGTTGCTGGCATTACTGGGTGAAGTAGAACCGCGAGAGCGCGTAGTGTTTCTGCAGTGTTGTAGAGAACGTCTTCTAACACCACTTGATTTGCAGGGTCTTTTGCAAGAATCCAAGGCTCTTTAATTGTGACAAAGCCGTTGACCTGCTTACAGAAATCCATAATTGCGGTGATGCCACCTTGGAAATCAAGCTCTTGCATCGCAGCATCTGCCTTAGCCACAGTCACCTTAAGAGATGCTGACAACTCGGCATCTTGAGCAACCGCTGGAAGCACTCCACCGCAGTACTTTTCCACCATTGCAGCAAGGCGGGATGCGAGGTTGCCAAAGTCATTTGCAAGCTCTGATGTGTAGCGCGCGCTCATATCTTCCCAAGAGAAAGATCCGTCGCTTCCGAAAGGAATTGCACGTAGGAAGTAATAGCGGAAGGCATCAACGCCAAAGTGGTCGGTGATATCTGCCGGAGCGATACCAGTCAGCTTTGACTTCGACATTTTTTCGCCGCCAACCAACAACCAACCGTGTGCAAAAACCTTCTTTGGCACTTCTAATCCTGCCGCCATCAACATGGCTGGCCAGATCACTGCGTGGAAACGCAAAATATCTTTTCCGACAAGGTGAACATCTGCCGGCCAGGTCTGAGCAAACTTCTTGCCGCCTTCTGATGCTGCATCATCCGTTAGCCCTACAGCAGTTGCGTAGTTGAGCAACGCATCAAACCAAACGTAAACAACTTGGTCGGTATCCCAAGGGACAGGAACACCCCAATCAAATGTCGAACGTGAAATGGATAGATCGCGAACGCCACCTTCAAGGAAAGCAACAACTTCATTGCGAGCTGATTCTGGCTGACATGCACCTGGATTCTTCTTGTAGTGATCAAGAAGTGGCTGTGCGAATTCTGAAAGTTTAAAGAACCAGTTAGTCTCTTTTACATTTTCAACAGGCTTGCTATGAATCGGGCAGAGATTTCCTTCAAGTAAATCACCAGGCAACTTAAATTCTTCGCAGCCAACGCAATATGGACCTTCGAAGTCACCTTGGTAGATGAAACCTTTATCTTTCAGTGAGGTGAGGAACTTCTGCACGCGCTCCATGTGGCGCACTTCAGTGGTGCGAATAAAGTCATCATTTGCAATATTAAGAGCGCGCCAATTTGGCTTCCATGCCTCTTCTACCAACTTATCTGCCCATGCCTGTGGGGCAACGTTATTTGCCTCAGCAGTGCGCATCACTTTCTGTCCATGCTCATCAGTGCCGGTAAGAAACCAGACCGCTTCCCCGCGCTGGCGGTGCCAACGAGTGAGAACGTCACCGGCAACAGTTGTGTAGGCATGCCCGATATGTGGGGCATCGTTGACGTAGTAGATCGGAGTCGTCAGATAGAAGGACTTCATTGGGCAATCTTAATTGGAGTTCTTCGCCTCAACTACCGCGGCATAGACCAACTTCTTCGGTAGATCGAGCTCTTCGGCAACGGTAGTTATCGCCAATTTACGCTCCATTCCTGCAGCCTCAAACTGGCGTACCCGAGCAACAATCTCTTCGTTGCTCTTCTCGGCAGTGCCGACTTCAACGCCAGCAAAAACGAGAGTGATTTCACCTAGGACTTCGTGGCTTGCCGCCCAATCAACTAACTGATCGAGCGAACCTCGAATCGTCTCTTCGTAGGTCTTGGTCATTTCGCGACAGATTGCACCGAGGCGAGTGCCGCCAAGGATCGAACGAGCGTCAGTAAGCGATTCCAATAAACGATGTGGCGCTTCAAAAACCACCATGGTGCGCTCTTCAAATCGGAGCGATTCATAAAATGAAATACGCGCACCAGATGTCCGAGGTGCAAATCCCTCAAAGGTAAATCTATCTGTTGGTAAACCACTGAGGGCGATTGCCATCGTAGGGGCGCTAGGTCCTGGGATCACATTTACTTCAATATTTTCTGCAATGGAATCGCGCATCAGACGAAAACCGGGATCGCTAATTGTGGGCATGCCGGCATCGGAGAGAACAAGTACGTTGCGACCTTCACGAAGTGCGATCAACAACTCTTGTGTGCGATCAATTTCGTTGCCTTCGAAGAATGAGAGCACCTTCGCGGTGAAGGTCGCCTGAATATCCGAGGCAAGGCGATGAAAGCGGCGGGAATCCTCTGCCGCAATAATCTCAGCGCTTTCAATGGCCGCTTTCAATCGTGAGCTGGCATCGAGCGGATTTCCGAGCGGAGTCGCTGCGAGGGTGAGTGCCATATGAGTATCTTCCCATATTCTTTACGTATGGTCGCCGCTATCGCTCCACTGGTAATAGCTCTCGGATCTTTTCTCCTACGTATATTCGATATCGCTTCTATCAAATCCTTAATTTTTGATGAAATCTATTACGTTGATGGTGCTCGAGATTTTCTTAAATACGGCGTAGAAGTAAGCGGTTCACAACCCGAGTTTGTAGTTCATCCACCTGTTGGTAAATGGATGATTGCATCAGGTATCAAGTTATTTGGCGACAATGCGCTGGGGTGGAGATTTACGACTGCCCTGGTTGGTTCGTTGATGATTCTGGTTGTTGCTCTTATTGCACATCGCCTCTTTTATTCTCCACTGCTGACCGCCCTTGCCAGCGGTTTGATGGCTATTGATGGCCTGGCGCTTGTGCATTCACGAACAGCGTTGCTCGATAACTTCTTGGCATTCTTTATTCTTATCGCCACATACTTCTTCGTCTCACGAAAGTATTGGTGGGCGGGTCTCTTCTTGGGATTTGCGCTGGCTACAAAATGGAGCGCGCTCTACTTCATCGCAATATTTGCATTAATTGCACTCTATCGAGCATTCACTCATAACAGTGGTAAAGAATTGATTCGACCAACCATCAGCCGCATAGGCGCCTTTGGTCTATTGCCCGTAGTTGTATATGTAACTTCTTGGTGGGGGTGGTTTGCTTCCTCACTTGGTTGGGATCGCAACCATTCATCTAATCCAATTTCATCTTTTATCTATTATCACCAAGAGATGCTTAACTTCCATACCGGATTGAATGATAAGCATCCTTACCAAGCAAATCCATGGTCATGGTTGATTATGGGAAGACCTACTAGTTTCTTTTATCAAACGCCAACAACATGTGGCGCTGATTCTTGTTCTCAAGAAGTTCTTGCTCTTGGAACACCTTTTCTTTGGTGGTCTGGCACTATCGCAATAGCGATAGTTCTTGGCTTCTGGGTTCGCTCATTATTAACGCGCAACTTTGATCCTGCGGTGACAATCATCGTCGCAGGAATTTCAGCTGGATATTTTCCTTGGTTCTTCTTTCAGCAGCGTACAGTCTTCTCGTTCTACGCCATCGTCTTCCAGCCATTTATGGTTTTAGCGCTGGTGTACTGCGCGCGCCTATTCTTAACCTCACTGAGAAGAAAGAGTGACCGCGCTTATCGCAACGGTGAAATCATTCTCATTAGCGCATTTATTCTGATTGCTATTAACTTCATCTACTTCTTACCGATTTATTTAGGAGAAGTGATTACATACGAGGCATGGCATGCTCGCATGTGGTTTGCTAGCTGGATTTAATTCAGGAGCTACTGATTTGCAGCGCGGTTGATGCGTAGACGCTCAACTGCTTCATCTGCTAACTGCTGATCAAAGATTTCATCACGTGAAGGGGCTGCTGCCGCAAGCGCTGCACGCTCGAGCGCCTCTTGCTCTTCACTCCACTTACCTGGCTCAGTTAAATCAATGATGCGCTTTGGCTGAATCGCCTTAGGTGCATTGACGTAAGTTGGAAGTGGAACTTCACTCGGCTGCCATTGCATGCGAGCTGCGGCGGTTCCCTTTGGCAAAATGGTGACGCCAGTCAGTTCGCGCTCTGCAAATGGAATCCAATGTTCTGTTGATGTCTTTGGTGCAATGACGTCAGAGAGATTGGTATGTGAAACACCTTCGGTACGGCGATGGATTTGATCCATGCGGCGAAGTTGAATCGCCTCAGCATTGGCCTGTCGGCGCACATGAGCGATGTAGATGATCAATCCAGTAATCGGAAGCAAGAGTGAGGTAATTGCAAGAGTCTGCATAATAACTCCAACCAAAGTAGCGATGAAAGTAAGAGCAATAATTGAGAAAATTATTCGGCGACGTAGCAGTTGCTGTGCGACTCGAGCTACTCGATCGACATCTGTGTAGATGACACCCGAGCCAACTTTTGCACCAGGTGTATTTCCGGCAACTGCACGGAGAGCTGATTTGTAACTCTCAACATGTTTTCCAGAGAATTCATTTTTGTTATGTACCCAGCGAGGCAAGAAATAGGCGACCCACATGCCCACAATCGCTAGATAGATAATTCCCGATGCCATGATGGGGCAAGATTAGTTGGACGAGTGTGAAACTCTTGGGATTTCCGAGGGGTTTATCGCACCAAATCATTTACTTTTACAAAGCATTTATGGTCGCGCCAACTCCCTGCAATATGGAGAAATTGCGGCCGATCCCCTTCAAAGTGGTAGCCAGCTTTCTCTGCCACCCGAATTGAACTCCCGTTTTCAGGGCGAATATTTATCTCGATTCGATGGAGGCCCAGGCCATCAAAGCCGAATGCGGTCATCAGCTTTACCGCCTCAGTTGTATAGCCACGGCCGGAATAGTTCTTATCAATCCAATATCCAATGTGGGCACCGCGAAGTGCGCCGTAGATAACTCCGCCCATCGTGATCTGACCCACGAGGTTATTGCCGTGCCAAACCATAAAGGAATATGAGCGTCCGGCATGGGCTTCACGGTGGAGTGCAAGCACCATTGCAAAGAAGGATGGGCGCTTAGAGATGAACTCGCTAGCCGGAGAACCATCGGGACCTTGCGGAAGAGTTGCCTCCCAAGGTGCAAGCCACTCTCTATTCTCAGCGCGAACTCGATCCCATCGAGCGCGATCACGAAAGCGGGCTGGGCGAAGTACGACGTTTTCTCCGTGGAGAGTTATCGGCCACATGGCGAATTAGATATAGCGACGTTCGAGAACGACGACAGTGACTTCTGTGCCGGCGGCGACCTCACCGTCATTTTCAGAGACTGCAATCAGGGCGTTGGCATCGGAGAGAGTCGCTTGCTCATCTTGCGAACCTAGCGGAGCTACCGAAGTGCCATCTTCACTCAAAACACCTCGCACATATGAGCGCACACCTGAATTAGAGGTAAGGCCTTTCTCCAGGCGCGCCTTTACCGATGGGCGATGAATCGTGGCTGCACCCAACATGGTGCGAATCATTGGACGGACCAAGAGTTCAAAGGAGATATATGCCGCGATTGGGTCCCCCGGCAAGGTAACTACTGGCACCTTATCTGGACCGATTGTGCCGTAGTTGTGGCGACCGCTGGAATCAATTGCGACCTCAATAGCTGAAACATCACCGAGTTTTTGAAGCGTGCGGGTGATCAAATCAAAAGAATCATCATGGCGTTCACCGCTGATAATGATGAGATCTGCACGCACTAATTGATCTTCAATTGCATCCTTGAGTTGATCCTCATTCTCAGGAATTGAGTGGACGCGATAAGCAACAGCACCAGTCTCGCGCACTGCTGTCGTAAGCAGCCAGGAATTCGTTTCGTACTCTTCTTGAGCCGTAAGTGGATTGCCTGGTTCAACTAAATCTGGTCCGGCAGAGATAACAACAACTCGTGGATGTGGACGAGTTGGAAGGTGATCTAGACCGATAGATGCAGCCAGGCCAATCTGAGTTGAACGAATTCGGCTACCTGATTTCATCACCAAGCGTTCGCCGGCATAGACATCCTCCGCGAGAGTTGCTCCATGAGCATCAAGCAGAGGCATATCGAACGGCTCGAGCGGGCTGCAGAGATTTAAGAGTGAGGTAAGTACCTCATCAACGTGCACACGATTGGTCATAGACAGTAACCTTACTTGTTGAACGAGAACTTTTAGGGGATTTCAATGGTGACTAGCCGCGCAGAAATGAAAGCAAATCTGCGCCGTCGCCTTCGTGCGCAACGTGAAGAACGTTACGTAGAACACAATCTCCTGCATTTATTAGAACTCCCAGAATTTTCACAAAGTAAAGTCATCGCTTCGTACTATTCATATGGAACCGAACCAGATACTCATCAACTCAATGATGCGATTATCAAGTCAGGAAGAACTCTCTTATTGCCGAGAATAAATGGTGAAACTCTTGATTGGATTCAATGGGATGGCGGCCCGGAAACTTTGGTGGAAGTGGGAAAGTTTCACCAACCTATCGGCGACGTCTTCACAGATTTAGCGGCGATTGAATTAATTCTGGTGCCAGCTCTCGCTATTGATCCAGATGGGTATCGCCTTGGACAAGGTGGTGGTTTTTATGATCGAGCACTTCCACTCTTGAGCGCATGGAAACACGGCGTTGTTTATTCTTACGAAAAGATGGAGCACGATCTCCCACGCGAAAGGTGGGATGTTCCAATGGATAGTTGGTAGTTACGGCAAATTACGCGCGACGACGATGCGCTGAATCTGGTTGGTGCCCTCATAAATCTGAGTTAATTTAGAATCGCGCATCATGCGCTCGACTGGATAGTCGCTGACATATCCATATCCGCCAAGTATCTGCACCGCGTCCGTTGTTACCTTCATTGCGACATCTGTGGCAAGAGTCTTACATGCAGCTGAGTAGAACTTTAGGTCGGCATCGTTGCGCTCTGATTTTGCAGCAGCTGCATAGGTAAGTTGGCGCGCAGATTCGATAGCAATCGCCATATCTGCCAACATAAATTGAATACCTTGGAAATCAAATATCTCTTTACCGAATTGCTTGCGTTCGTGTGAATACTTCTTTGCTGCATCGAACGCACCCTGCGCAAGACCAAGTGCCTGCGCGGCAATTGTGATGCGAGTGTGATCGAGAGTATCCATCGCAAGGGCAAAACCTTTGCCGATTTCGGAGATACGGCGATCATCTCCGATAGTCACATTGTCGAAGTAAACCTCGCGAGTAGGAGAACCACGGAAACCCATCTTCTTCTCAGGTGCACCAAAAGAGATGCCTGGATCGCTCTTCTCAACTACAAATGCGGTAATGCCCTTTGAACCAAGCGATGGATCGGTCTGTGCAATTACTGTGTAGAACTCAGATACACCAGCATTAGAGATCCACTTCTTGCTGCCGTTAATTACCCAATTATCTCCAACGCGCTCTGCCTTGGTCTTCAGCGATGCCGCATCAGAACCGGCTTCGGATTCGGAGAGGCAGTAGGAGAAACCTTTTCCTTTTGCAAGTTGAGGGAGCCATTTATTTTTCTGTTCGGTATTTCCACCGAGGATGAGCGGGAACGATCCCAACTTATTTACAGCAGGGATCAAAGAGGCAGAACCACAGACGCGCGCAACTTCTTCGATAATGATGACCATTGCGAGGGCATCAGCGCCGTCTCCACCATTTTCAGTTGGAACGTGAGCTGCAAATAGCCCAGATTTCAATA
>CAZNEQ010000003.1:0-42431 GCA_964572265.1 uncultured Candidatus Planktophila sp.
GTAACATGACAAAGCTTCCAGCTGCTATTTGGGTCGTTGACACAAAGAAGGAGCATCTCGCAATTCAAGAGGCGAAGAAGCTCGGTATCCCTGTTATCGCAATCCTTGATACAAACTGCGATCCAGATGAAGTTGATTACAAGATTCCAGGTAACGACGATGCGATTCGTTCAATCGAACTTCTCACACGCGTTATCACAGATGCAATTGCAGAAGGTCTTAAGGCTCGTTCTGCAGCAGTAGCTCCAGCAGCTGCCGAGAAGGCAACCGCTGAACTCGAGAAAGAAATTATTGCGGCGGCTGAAGCAGCTCCAGCAGTAACACCGGAGGCATAATTTAAATGGCTAACTACACAGCAGATGATGTAAAGCGTCTTCGCGAAGCAACTGCAGCGGGCATGCTCGATTGCAAGAAGGCTCTCGATGAGGCAGAAGGTGATTACGACAAGGCTGTCGAAATCATTCGCGTTAAGGGCCTTAAGGGCGTAACAAAGCGCGAAGGTCGTTTGACTTCAAACGGTCTCGTTGTTGCAAAGGTCGCAGGAGATACAGGTGTCATGCTTGAGCTCAACTGTGAGACAGACTTCGTTGCAAAGGGTGAGCGTTTTATCGCACTCGGTGACGAACTCGTAGCAACTCTTCTTGAAGTGAAGACACCTGATGTTGCCTCATTCCTTGCAGCTAAGACTTCTGCAGGAAAGACAGTTCAGGAAGTTATCGACGAAGGTAACGCAACACTTGGCGAGAAGATTGAGATCCGCAACGTTGCAGTAATCAACGGTCCAGTTGGTCTCTACCTCCACAAGACTTCACCAGATCTTCCACCACAGGTAGGCGTTCTCGTCTCACTTGCAAAGGAAGCAGCTGAAGTCGGTCGCGATGTTGCACAGCACATCGCAGCATTTGCTCCGAAGTTCGTAAACCGCGATGAGGTCCCAGCTGATCTCATTGAGAACGAGCGTCGCGTTGCAGAAGAGACAGCAAAGGCAGAAGGAAAGCCAGAAGCTGCACTCTCAAAGATCGTTGAAGGTCGCATCACTGGCTTTGTGAAGGAAGTTTCACTTCTTGAGCAGGCTTTTGCTAAGGATGCAAAGAAGACTGTTCAGCAGATTCTTGACGAAGCAGGAACAGCCGTGAAGGCATTCCACCGCTTCCGCGTTGGCCAGTAGTACATTTAGTACAGCATTTCGTTAAGCGAAAAGGAGCACTCGATGCCAGGAACCAGGGGTTCGTATCAGCGGGTGCTCCTTAAGCTTTCCGGAGAAGTTTTCGGCGGCGGCAAGGGAGTCGGCCTCGATC
This sequence comes from uncultured Candidatus Planktophila sp., assembly GCA_964572265.1. Classification (GTDB taxonomy): domain Bacteria; phylum Actinomycetota; class Actinomycetes; order Nanopelagicales; family Nanopelagicaceae; genus Planktophila. The sequence goes on from CAZNEQ010000003.1 coordinate 1,299, forward strand.
CCGATGTACTTGCAGATGTTGCAAAGCAGATTGCAGATGTTGTTCGCGGGGGAGTACAGGTAGCCATCGTTGTTGGTGGCGGTAACTTCTTCCGTGGTGCAGAACTTTCAGAGCGCGGAATGCAGCGTGCACGCGCCGACTACATGGGAATGCTCGGAACAGTGATGAACTGTTTAGCGCTTCAAGACTTCCTCGAGCGCGAAGGTGTTGATACCCGAGTTCAAACAGCAATCACCATGGGACAGGTCGCAGAGCCTTACATTCCACTACGCGCAATTCGCCACCTCGATAAGGGTCGCGTTGTTATTTTCGGCGCTGGTGCCGGAATGCCATTCTTCACAACTGACACTGTTGCAGCTCAGCGTGCACTCGAGATTGGCGCAAATGCGCTCTTGCTCGCAAAGTCTGGTGTTGACGGTGTCTACAACGCAGATCCACGCAAGGATGCAAACGCAATTAAGTTTGATGAGATTTCCTACGATGAAGTACTTCAGAAGTCCCTCGCAGTTGCAGATGCTGCTGCATTTAGCCTCTGCCGCGAAAATAACTTGCCAATCATTGTCTTCGATTTGATGGCACACGGAAATATCGGTCGCGCAGTTCGCGGCGAAAAGATTGGAACTCTCGTTAACTAACGAGAGCTACCCCCAAAAGCAAAACTAGAAGCAAGAAGAGAGAAAACCATGGCAGATGTAGCAACCTCACTCAAAGAGGCAACAGAGAAAATGAACAAGGCTGTTGAAGTTGCAAAGGATGACTTTGGTGCAATCCGCACTGGTCGCGCCCATCCAGGAATGTTTAATAAGATTATGGTTGATTACTACGGTACCTATACCGCTCTCTCACAGCTTGCATCAATCCAGATTCCAGAAAACCGCCTTGCTTTAGTTTCTCCATTCGATAAGGGTGCAATGGCATCAATTGAGAAGGCGATTCGCGATTCAGATCTCGGAGTTAACCCAGCATCTGATGGATCAGTTATCCGCGTTGCACTTCCACAGTTAACGGAAGAGCGTCGTAAGGATTACATCAAGGTTGCAAAAACAAAAGCTGAAGATTCAAAGGTCTCCATGCGCAATATCCGTCGCGCAGCAAAGGAAGCGATGGAGAAGGCCGAGAAGGATGGCGAGATCTCTAAGGATGACCTCTCACGTGGCGAAAAGGAACTCGAGAAGATTACTTCAGAGCACGTTGCGAAGATTGATGAACTTCTTAAGCATAAGGAAGCCGAGCTCCTCGAGGTCTAAACCTCGAACTCTGACATGTCTGATTTACACGCCATCAATGACGCGATTAATAAGCGCGCTGGACGAAAACTTCTTCCATCTATTGGCGTCTCGATTGCACTCTTTGCCATTGTCTGGTTCTCACTGAGTTATTACCGTGTAATTTTTGCCGCCATCGTCGCACTTGCCATGGTTCTCGGCGTACGTGAGATGGTTAATGCGCTCAAGAGTGCGGATATAACTCTCTCATTTCCTGCCCTCACTCTGGCATCTATTGGTATGGCATCTGCAGCCTGGTTGGGTGGAGTCAACGGCCTTGCTGTCGCGACGGCGATTGCATTTCCATGGCTGCTTGCATTCTTACTTCCCAAAGGCCCAGAGCATTTCATTCGCAGCGCATCTGCATACGCTCTGACGCTTATCTACATTCCATTTCTTGCCGGATTCTTAATTTTGCTCGCACGCCCTCATAATGGTTTCGAGCGGATGATGACTTTCGTAGTTCTCATCGCCTGCAATGACACTTTTGCTTATTTCACTGGCCTAGCCTTTGGTAAGCACACTATGGCGCCAAAGATTTCACCAAAGAAAACTTGGGAAGGCTTCGCAGGATCGCTAGTTTTCACGACTGTTGCTGGAGCCTTTGCATTCCACTACATCCTTGATGCTCAAATGTGGATTGGCGCTCTCGCCGGTCTTGCAGTTGTGGTTTCCGGAACAGTCGGTGACCTCATCGAATCCGCGATAAAGCGCGATCTCGCAATTAAAGATATGGGAGACCTCTTGCCAGGTCACGGGGGAGTCCTCGACCGTATCGACTCAATTCTCTATGCAGCTCCAACTCTGTGGCTTGCACTCGAAATCGTGCGACGCGCACAGGATTCAGGACTGCTATGAGCCGCACCAATGAAGAACTCAATCTCATCTTTGATGAGCCGGTACAGAAGAAGAAGGCTCCTAAGCATTTAGCTGACTTCTCCCCAGAAGATCGAAAGAACTTCGCAAAGGAACTTGGCTTCCAACCTTTTCGTGCATCTCAGGTAGCAACTCACTATTTCTCACACCTTAATAACGAACCTTCAACCTGGTCGGATATCCCCGCAGATCAGCGCCAAGCAATTGCTGATGCGCTAACTCCGAAGTTGATGGAACTGGTTACCACTCGCACAACAGATGGCGGAATGACACGTAAAGATTTATGGAAACTCCACGATGGAACCTTGGTCGAATCCGTATTAATGCGTTACTCAGATCGAGTCACTGTCTGTATTTCGTCACAAGCCGGGTGCGGAATGAACTGCCCATTCTGTGCAACCGGACAGGGTGGACTCAAGCGCAACCTCACCGCTGCTGAAATTACCGACCAAATTGTTGCCGCAGCGCGCGCGTGTGCCAATGGCGAACTTCCAGGCGGCCCAACACGTCTCTCCAATATTGTCTTCATGGGCATGGGTGAACCGCTTGCAAATTACAACGCAGTTGTGCGCACACTTCATAACATCACAGATGCAAACCCTGATGGACTCGGAATCTCTGCTCGTTCCGTCACAGTTTCTACAGTTGGTCTGGTCAATGGCGTAGAAAAGTTAATGGAAGAGGGAATCAACTGCACGCTAGCAATCTCACTCCACACTCCAGATGATGAACTGCGTGATTCGCTGGTTCCAATCAATAACCGTTTTCCCGTGCGCGAGATTCTTGCAGCGGCCGATGCCTACGAAAAGAAGACTGGTCGCCGTTACTCAATTGAATACGCCCTTATTCGAGATATTAATGATCATGCTTGGCGCGCAGATCTATTGGGACGCATGCTCAAGAACCGCGCTGCCCACGTTAACTTGATTCCGCTCAACCCAACACCAGGATCTAAGTGGACGGCATCCCGCCGCGAAGATGAGGCCGAGTTCGTCCGTGTTCTTGAATCCTACGGAGTACCCGTCACTGTCCGCGATACTCGTGGCCGCGAAATTGATGGCGCATGTGGTCAATTAGCTGCCGCAGAATCTTCTAAGTAGCTTCAACTTCCACTTCATAGACCGACTGCCTAAAATAACACCACTATGGTTAACATTTCTGCACGAATTTCTCGTTCACTTGTTACCGTATTTTTTCTTTCACTGGTCCAAGTTATAGTCGGACCAATTCTTGCGCCTCAAGTCGCAACACCTACGGCGCAAGCTGCAACGGCGGGAATTACGACGACCGGTCTTGTCCTTGATTGGAATGCTTCAAATTCTGTCGACCAAGCTAACGTTTCGGGGGTTGTCCCAACCTATACAAGTAGCGGTGGTGGGTATTACGAATTAAACGGAACATCTAATTACATCTTTCCGACTACTCCTACCACGGTAGGAAATGTCTCAGGTGTGAGGTATTTATCGGCCTTTATGTGGGTCTACCCAAGGGGCGCTGGACAATTACTTACACAACAAAATGCTACATCACTGAATTGTTGCTATCACACGGCAATAATGGAGTACACATCCACGGACCAACTCCATATTGGACTTTGGAATGGCGGAGATCAGACTTCTGTTAACTTATCGACCACTATCGCTACCCCGAAGAACAATTGGTATCTAGTCGGCCTAGTTTACGACGGCACAAAAATTAATGGTTATATAAATGGAGTTTTTGCAGGAAGTACTTCCAACTTTACCTACGATCCTCCAGCAACTGCCTATTATGGTATCGGCGCAAACGACGTTACTAATATCATTGTTCCTGAGTCAAAAGGAAATATGCGAGTAGGTGCCCTTTACATCTATGACAGAGCGCTCAGTGCATCGGAAGCTCAGTCGAACTTTGCTGCAACTACAGGACGTTTTGGTCCAACGGTTTCGAATCCTTCAAATGCCTCCGTTCTTGTCAATAGAACTGCTACGTTCACTTCTTCAGCATGCACGAATACCACCAGTGGGAGCGCCACCTGTAATTATGGTTGGCAGCTATCAACAGATGGTGGCACTACGTGGAACTTCATCTCTGGTGCAACAAACTGGACATACACGACACCATTGTTAAATTCCTCGTATAACGGATACAGGTACAGACTTTACGCTTGGGACCCGGGCACTGGTTCAACTACGGCCAATGACCTCTACACGATTACCTCTGCGGCAACACTTTCAGTCATCACTCCGCCAGGTTCGGATACAGATACCGCAATCATGCTTAATGGGAGTCAATACGCCGAAGCAACTGACTCGACAGGCTCACAATTTGATATCACCGGGGCACTTACTCTTCAGGCATGGGTTTTCCCAACAAGTACATGTAGTTCCGATCAAGCAGTGATTGCAAAGAATTTTGCATACATGCTCTATTGCGGTCAAGGATTCTGGAAGTATGCATACAGTTCGACTGGATCTACATGGTCTGGAGTTTCCACGACCGTTCCAGTGAGAGCAAATGAATGGCACCATATAGCTTTTGCGAAAGATGCAGCGGGTCAGATGCTCTTTTATTTAAATGGTCAATTGGTTCAAACTGTCTCAACTATTGCAACTCTGGGGACGAACAATAATTCTCTCCAAATTGGCAGATACGGTTCAGGAAATACTTTTTCCGGTGAGATTGATGAAGTTCGAATCTTCAATGTGCAACGTACTCAAGCGCAAATTACGGATGACATGCACAATTATGGCCCGATAAATACAGCTAATCTAATTGCTTACTACGACTTTAATGAGGGAAGTTCTTCAACTATCTACAATCGCGTTTCGGGTACCACGAATGCCACAGACCTAACCATCACCGGAACTGTGACATGGCCAGATGTAAAGGATGTGGACCCCAATACTCAAGCTGCATACACAACTATTTCGTTTCCGCGGACTTACCTAACTTCAAACGATGGCTGGAAAGTTGCCGGAACCATTAACGCAAGTGTGCTCATCGTGGGTGGCGGTGGCGGTGGCGGTTGGAACTCGAGCGGCGGTGGCGGTGGCGGTGGGTTTGTCTCTATCAATCGAACAGCAATATCTGGGACTGTTGTCGTAAAGGTGGGGGCTGGCGGAGTTGGTGGTCAAGGTCCAGATAACAACGCTGTTCCGACGATTGTTCCTGCCAACGGTCAATCAACTCAATTTGGTGCAACCACAGTCCAGGGTGGAAACAAAGGCGGAGTTTTTAATAATGCACCACTTGGAGGAAGTTCAGGCGGTTCATCTGTATCAACCTCATCCGGAAACTCAGGTGCTGGCGGTGCTGGTGCTGTAAGTTCAGGAAGTCCTGGCTCAGGTGGTGGAGCAGGTTTTGGATCAACTTTGCTTACTGGCAACCTCCAGTACTACTCCATGGGCGGAGGAGGGGGTGGATGGAATTCAGCAGGTGGTGCTCCTGGCGGAGCTACGGCAGGAGCGAATGGCGGAGCAAGTGCCAATGCATCATTGCCTGGAAATGGTGGAGGTAGCACGACAGCCAATACCGGAAATTCAGCGAATGCTTTAACTGGAGGCGGCGGCGGCGCAAGTGCCGCTCGAGTAAACGCTGGAAATGGCGGCTCTGGTGTCGTGATTATCCGCTACATAACAGCTGCTAGACCGATCTTTACTCAACCGACAATTGATACAACCACAGCAGGACTCACTGACACAATCACTGTCTCTGCAAACCCAGTAACGCCATTGATCCGAAATTATCGCTGGCAAGTTTCCACTGATACGGGAACTACCTGGGTTGATGCTTCTACCGGTTCTGGTCTCACATCTAACATTTACACGACCCCGATTCTCGAAACTACAACATCCGGAATTCGCTATCAATATCGTGTGATAGTCACAGACTCAGATACAGCCGGCCTTTTCATCATCGATACAAGTACCGCTGTCTATATCGTTGTAAACCCAAGAATTACCTACACGGGAAGCTATTCATCTCACAAATACGGATCTACCCATCAAGATACCTTTACCGTTCTCAACGGCACGGGAAATAAGACCTTTACCTATTCGCCCAATAACCGAACGGGCATCACTTGGTCTTCACCACTAGCAAACACGGCAGTGTTAACTATTGGCCCAACTCTTTTTGTCGGAACCTATCTCGAAACAATAACAGCCACCGATACGAGAGGCGCTCAAACTTCGTTGACGATTTCGATAGTCGTGAGCAAAGCCGACACCATTACTGTGACTGCCATTTCAAGAACTGAAACCTATACAGGTTCTACTCTCAATTTTTCACCAAGCTTTACTGTTGCAGGTTTAGTCAATTCTGAAACTATTACGGCGGCTTCAATGAGCTGGAGTTACAACGGAGTTGAGAATTCTGGATCCCTCTACGCGATTCAGGCGACCAGACCTACCAATGCCGGCACCTATAACATCACGCCAATAGCGCCTTCGTCTCTTAGGGATTCTTACACCGCTGTCACTATTGTGCCAGCGACGCTTACAGTGCGCAGAGCAACCCGAACGCTAACGCTGAGCAATATAGTTTCGCCGCTTAAATTTGGATCCTTCACCACTTTTGTTGCAACACCTTCAGCAGGTGCGAGCGAAGGAACAATTACCTACTCAACTCCTAACTCAGAAAGTTGCACAATTTCGGCACCAAGTATTCGTGCAATTAGGTCCAGTGGCACATGTTTTGCAACTGCTGTGATTTCACAAGGTTTCAATTTTGAGACGGCGACTTCTAATACAGTCAGTACGACTCTAGCCAAGGCAGATACGATCACAGTTACAGTCGATACTCTTACGGCGACTACTTACACAGGTGCGCAATATGCATTCACACCTACAGTGACTGTATCTGGGTTAAGAAACTCCAACTCGGTCGGTGCCTCACCAGTCACCATTCAATATGCATCGGTGGCTACTCCTTTGACTTTCTCATCAACTAAACCGACTGATGCAGATACATACACGGTGAGAGCATCCGGACTTACTCTTGCAAGTGGTTCGCTCACTGATTATCAAGGTGTTGAATACATCGATAGGACTCTGCGAATTAACAGAGCGCTGCAATCTCAGCTATTTTTAGCCGAATACGGTGCCGAATTCGGAACCCCCTACAGAGTAATTGTCTTCGGTGGATCGGGAACTGGTGCCGCAACCGTATCGACAACTTCTGGAACTGCAACGGGTTGTTCTATCAGCGGCGATACACTGACGAGCACATCTGTGGGAACTTGTCTGGTGACGGCAGTAAAAGCACAGGATAAGAATTTTGAGACCGCGACGGTCACGATAGGAGTTTACTTCTTGCAATTCGTTATTCAACAACCATCGCCAGTGACCACGACTGGACCGGGTATCGGACTTTCGGGAGTCACATCCGTAACTTTGGATCCATTTCAAGCGCCAACCATCTCTGGGATATCCGTATCCTCTGGTCGCGTAGGGGATACCGTGACAATCACTGGCGCGGGATTTACTGCCTCGGCGTTGCAATCCGTAAAGTTCTGGCGAAATATAGTTGCGGCCGTTCAGGGCACCCCAACCAACACCCAAGTTGTTGTCACGGTTCCAGCAGGAGCTACAACAGGCAAAATCATCGTCATTACAGCCAATGGCAGCGCCATGACCGAGGGCTCGTTCACGGTACTTCCATAGCCCCATAGACTTCAACCCTATTCTGTAGGGGGAAGTTACGTGATTGTGCGAGAAGTGTTTCAGCGCTCTCGAATCTCCCGTGCCACGGTTTTCGCGCTCACTCTTTCATTGATGACTTTTGGTGGTTCCAACCTTTCGCTCTTATCTTTGGCAAATTCAGCAATTATTACCTCCGGAAATTGTTCGATAGATGCAACTGGAACTGTTTCAGTTATTGATTCAACGACCGTAGATGGAACGTGCATGGTCCGAATTACTTCCGGAACAGCTGCCTTTACTCTTCCAGCTGGTGTCAATTCAATTCGAACTTTGCTTGTAGCCGGTGGAGGAGGTGGCGGATTCGGAGGCAATGGTGGAGCTGGTGGTGCGGGCTCTGTTATCTACTCAACCTCTGGCCTTCCGGTTCAAAGTGGTGCATCCATTTCGACAACAATAGGCAGCGGAGGAACTTCACCAATTCTTGATTCCGATCCGACCAATCAAACATATTGGGGTCCAGGTTCGAATGGAAATGATTCAAGTATGACAATTTCTGGGACCACTTATGTCGCTACAGGTGGCGGAGGTGGCGGCGGTCAAGGTTCAGTAAATGCTCGCTACACCGGTGCAAATGGTGGTTCAGGTGGAGGAACGGCTCTTAATGGCGCATCTGCAGGTGCCGCTTACAACATTGATTATGCCAACTGGAGTGAGGCAGCTAATGCCGGTTTTCGTTCAACAAGTGGTGGAGGTGGTGGCGGTGGAGGTGCAGGTGCTGCAGCAACAAGCGCCAATGGTGCTATTGGACTGACCATTCTCGGATACAGCGTTGGAGGCGGTGGAGCTGGATGGTCTACTGGGTCAAATGCTGATTCCTTGCCGTTTGGTGGTGGCGCGCGCAGAAGCAGTTCAGGATATACATGCACATCTAGAACTTGCGATGGCACTGCCAACACCGGCGGTGGCGGTGGCGGCGGCGGAAATGGTGGAAGTGGCGTTGCTGTAATTAAGTTCATTCCAGAGCGCGGCCAAGGAACTATCGCTCAAACAGGAGATAACTTATTCGGTCGCACACGGACATTTACCTTTACCCGCACTAACGCTGTCGCAACAGGAGTCACGGCGACCTATCAATGGCAGGTAAGGCCTGCAGGTTCATCCACGTGGAGCAATGTCTCAACAGGCACCGGCGGTACGACAACGTCCTACACAACTGCCGGGCTCACAGTTGCAGATAGTGGAAATAGTTATCGAATCGTCGCAACCGATACAAATAGCTCGCTTGGAATAAGTACCTCAACCAATACCGAAGTTGCTGGATCAACTATTCCTTATTTGGAAGTTGACTACGCGCTCAATTTGAACGGAACAACTCAGTATGTTCAGGCCCCAGACAATGCAGCCTTTGATTTAACTGGCGCCTTCACCATTCAGGCATGGATTAAACCTACTGATATTACTGGCTATCGAATGATTGTGGCTAAAGAAAATTCATTTCTACTCTATATAACAAATGGAGTTTTCACGATATCGGCGGACGGGCCGAATAATACTTGGGCTGTTACTTTAAATAATGTTCCGGCGGTTGCTAACGAGTGGCATCACATAGCTGTCGTACGCGCAGCATCGGCTGCCAACTACACCTTTTATTTAGATGGAGTATCTGTTTATGCCGGCGCCCTCGATGCTGTTGGCACGGTATCACTGACGAATTCGAGTGACGCATTCACTATCGGGGGTCGCTCAGGACTCAGCGATCAGCGATTCGTTGGCGCTATTGATAACGTTGCAGGATTTAGCAGCGCACGTTCGGCGGCAAACATACTTGCTGATATGAATGGATATATCGATCCAAATACAGCCAATTTGCAGTACTACTATGATTTTAATGAGGGTTCGGGCTCTACCGTTTTTAATCACGATGTGACCGGAAGTTCTGCAACCGACTTAACTATCTACGGCGGGGCAACATATTCAGATGTAAAGACTGTAGATAACTCGACTGCTTATACTCAAATTGAATTTCCACGTACATACATCACCCCTCTAGGTGGCTGGAAATCTCCAGCAAATAGAATTACTTACAATGCATTGGTAGTTGCTGGCGGTGGCGCGGGAGGTTCACGTAAATCCTCAGGAGCTGGTGGTGGCGGTGGTGCTGGCGGAATGATTGATACCAGCTATAAGACTCTTGATACTTCAACAATAGTCACAGTGCGCGTTGGACAAGGTGGTTTAGGCGAACTTACCGGCGATATGAATGACACTATTCCTGGAGATAACGGAGCCAACTCAGTTCTGACTGCTGGATCCACAACCTTTACTGCAATCGGTGGCGGAGCCGGTGCTGGTGGAACAGATTCCGATTTAACGTCTTATCGTGGCCGAGCGGGAGGATCTGGTGGCGGTGCAAGTGGCTCGAATAACTCTGGTTATGCCGGCGGCGCCGCATTACAAACATCTGGTTCTGGATTCTCCGGATATGGAAATGCCGGTGGCGCAAACCCTGGTTGTGCTGGCCTTCGACCAGCTGGTGGAGGCGGCGGCGCAGGTGGGGTTGGTCAGACGCCATCGACTTGTTCACCTGCTGCATCAGGTAACGGTGGTGCAGGAAGAACTTCTTCGATTACTGGTCTCACATATGCAGGCGGAGGCGGCGGTGGAACTTCTGGAGATGGCGGAGTAACTGCAGGTAATGGCGGCAGTGGCGGCGGAGCTAATGGTGGAACTTGGAAGACGATTACTGGAGCTGTCGGTGCCATCACGTTGGGTTATTCGGCTACCCCGAATACAGGAAGCGGTGGCGGTGGAATTGGTGCAGCGACCGGTGTGACTCAAGGTGGTGCCGGTGCTGCAGGGGTTATTGTTATTAAGTATTTAGCAGTTGCTCTGCCGACTTATACGGATCCAGAGAATGACACAACAACGGCTGGACTTACTCACACCTTTACCGTCACGGGAAGCGCGCCATCGCCATGGGTGCGAACGTACAAGTGGCAATCATCGAGTGATTCTGGAACTTCATGGAGCGATGTATCTACTGGTTCGGGGTTCACCACAGCAAGTTACACAACGCCAATCCTTGAGACCACGACAAGTGGTTCGCGATATCAGTATCGAGTGATAGTTATTGATACAACAGGTGGCACTTCCGTGCAAGATGTTAGTACTGCTGCATTCTTGATTATTAATCCAAAGCTCGCCCTCAACGGTTCCTACACAATTATGAAGTACGGTACTACTCATACGGATACTTTTACAGTTCCAGCCGATTCGGGAACTGGATTAAAAACGGTTCGACGTACCAGTTCTGCAAAACCTTTTATTTCTTGGGATACTTCCACTGCTAATACTGCCGCCGTCACCGTGGCGATATTACTTCCGGCAGGAATTTATTACGACACGATTACTGTCACAGATCAAAAGTCAGCTACTACAAATTTTCCGATAGTAATTACTGTTCTAAAGGCAGACACCATCACAGTAACGGTTGCAGATCGCAACGATACTTACACGGCGTCGGCGCTAACGTATACAGATACATTTACGGTCTCTGGATTAGTAGCAGGGGATACGATTTCGGCGGTTACATATAGTTACACGGGTACCGCTAATGATGGAACCGTCTTTAATAACAGCGCCCGACCGTCAATTGCTGGCAGTTATTCCATCAGGCCGAACTTCTCAATCGCGCGTGCCTCGAATTACGAGAGCGTCACAGTTACCAACGGAACACTGGCGATTAATCGAAAGCTGCGCACCATCAGCGTATCTTCAAAGCCAACCACCCTAAAGTACGGCGAAACATCCACCTTGGTCTCGTCTGTCAGTGAGGGAAGTGCGGATGGAACGATTTCCTATACCTCCGATACCGCTGCTCGATGTACATTTACCGGCGCCGTATTGATAGCAATTGAAGCCTCAAGTAATTGTCAGTTTTCAGCCACAATTGGTCGCGGCGCAAACTTCGAAACTGCCACTTCTCCCACCTATTCTGCGACCTTGACTCTGGCAGATACATTGACGGTGATTGTTGAATCAATAACTGCGCTGACCTATACCGGAAACACAGCGACAGTTTTCCCGACCATTCGCGTTAACGGGTTGGTTCATACAGATACTGCAAACAACAATGGCGCTACCTTCACATATCGCTCGGCGACCAGCGGAGGATCATTTACCTCTACAAAACCAATCAATAGCGATACCTATACCGTGCGCGCGGATACATTGACGGTCACATCGGGATTGCTCTCACGGTACCGGGGCGTTATTTATGTTGATGGTTCGCTTCGCATCAATCGAGCGCAACAATTTGATTTAGTCTTTATTCAATTTCAATCTACATTTGGTCAGCCATATAAAGCGATTGCTTACGGCGGCTCGGGTACTGGTGCCATGAGTTATTCGGTTGCGCCTGGCACGGCATCAGGGTGTTCTATCAATGGTGATACCGTCACCACGACCTCTGAAGGAAGTTGTCTCTTGACTGCAACTCGAGCACAAGATCAAAATTATGAGACGAAGACAGCTACCGCTTTTATTTATTTCTTGAATTGGCAGCTTTTAAATTCACCTGCTCCTGCGCCAGGCACCGGTTCAACTATTGCTATCAGCGGCGCAACTTCCGTTACCCTCGATCCCAACGTAGCTCCCACCATCTCATCTCTTTCGACCTATACCGCTCAAGCGGGCGTGACCAGTTTGGTCATCACAGGCGCAGGATTCGATAGCTCTAACCTGGCGGGAATAACGGTGAAATTTTGGCGCAATGTCTTTGCCTCTGGATTTTCCGTCAATGCCCAAAATACTCAGATCACCGTCACGGTTCCGGCCGGAGCGACTACCGGCAAGGTCATCGTGACGACTCCAAACGGCCAGGCTGTCTCGGAATACATTCTCACTATTGCCTAAGGCATCACTTGATCGCCTTTATTGGCCAACCTGCATGTACTGGCTTAGAATCGGGGTCTACGTGCGAGTAACGAAAGGGGATTGCAGTGCAGTTGTCTGACGCTCTCAATCCCCGCCGGATTGCCCGGTCGCTCGTGACTGTTCTCGTTCTCACCCTGGTAGAGACTGTCGTTGCGCCAGTCGTTCTGCCTGAAGTCAAGACCCCAAGGGCAGAGGCAGTTGATGTCTCGTACGCAAGCGCGACGAGTGGAACGGATGTTGTTGTTCCGGCAGGTGTTTATTCGATAACTCTCACCGCTCGCGGAGGCGCTGGTGGCACCGGTGGTGCCGATTCCGTCCAAGCAGGTACAAGCAGTTCAGTGGTCGGGTATACCTCCGCTACTTTTGCCGTTAATCCAGGCGATCGCATCACGATGTATCCCGGCGGTGCGGGCGGCAACGGTTCAACTCAAGCATCTGGAACTGGTGGTGGCGCGGGTGGTGCGGCATCGATAGTCACTCAATCAAACACAAAAACTCCTTCCATGAAGTTCAATGGAACGTGGAGCGACGTTGCATTCGTCAACGGCGGCGCTGGTGGTCCAGCCGGAAGCGGTGGCTCATCTGGTGGTGGCGCGGGTGGTGGCGCGGGATCAATTATTCTCATTAATGAAGACGTAGCAATGGTTGCAGCCGGTGGTGGAGGTGGCGCCGGAGGCTCGGGCGCAGTTGCTCAATCATGGAACGGTACTTATGTCTCTAGCGGATCTGCAAAAGGTGCGGATGGAGTAAATGGTGGCACTTGTGGAAGCTCCGACGGTGGCGGATCCGGCGGCGGTGGTGGAGGCTGGCAAGGTGGCGCGGCAGGTGCAGTGACTCGCCCAACTGGTGGTGAGTGTCAAGGAGTCGGTGGATCTCGTGGACAAAATTTCGTCTCCAACAGCGCAACCAACACTCCGACAAATAGTTACATATCGCCTAACGGTGCGGGATTTATTACATACGATTTCATTTATAAGAGTGAAACCACTTGTTCACCCACTTCTCAAACGGTAGATATTTATACAGTTGTGCGATTCACCGCAACTGAAACCTGTCGTTGGCAAGTTCCCGCAGGCGTAACAACTGTCGATCTCTTCATGGTTGGCGGCGGCGGTGGTGGAGCAGGTGATGGTGGACCTGGTGGTAACGGAGGCTTCGCGTTATCGCGAACGGCAGTGCCAGTTGTTGAAAATTCAACGATGCGCGTCAAGGTGGGCTATGGAGGCGCAGAAAGCAACTGGGCAATTACCTCAAGTGCCTATTTTGGAGATTCGTCTACCGTTGTTACTTCAACGGGGGCAGTTTATTCAGCGCTAGGCGGTGGCACAGCGGGAAATAGCCCAAGTCAGGCAGCTTCGAATCCAGTCTCTGCCCCTAACGGCTCATTCGCAGGAGGCAAAGGTGGTGATGGTGCAGGTTGTTTCAATGTGGGCACCGCTGGTAAACGTGGAATATCAAATTATTTTTACGGCACCCTAAATACTTATAGTGGCGGCGGCGGAGCCGGTGCATGTCCTAACGGCGCTGCAACAACTGCTGCTGCAGCTTTCGATGGTGGCGGCGCCGGAGGCTTTGCTTCCTCCTCATCTGTTAATCAACCTGGGTCCAATGGCACCGACGGTACTGGTGGTGGCGGTGGTGGTGGCACTGCATCAGGAACAGGTTTGAAGCTTCCTGGTGGCAAGGGTGGTTCGGGAGTTATCTTAATTCGCTACGCAACAAATGTTGCGAATGCATTTCCTGCATCTCTGACAAGTGCAGTACAACAACGCTGGATTGCGAGCGATTTTCAAAATCTTGATTCAGCCCGACAGGGATTCATTGATTCCTCTGGAAATTTCACCTCATCGCGCACAATAAACGGAACCGTGACCATTGATACTGCAACTATTGGTAACGGTTCCTCTAAGTCGTTTGTACAGCTAAAGGGCGATACAAATGCCTACTTCAATTTAGAAAACCTGCCCACGGCAAATAACTACACGCTTTTCTCGATCGCTAAGTATCAGGCAAATTCAGGCGGAAGAATTGTGACTTCTTCAGATCAGACTTGGATTTCTGGGTTTTGGGCTGGAAATACTGGCGTTGCCTATCACAACGGTTGGCTTTCCGATGCAGGCTATGGACGAAACGATGTGTGGGCGCTTTCAGCCGACCAACTCAATACTTATAGGTTTAATGGAGCTACAAGGATTAACCGAAATGACAACGCTATGTCAATCGGAAATACCTTAGGAATAAATAACAGTCGCTCAGAAGTTTCAAATTGGCAGCTCGGAGAAGTATTAGTTTTCAACCGAGAGCTAACTCCCTCCGAGATCATCCTTGTTGAGAATTATCTATCTAGAGTTTATGGAATTTCATTAACTCCGAATGACTACACAGTAGAGACTGATACCGCCGCTTCATTTACTGGCTCAACATTCTTGTGGGCAAAAGGCTCTCCTCGCGTAAATCTTTCAGATACATTTACTGTGGAAGCTTGGGTAAAGACGACAAGCACTTGTGATGGCGCACATTGGTGCTATGTATATGCTCAAGAAAACGGATTAGTTTGGGCAGTCACTGGAGGCATTCTTTATTATGCCCTTTATGGTGCGAATACTGCGTGGGAGTGGACCTCTACAGAAATTAAAGTTGCCAGTGGCGAATGGCATCATATTGCGCTTTCAAAAGAATTGGTCGGGAATCGAAGCAATTCAATAAAAGCTTACCTGGATGGAACCTTGAGGTTCACTAAAATTGGAAGTCCTTACGTTTCTTCGACTGCCGCGCCTACGGTGAGTGATGCAAACACCGTTTATCCAGCTAATACACGCGTTCATATTGGTTATCGATCCGCCGATGGCCTATATTTTTACGGAAACATTGATGAAGTGCGTGTTTGGCGTGGGTACCGAACTGAGTCGGAGATTCAAAATGACATGAAAACATATGGCGCGATTGACAACCCAAATTTGAGACTCTACATGGATTTCAACAAGTCTAGTTCTACATCAACGCTCGAAGTTGTGAATAAAGCGCCTAGAGGAGAGGCTGCATTTGCAATGATGCCGTTTGGAACCGTTGCATATACCGATGTAAAAACTGTTGTAGTCGATCCTGTTTACACAAGAGTTGTATTTCCTCGAACTTATCTCAATGAAAATGGAGGTTGGAAAGTTCCAGATAGTGTTACTGCGGTAGCACTTTTACTTGTTGGTGGCGGTGGTGGCGGTGCTGGTGCGTATACAGCCCAGCTCGATAGCGGTGGCGGTGGCGGTGGCGGTGGCGGTGTCTTTGCGCCAGCTTCGGCAATCAATCTGACCAATAACCGAATAATTCCGGTCGTAATCGGCGCTGGCGGTGTAGGCGGTCCTGCGAGTGCAACGCAATCTGCAGCAGCAGGTTCAACCGGGCAGACCTCTTTCTTCGCCACTTTATCGGCTGGCGGTGGCGGTGGCGGTGGATATGTCACATCCACAAATGCAAATGGTTTGAATGGAACCTCTGCCGGTGGTGGTGGTGGTGCATCCAATTATCTGAATGCATATAACTCTGGTTTCGGCGGTCTTTCACAACCAACAACTTTTGCTGGACAAACTTGGCAAGGATTCGATGGCGGTAATGGCGCGGTCTTTGTCAGCGGAACTTCAAGTACCGGTGATGCAGGAGCTGGTGGTGGAGCATCCACATCTGCTACTCGGACATCAATTGGCGGCGGAATTCAATCGTCACTCTCTGGTACCCCCACTGCATATGGTCGAGGCGGATCAGCTAGAGGCGTTACCGGATATAGCTTTGCCAGTGTAGCTCCCAACTTAGGTACTGGAGGTAGTGGTCAATACGGTTCATCAGCGCCCGGAGGTAATGGATCTGCAGGTGTGGCGATTGTCCGATGGATTACTGCACAAAAACCATCATTCACCTATCCAACGAATGCCTATCTCAATGTTGGTATGACGGAAACTTTTACCACAAATGTTGCACAAGACAGCGCTACCGCGATGCTCACTCGAACATTCAGGTGGGAATCAACCACTGGGGGATCTAACGGCACCTTCACGACGATTAAAGCTGGAACCGGCGCCGCAAATGCGGCCTTCAGCTGGGTTCCGACGGACACTTCAACTTCTGGTAGTCAATACCTATACCGAGTTGTAGTCACAGATTCGGATAGTTTTGGTTTGTCGATTGTAGATACCAGCACACCAGTCTTTGCTGTGATCAACCGAACTTTATTGATGTCGGGACCGTCAGTAATTAAGAAACAAATTAATATCGCACGGAATGAAACTTTCACAATTTCACAAGGTACGCCAGGGTATCGATATTCATTATCACCAGACATTCCTGGCGTTTCGCTCGACACTGCAACTGTTGGAACCACCATTTTGCGTATAAGTGACACCGCAACAGTTGGAACATTTATTGAAACTCTCACAGTTACCGACTCGGTATCCGCGTCCGTAAGTATTCCAATTACATTAGTGATATCTGCTCCGCCAACCTTAGTTAATTCGAATGAAGTAGTAACTAATGGACAAGTTTTAAACTTAGATTTTGCTAATTCAGCCTCTTATTCTCAGGCTTCTAGGGTTATCTCTGACATAAGTGGAAGCAAGAAGACCATCACTGCTTATGGCAACCCAACTTTTTCGGATGATTACTCCGGCATACTCACACTCAATTCTGCTTCAAGTCAATATCTTGAATTCTCAAATCCTGATCAGTTGAAGAATTTTTCGATTGAAGCATATGTCCGGATTGATACTGCTCTCGACGGCCAAGAATTAATTGTCACATCCCAGTATGTAAGTGCAAATATCAACTTTGCCTTGGGGTTCGACGTGGGGCGTACAGTATTTATTGGCTATCACCGCAGTGGCTGGAAGGTCTACCGATCAACAGCCACAATAGATGTCGGGGTATGGACACATATTGTAGGTACTTGGGATGGGTCGACTATGAGACTCTACTTCAATGGTGTCGAGGTAACAGCTGGTAGTTATGACAACTCAGTTTCTGGTGGAGATGCCCCAAAGGGTGACACTAATCAGGTTTATATAGGTAAGCATTGGAATACTACATCTACCACTCCAATGTCTATGGGTGTAGTTCGAATTTTTAATCGCAGCTTGACCGCTGGTGAAATCGCGCAGAATTACAATGCGACGAAAGATCGTTTTGCATTCGCAAATATCAATCAGGTCAAGCCTGCTCAAAAGTACGGTCAGATAACGCTTGAATCATTTACTGTTACATCAGGCGGGGATACAAAGACTGTCACCTTTGCAGTCGGAAATCGCTCAGGAATTGCATGGGACACAACTTCTACTCCAGGGCGAATCAATTTGACCGTCCAAGAAACTCTTACTCCGGGCACTTATTTCGACACCATCACGGTCACCGATAATTTCGGTCAATCCACTAATCTGCCGATTAGATTTACTATTTCAAAAGCAGATACTTTGACGATATTTGTTGACACCCCAACTGCTTTAAATTACACGGGCAATCGCGCGCTTTTGACGCCTTTGGTTCGGGCTATCGGAGCGGTTGGTTTTGAGTCCGGAACAGCTATGACTCCAAATCTTCGCTTCAAACCGGCCGGCACAACATGTGCGACAGGGGGATATTGCCGCGTTGGAGATATCGGTCCGGGCGGCGGAATCGTCTTTATTGATACGTCGACCGCCAGCAGCGATGGTCGCATCTATGAAGTCGCACCACAGAACTGGTCCGGATCAGATGACCTCACCACCGTTGCTACTTACTGTTCCAATAACAACTCAAATATCGGTGCGACTCAAGTAGGAATTGGCTGGGGTGAGACAAATACCAACCTCGCAAAATCTTCCTGCCTCGGTGGAGCAGTCGCCAGAGTAAATAACTTCAATTTATCCAACAACACCGGGTACTCAGATTGGTTTATCCCTTCAAAGAATGAAGCGATTGAATTGGCAAAGATTCCAGTTGCTGCCGGTTTGCTCGATATTGGCAATAACTGGAACGTGGGCAACTGGGGATATTGGGCATCCACTGAAGTGAGTTCTTCGGTTATGTGGGCAATCGGTCACACCGGACCAAGTTTTAACGGAAATGGGAATGTCGCGAAGTCCGAAGCGACCAAAAACATGGTTCGCCCGGTGCGAGCTTTTAGAGCATGTTGGGCGATTGATACTTGCACTGCACTTTTGACGACAGAGACTCCAACAGCTGCTGGAATATACGTAATTTCACCAACCAGCGGAGCCAGTGCGGCAACGTTGGCTGAACGTTATTCATCAGTTCGCTATCTTGAATCGCGAATGACGATCAACCGAATCGCTCAGCGGCCGCAGGTAATACCATTCGTAAACGTTAACTTCCCAGATACCTTTACTGTAAATGTGATTGAAGGCAGTGGAAATGGAGCAGTGACCTACACGGCGACAAATGGCACGGCTACCGGTTGCGCCTTTGATTACAAGAAACTGTATTCAACAACGCAAGGCACATGCACAGTCACCGTTGTAAAAGCGGGGGATAGAAACTATCTGCCGGATACAACTACTGTGGGAATGCTCTTACTTTCATTCGCTCTTAATCAGCCATCGGCCGGAGTAGGTAGTGGGCCAAATATTGCGCTCAGCGGCGCAACTTCCGTAACTCTCGATCCAAACGTAGCTCCCACCATCTCATCCCTATCTACCTATACCGCTCAAGCAGGTGTGACTAGTTTGGTCATCACGGGGGCAGGCTTTGATAGCTCTAATCTGGCAGGAATAACAGTGAAGTTTTGGCGAAATGTCTTTGCCTCTGGATTTACCGTCAATGCCCAAAATACTCAGATCACCGTTACGGTTCCGGCCGGAGCAACCACTGGAAAGGTCGTAGTGACGACGCCAAATGGCCAGGCTGTCTCTGAGTTCGCGCTCACAATTACGCCTTAGCCTCTTGTTTGAAGGGGTGAGCCCCACCTCTTAGAATTAGCGTCTAATGAATCTCAAGAAGTTCCAACCCCGGATTAGCCGAACCATCGTGCTGATCCTCGCCTTGGGATTTATTCAAACGGGAATTTCAGCGCCTGCTGCCGTCGCTTCAGCACCGGAAAAACCGAACATCTCATGTGTGACTTCGGATGCAAGCTCGATAACCGTCAATATGACAACGACCGGAATCAATGCAACTCAATGGCGTTGGAGTCTTACTCGCAGACAAACTTTTGGCTGTGATAATCAATATACAGATGGATCAGTGCAATCTACTGGCTCACTCACGAGCTCGATAGTTATTAGTGGCACTACAGAGGGTTGTCGCTACCTGATTAAAGTCGCTGGCTTTAATGGAGTCATCGGCGAGTACGCAGAATTTGATGAACTCGCAGGTGGCGCCACAAACGGTCTCAATATTTTTGTTAAAACTGAGGCAGGCGCATCTTCTGGAATGACTCGTACACCACTGAATAAGAATTCAGCAGGAATATGCAATCCAGCAAATAGTCGGGTCAACAATATAGATGTCAACTACGGTTCTGGCGGACCGACGAACTGTCCTGTAGATGGATTTACTTCCTACTATGTCGGATATATAAGGGCTCCATATACAGGAGCTGTAAACTTTAGAAACTCATCGGATGATGGTTTCATTCTTAATATTCAAGGCCAAAATGTAATTAATTACACGGTGGATTCAGGCGTGCTCACTTACAACGCAAGTGGCACCATAAATATGGTTGCCGATGAGATTTATCGAATCGAAGCATGGCATCATGAAAATGGAGCTGGCTCAGCAGTAACGTTGTTCTGGGATTGGTCTGGCTCGGGATCTACGGTTGCTGTTCCTCAAGCAAGTCTTGCTACGGATCCATCTGTTTTCTTTGGGGCCTGCCCGCTCGGCTTAACTGCTCAATGTGCAGCGGGTTCTGCTTTGGAGATTAAGCGTGCCACTGGAACAAATATGGATGGCATGTACTGGATTAACGTCAATGGCACTCCGACTTTGACATATTGCATAATGAATTCTGCCATGAGTGGTGGCGGGTGGATGCTTGCGATGAAGGGTAAGAAGAGCAACTCTACCTTCTCTTACGCCTCTACATATTGGACAAATAACACTTTACTCAATGAGTCTTACCCCGAACGCTGGTCGAGCACTATTTCCGCTCGAGATGTTGATGCCAAATATGGAGTTTTCGCCTTCAATAGGACAAACCAAATCATGGCGCTATTTCCAGAGCAGACAAGCTACGCGGGCGGTGCAATCGCAGCGAGCACAACAGGTAATACATCAACAGCTTATGGCTTTTCCTGGATCGAAACCACGACCGCAGGTCGAGTCTGGACGGCATCTGATGGTTTGTCATATAACGTCGCACGAGCGGGAGAACCTCAGAATTCCTCATGCGTGACAACAGCAACAACTCTCACAAATCTCTTTACAAACTCAAACCGTTGCGTATTCAGAAAAGTAGAAGCAACTTATAACGCAAACGAAGTTCCGTACTCAGCAATCGGTAATGGCCTCTTCTACTCTCAAACACATATTCGCTTTTTTGGAATCAACTATGGTAACCAAAATGGATACTCACTTGCTCGCTGGGGTTTTGGTTGGAATGAAAATGATGCAACCAATGAAAATAGCAACGATGGTGGAGGAGGTATCGGTATTACCTATGGTTCTAACACCTCGATTACAGCCGGAACACTGTATGGTTGTTGCGCACAACAAGCGGGTTTAGGCACAGCAGTCAATATTCCATTCGAGATGTACATCCGTAACTCAATTACAGGAACTATTAACGGAAACAATTTACGAGTCATCAAATCTCGAATTAACAGTCTCACTGCTGGCAACGGCTACACCGTCACAGGTTCAAATGGGTCGAATACATTCCGCTTAAGCCCGGCTCGTGAAGGTTTCTACATCGACCCAAGCACGGGAAGAATCACTGTCTCTGAGCAAATTGCTATCGGGACCTACTCCATGAGCGTTACCTCAACCGACACTGATGGCGTAACTGGAGTTCGCCCAATATCAGTTCAAGTGGTCGCCGATTCTTTTGAGACCGATACAGCACTTTCATTTAGCGGCTCATCATCATTGAGCACCTCAGGAACATTTGCCCTTACCGGCGATCAGACATGGGAGGCATGGGTCAAACCTACAAACGCGTGTAGTTCTACTCAGAAAACCATCATTGGTAGCGAAAGTTTCGTCTTGCTATGTGCGAGCGGATACTGGCAGGCAAGTTTTAGAAACTCAGGCGGCTCTTGGGGTGGGGTTCAAAGTTCGCAGAGAATTGTCTATGACGCATGGACGCACATTGCTGTAGTCCGTTCCGGAACATCCGCCTCCATGTTCGTCAATAATTCACGAGTCGCCATGTTGGTCTCGTCTGTGTGGAGCGATGCCTGGACGGTATCGACAGTGTATGCAACACCATCCTCCTTCTATTTTGGTGGATATGGTGCAAGTCAGTACTACAGCGGTGAAATCGATGAGGTAAAGATTTGGGATGAAGCTAGAACACTGACTCAAATCGTTACTGATATGCATGCCCCACCGAACTTAACAAGTTCAAGTTTGCTTGCCTATTGGGACTTTAATGATGGCGCTGGTAATCCAGCAATCTCTCGAGCGCAGCGATCTGATTCAAATTACAATATCTCTCCAACAAGTGGGCAGTATGTTTCTGTAGCTTCAACTACAACATCAGGTCCTTACACGGTTGTCACAATCCCCAGAACGCTGATCTCAACATCCGGTGGATGGCGCGCACCTGATTCTGTCACCGCACTCTTCGCCATGGTTGTCGGCGGTGGTGGCGGTGGTGGCGGTGGCTATCAAGGCGGTGGTGGCGGTGGTGGCGGAGTTCTGCACCAAAGAGTAAGCATCACTCCCAGAAGCACCTACCCAATTAAAGTTGGCGTAGGTGGACGTGGTGCTTACAACCCAGCACGTGCGCTGAATGGAGAAACGACAACTGCATTTGGAATAAGTGCCGCAGGTGGCGGATCCGGCGCATCCGAAATGAATACAAGTGGCTCCAACGTGCAATTCGCGGCTACCTCTGGTGGTTCTGGTGGCGGCGGTGTGTGGGGAAGTTTTATGTCAGGGGCCTCTGGCATCGCTGGACAAGGCTCTAACGGTGGATCCTCCACAAGCCTAGAAAGCCCAACGTGTTCGCCAAATGCTTACGCAGGCGCAGGTGGTGGTGGCGCAGGCACTGGTGGAAGTGCTCCTTCGTGTACCAAGGGAGGTAATGGTGGAAACGGAAGCACCTCTCAGCTTAATTCCACAGTTTATGGCGGCGGAGGTGGAGGTTCACTTCGTGGTTCCACCACTTTGTCTGGACGAGGACTTAGTACATCTGGCGGTGGTGGATCTTCAGCTTACGTTAGTGGTGCAATGCCTGGCGCCACCGATGGCGCGGAATCTGGCTTACCTGGAACTGGCGGTGGTGGTGGAGCCGGGTTATCTACTGATGGCTTAACTGGCTTCGGTGGCGATGGCGGATCAGGAACTGTGATCTTTAGATTCTTGACTGCACAGAAACCAACATTTACTTATCCAAGAAACACCACAATCAATGTCGGCATGGTTGAATCATTCTCAGTAAATATTGCCGCCGATAGTGCAACATCGATGTTAACCAGAACATTTAGGTGGGAATCCTCTACCACCGGTGCCAACGGAACCTTCTCACTTGTTAAGCAAGGTACGGGTGCTGAAAATGCATTCTTCTCATGGACGCCTCCAGATACATCTACCACCGGAAACCAGTTTGTTTATCGCGTGATTGTTACTGATTCAGATACAGCTGGGCTTTTCTACACCGACACAAGCACGCCCGTATTTGCAACTATCAATAGCAGATTAGTCCTGTCAGGTAAGAGTGCAGTTTCTAAAACTGTAAACATCAATAAAACCGAGACGTTTACCGTTACGGGCGGTACATCTACATACAGATACACCTTAACGCCTGACGGACCTAACTTCTGGCTTGATACAACGACAGCGCAATCGCCGAGGTTGCGCATTTTAGATACGGTAACGGTGGGAACTTACTATGAAACCATCACGGTCATTGATTCTGTTTCCGCAACATCGTTCATCCCATTAACCATTAAAGTCAGTCCACCACCTTCATTCTCCGCCAATGCCGAGCAGGTGGATTCGGGGACAGTTCTCTACCTCGATGCTGGAAACACAACAAGTTATTCCGGAAGTGGATCTTCGTGGACTGATATTTCTGGACGAAATCTCCCGACTTCACTAGCGCCGACGGGATTGCCAGCGCAGTTCAATAATGGCCCTAGCTCTTGTGCTTCTCCAACTTATTCTGGCGACGTTTTGGGATCATTTAATTTCAGTCGATCTAATAAAACATGTGCCTTCGTCACTAATTTCGGTTTTCATCCGATCTATACCGCCCAAGTCTGGGTGAAACGGGATGGAACACAAAATGATTATGCGACGATCATTTCAACCCCATGGCCTGGTTGGGGAAATCAAATTGCTATATCTCTACATTGGATTAACAGCACCAAAATTCAGGCCGGGGTCTACAAAAATGGTGGATGGGGAACCTTTACCAGCGAAGTCGAAGTACCTAATCTAACCTGGACATTTGTCACCATTACCTTTGATGGCACCACTATTTCATTAATGGTTAATGGTTCAGTTGCCACCAAGAATGCTGGCACTCCAGATGCGGCAGTTGCTTTGACTTCGAGCTTAAATAACTCAGGGCTTTTTATTGGCAAACGTTTTGATGGCGATACTGACTATATCAACGGCTCGGTTGCATCTATCCGTATTTATAACCGAGTACTTAGTGATGCGGAAATTCTTCAAAACTACAACGCTACCAAGGGTCGATTTGATAATACCCAGAACAAGCAAAATCAAAGTGGTAAATATGGACACAGCTCCCAGCCTCCCTACGTAGATACATTCACAATTACATCAGGGTCGGAAACCATTACTTCTGCTTGGTCCAACACGTCTCTCACAAGAATCACGTGGGATACCTCTACCGCTCGCTCCCTAGTTGTATCAATTACAAGTAGGCAAACTCCCGGAGTTTATTACGACACCATCACAGTCACAGATATCTACGGATCTTCAACCCGTTTGCCGCTGACCTACACCATTGCCAAGGCCGATACGTTAACAATTAGAATCGAAACCCCTACCGCCCTGTTTTACACAGGCAGCCCTGCAATCTTTGGAGAGAGTCTTTACGCTGCTCCGCTCGGAGGTTCCGACGGAATTTTGGTTGCATCAACTAAAGCGTCTGTTCGATACCGACCTGGTGGAACAACTTGCGCAACTGGCGGCACCTGCGCAATTGGAGATATCGGACCGGGAGGAGGCATTGTCTTTATTACCCCATCTACCACTGGTGGAAATGGAAGATTCTTTGAAGCTGCTCCATTCACGTGGGCGGGAACAGATGAGCTAGGAACTGCCTCAACATATTGTTCCAACCACAACCTCAACATCGGGGCTACAAATTTCGGCATTGGTTGGGGCGAGACCAATACCAACTTAGCGAAAGCTGCATGCCTTGGGGGAGCAGTTGCAAGAGTTGATTCCTTTAATTCTTCCAACAACACTGGATACTCTGATTGGTTTATTCCTAGCAGCAATGAATTAGCAGAACTTGCAAAGGTACGTACAGCTGCTGGCCTTCTGGCATTAAGAGCAAACTGGAACGTTGGTCGTTTTGGATATTGGTCATCAACAGAGACATCAGCGAATGCACAGGCAAGTTTGGTGACTTCGTCCTGGAACATGGGAGGCACGAGCAAATCGGATGCACTGAACAACTTGGTTCGACCGGTGCGCATGTTTACTCCTTGTTGGGCGCTCAATCGTTGCGCCGCACTTGCATCAAGCTCAAAACCAATTAACGCAGGCGTTTACGCAATCAATCTTGAAACAGTTACTTTTTCTTCTGGTAGCGCCAATAACTACGTCGCCATCGTCTTTGAAACAACTACACTTACTATTAACCGGATATCTCAAAACAACCAGCAAGGTGTAATTTATACGGCTGCATACCCAGAGACCTTTACTCTCTTTGAACCTAGCGGTTCCAGCACTGGAGCGGTTTCCTATAACGTCACGAGTGGTGGTACCGCAACCGATTGCTCCACGGACTATAAGAAAATCGCTGCTGGAACTGCAGGTACATGTAATATCCAAGTTCTGCGCTTGGGCGATCGTAATTATCTGAGTGACACCACGACCGTATATATCTACTTCATGAATTTTGTGAACAATCAGCCGACTGTAGCGGTGGGTAGCGGACCTAATATTGCACTCAGTGGCATCAATAGCGTTCAACTAGAAGCGACCACGGCTCCAACAATTTCTGGCCTCAGTTCTTCATCCGGCGCGGTGGGCTCGACCATAACTATCTCTGGCGCCGGCTTCTACTTCGCTGAACCAAATAATCTCTCCATCAAATTTTGGCGAAATATCAGCGCTTCTACCTACACAATAAATAGTGACTCTTCAGTCACGGTGACGGTGCCGATAGGTGCAACGACCGGCCGAATTGTTATCACCACGCCTAATGGTCAAGCTGCTTCATCAACCTTTACGGTAACCCCGTAATGCGACTACGGCGCTCGATTCAACGGGTAATATGGGGTTCTAGTCGAGGCGGGGGAGGCTCATGAGTTACTTCAACGCCCCTGCCAACCCGGAAGATTTTGAAGATGGGTATGCCGAAGATCAAGGCCCATCACGCAGCAAGCGCGCCAAGATAAATCTTGGAATCTTCCTCGCAATTTTTGGAATTCTCGGCAGCACTCTGGCGGCAAATATCTCCCTCAACGGTGGCGCCAAGCGCGAATTTGGTCAAGGTATCTTTCAAATTAAAGCTTGCGATCAATGGGTTGGTGTTGGTCTTACTTCTGGTCAAGGCGCGCAGAATACTTATGTCGCCAACGTAAAGTTATATGGATTAGATCCACGTGCGTGCAAGGGCACACTCTTGCGCATTAAGTTCTTCCCATCTGGCAGTACAACGGCGATGCCAATGTACCTAGGTGCTGGACCAACAACCGCAGCTAATGATTCTGTAACTGCAACTACTCTCGTTACTAAAGTAACAAATGTGGCCTATACCGGCAGCAATTCAACGCAGTATCAGGCATGGGCATATGACGCAGTTTCATTGGTAGATCCACAAGGTCGAGATATTGGATTTGCCGATACCTACGAACTCATCGATTACTTCCCAAGCACTGGTGTTTACTCAATTATCTTCACCTATCCGCGGGCTGTTGCAGCTCAGGTCGCGAGCGTCACTATTGAAACGGCGAAGTATTCCTAAGTAGTATCTGCACCATGAAGAAGCTACAGAATTTCATCAACGGCCAATCAGTCGACTCAAAGTCAGGCGAGACAACAACTCTCATCAATCCTGCAACAGGTCAACCATTTGCAACTGCACCAATTTCAAACGCAGCAGATGTCGATGCCGCGATGCAGGCAGCGAGCAACGCATTCGTTGATTGGCGAGACTCAACTCCATCTGAACGTCAACGTGCATTGCTCAAGATTGCCGATGCGATTGAAGCGCGCGCCGATGAATTTGTAGCAACCGAATCTGAGAACTGCGGTAAGCCACTCGGTTTAACGGCATCCGAAGAAGTTCCACCAATGGTCGATCAAATTCGTTTCTTCGCAGGAGCTGCTCGTAATCTCGAAGGAAAGTCAGCCGGCGAATACATGCGTGGAATGACATCGTTCATTCGTCGCGAACCTGTTGGAGTTTGCGCACAGGTGACTCCGTGGAACTACCCAATGATGATGGCGGTCTGGAAGTGGGCGCCAGCGATCGCTGCTGGAAACACTGTTGTGCTCAAGCCAAGCGATACAACACCTGCTTCAACGGTCTTGATGGCGCAGGTAATGTCTGAATTTCTTCCGGACGGCGTGATTAACGTTGTCACCGGCGAGCGCGCAACCGGTGCGCTGCTCGTTGACCATAAGACACCAGCCATGGTCTCAATCACGGGATCAGTTGCTGCGGGTATGGCGGTAGCCGAGGCTGCATCCAAGTCACTCAAGCGTGTTCACCTCGAACTCGGCGGCAAAGCACCTGTGGTCGTCTTCAACGATGCCGATCTTGCGGCAGCTGCAGAGGGAATTGCAGTTGCTGGATTCTTCAATGCTGGACAGGATTGCACCGCCGCTACTCGCGTACTCGTGCAAGAGGGCGTCTATGAAGAGATGGTGAAGTTGCTGGCAGATCAAGCAACCAATCAAATCGCAATGGGAATGCCAGATCAGGATGTCCTGGTCGGTCCGGTTAACAACGCAAATCAGTTCGAGCGCGTCACAGGCTTTATCTCACGCGTGCCATCCCATGCTCGCGTTGTTGCAGGTGGCCAGCCAACCGGAATCCCGGGTTACTTCATCGCACCTACCGTCATCGCCGACCTTAAGCAGAGCGATGAGTTGATTCAATCTGAGATCTTCGGACCCGTCATCACCATCCAGAAGTTCAAGGATGAGGCAGAGGCAGTTGCGATGGCTAACGGCGTCGATTATGGCTTGGCATCTTCCGTCTGGACCAAGGACCATGGCCGCGCGATGCGGATGGCAAAGGCCTTTGACTTCGGTTGCGTCTGGATCAACACCCACATCCCACTGGTCGCTGAAATGCCTCATGGTGGCTACAAGCGCAGCGGTTACGGCAAGGACCTCTCCAGCTACGGCTTTGAGGATTACACCCGCATCAAGCATGTGATGAGCAATATCAACGCCTAATTCGCGCGCAATCTCTGGCAAAACGGCCTGGCGAAACTTGATTTTAAGTTTGGCCTACGGGCCATTGGGTTACATAATGAGCCCTGCAAAACCGTCCCTTGTACCGGCACACAAAAGGAGCCCATCGATGGCTAAGAAACCTCTCTCAGAAGAAGCACGTTCCATTCTCAATTCTCGCGTTTCACGTCGTGCAGTCTTTGCCGGCGCTGGTGCTGTTGCTGGTGCTTCGGCGCTCGCTTCATGCGGATCAGGCGGGGGAGCAGATGCAGCAAAACAAGTTCGTTGGGCTAACTGGACACTCTACTTAGATGTAGATGACTCAGGTAAGAAGTATCCAACTCTCGAAGCATTTGAAAAAAAGTTTGGTCTCGATGCGATTTACTCTGAAGATATCAACGACAACGATGAGTTCTTTGGAAAAGTTCAGGGACAACTTAAGTTAGGTGAGGACATCGGTTACGACCTCATCACACCAACTGACTGGATGGCAGGCCGTTTCATCCGTCTTGGTTACACACAGAAGCTCGACAAGGCGAATATTCCAAATGCGAAGAACATTCTTGATTCTCTTGCATCACCTTCATTCGATCCAAATCGTGAGCACTCACTTACTTACCAGAGCATCATGGCAGGTCTCGGATGGAACACTGCTGTTAACCCAAAGGGTATGAAGTCTGTCGATGATCTCTGGACACCTCAAAACAAGGGAAAGATTATTGTTCTCTCTGAAATGCGCGACACCATCGGTGTTATCTTGCTTTCACAGGGTGTAGATGTAACAACTGTGACTGAAGATCAGTTTATGAATGCAGTTGACTTCCTTGAGAAGAAGATTGCTGATGGTTGGATTCGTGGCGTTAAGGGCAACGAGTACAAGGAAGATCTCATCTCAGGCGACGCTACTGCGGTAATCGCATGGGCTGGTGACTTGTTCCAGCTTTCAAATGAGAATGAAGGCAAGTTTGACTTCGCAATTCCAGAGTCAGGCGGAACCATCTCAGGCGATAACTTCCTCATCCCGTCAACAGCATCTGCTGAGGGTAAGAAGAACGCTGAAACCCTTATCAACTACTACTACGACCCAGCTGTTGCAGCTGAGGTAGCGGCATACGTCAACTACGTAACCCCAGTAAAGGGTGCGCAAGAGGAGATGGCTAAGTTCGATCCAGAGCTTGCAAAATCTGAGTACATCTTCCCAACTGAGAAGACACTCTCACGTCTGAACGTCTTCAAGGCGCTTACACCTGCTGAGGAATCAGCATGGACAGAGGCCTTCCAAAAGGCTGCTGGTAACTAAGTTGTCAGGAATCTCTTCAGCGCGCGGCGATCTCCGCATTGAAAACGTCACAAAGAGTTACGGTGATTTCACTGCAGTTAATGATCTCTCATTAACAATTCCCGAAGGTTCATTCTTTGCACTCCTTGGACCTTCAGGTTGCGGTAAGACCACCACTTTGCGAATGGTCGCCGGCCTTGAAGAGCCAACAGCGGGCACAATCTCGCTCGGTTCATCTGATATCACTTACACCAAGCCATATCAGCGTCCTATCAATACCGTCTTCCAGAACTATGCGCTCTTTCCTCATCTCACCATCTTTGAGAACATCGCATTTGGTCTTCGTCGACGTGGCATTAAAGATGTGAAGGAGCAGGTAGAGAAAGCTCTCGACTTGGTAGAGCTTTCTCACCTCTCTGCACGTAAGCCGACACAACTCTCTGGTGGACAACAACAGCGCATCGCTCTAGCGCGCGCAATCGTTAACCGTCCTGCACTTTTGCTCCTCGATGAACCTCTCGGTGCGCTCGATCTCAAGCTTCGTCGTCAGATGCAGATTGAGCTCAAGTGGATTCAGAAAGAGGTAGGAATCACCTTCGTTCACGTAACCCACGATCAGGAAGAAGCCATGACAATGGCGGACACAATCGCTGTTATGAACGAAGGCGAAATCGAACAACTCGGTTCACCAGCAGATCTCTATGACAATCCAAAGACAGCATTCGTTGCTAACTTCCTTGGTCAGTCAAACCTCATTAAGGGAACCATCACTGGCAATGACGGGGATAATCACATTGTTGATCTCTTCGGCCAGAAGATTTCTTTGGCAAAGAACCGCTCACACGCGGTTGATAACTCAATTTATGCCGGTATCCGCCCGGAGAAGTTCCGCATCTCTCGTCTCGAGACATCAACTTCAGGAAATATTCTCTCTGGCGGCAAAGTCGAAGACGTTTCTTACATCGGCGTCTCAACCCAGTACCAAGTATTGATGCCATGGGGCCAAGAGCTCATGGTCTTCGAGCAGAACGACGATGGCGTAGCACCATTTAATGTCGGCGAAGATGTCAACATCTCATGGGAGGCTGGATTTACCTTCGGTCTCCGTGGTGATGAAGATGCTGAGGCCGGAACTGAAGTGAATCCAGAAGAAGTTATCGAGGACGACGAGTAAGTGGCGAGCAAGTCCGGCATCTCCAGCCCTCGCACTCCATACCTACTTCTCCTTCCAGGTATTGCTTTCCTCTTCACCTTCTTCATCTGGCCGATCGCAAACTTGGCACAAACTTCTACTCAAACCCCGATCGCAGGGGGAGATACAGGTGAGTACGAACAAAGTTTGCGCTGGCAGAACTACATCGATGCATTTATTGAAAATAAAGAGCAATTCGGTCGTTCATTTCTTTATGCAGCGCTGGCAACAGTAGCTGCGCTAGCAATCGCGTACCCGCTTGCCTATGCAATCGCATTCAAAGCGGGCAAGTATAAGAACGTCCTCCTTGTCCTCGTAGTTGCACCTTTCTTTACATCATTCTTGCTTCGCACAATTGCTTGGAAGCAGATACTTGGAGAGCAAGGTTTTGTTGTACCCGTCTTACGAGATCTTCACATTATTGCTCCTAGTACAACTCTGACTTCCTCTGCCTTTGCAGTGGTTGCAGGTATGACATACAACTTCTTGCCATTTATGACGCTGCCGATTTATGCCTCGATTGATCGAATTGATCCACGCACTCTCGAAGCATCGGGTGATCTATACGCAAATGGCCTCACAACTTTCCGCAAAGTCACCTTGCCGCTCTCTATGCCTGGTGTAGTTGCAGGCACTCTCCTTACCTTTATTCCTGCTGCCGGTGACTACGTCAACGCAGCGATTTTGGGAAGTCCACAGACGAAGATGATCGGAAACGTGATCGAATCTCGCTTCTTCAAGATTGTTGATTACCCAACAGCTGCTGCGCTCTCCTTTACCTTGATGGCAGCGATTCTTGTGTTGGTCACCATCTATATTCGTAAAGCCGGAACAGAGGAGTTGGTATGAGAAAAGCATCTCGCTGGTTCCAGCGCAACCTCATCCGCATCTACGCAGTCATCGCATTTGCATACCTACTTATTCCAGTGGCCTACACAGTTGCCTTCTCATTTAATGATGGCGGTAAGTCCAACCTCATTTGGAAAGGCTTTACCTTCGATAACTGGATGAACCCATGCGGCGCACCAGAGGTATGTACTGCACTTGGCAACTCCATCAAGATTGGTTTCTTGGCGACCTTGTTCTCAACGATCCTGGGAACGATGATCGCCTTTGCAATTGGTCGCCATAAATTCCGTGGTCGCTCAACTACAAACTTACTTATCTTCCTGCCGATGGCGACTCCTGAAATCGTCTTGGGCGCTTCAATGCTCTCGCTCTTCCTTACGCTGCAAATCAATCCAGGTTTCTGGCCGACGGTTTTGGCGCACGTGCTCTTCTGTCTCTCCTTCGTAGTAGTTACTGTGAAGGCTCGTATCGCTAGTTTGGATCCTCGTCTCGAGCAGGCAGCTATGGATCTCTATGCAAATGAAATTGAGACCTTCCGTCGCGTGACTCTTCCACTCGTTGCTCCAGGTATCGCTGGTGCAGCGCTTCTGGCATTTAGCCTCTCCTTCGATGACTTCATCATCACCAACTTCAACTCTGGCACGATGGAGACTTTCCCTAAGTTTGTCTATGTCTCAGCAGCTCGTGGTATCCCGCCACAGGCAAATGTCATTGGATCTGCGATGTTTATCATTGCACTCGCCGTTGTCATTCTTGGACAGATCGTGGGACGTAAGCGCGCCGTTAAATGAAGCGCACGTTAGTCATTCTCGGCTCCACCGGTTCTATCGGTGTGCAAGCGCTCGAGATTGTCGATGCCAACCCTGACCTCTTTGAAGTCATTGCCATCACTGCAGCGGGCACAAATCCCGATGCGTTGATTGCACAAGCAAAGAAGTACTCAGTTAAAACCGTGGGAACGATAAAGAATGCGGATCTCATTCGACAAGCGCTTCCCGGCGTGACTGTCATTGATGGCGCAAATGCATCCACCGAGATTGCAGCCATTTCATGCGACGTAGTTCTTAATGCAATCACGGGATCGATTGGTTTGGCACCGACACTGGCCGCAATCAAAGCCGGTAATCAATTAGCACTAGCAAATAAAGAGTCGTTGGTAGCAGGCGGGGAATTAGTGATGCCATTGGCAAAGCCCAACCAAATCTTGCCGGTTGATTCAGAGCACTCAGCGATTTGGCAGTGCCTGCAAGGAAATCAGCAGCGCGATATTTCCCAACTTATTCTCACTGCAAGTGGCGGTCCTTTCCGCGATCGCGAAGATTTAACGAATGTCACGCTAGATGAAGCTCTAGCGCATCCCACATGGGCGATGGGTCCAGTCGTCACTATCAATTCGGCAACGCTCATGAATAAAGGTCTTGAGATTATTGAGGCACATCATCTCTTTAACCTCCCTTACTCGCAGATAGCAGCTGTCATTCATCCGCAATCAATAGTTCACTCAATGGTCGAATACAAAGACGGTTCCACAATTGCACAGGCATCGCCCCCAAATATGAAGGGGCCAATCGCGCTTGCAATTAATTATCCACACCGCACCGCAGGAGCGACTAAGGCGATTGATTGGAGCCAAGCTTCATCGTGGA
Organism: uncultured Candidatus Planktophila sp.; assembly: GCA_964572265.1. Classification (GTDB taxonomy): domain Bacteria; phylum Actinomycetota; class Actinomycetes; order Nanopelagicales; family Nanopelagicaceae; genus Planktophila. Next base: position 34,718 of record CAZNEQ010000003.1, read on the forward strand.
CATTTGCGCCGATCGATAACAAGCGTTTCCCCGCAGTTGATTTAGCCCGCCATTGCGGTGCCATCGGGGGAGCGTTGCCAGCCATCTTTAATGCAGCCAATGAAGTTGTCGTTGAAGCATTCATGCAGGGCAAAGTAAAGTTTATTGAAATCATTCCAACCGTGGAGAAGATAGTTGCTTCTTACGAAAAGGGACCTATCCCAGCTTTGAGAGATCTCTCAGATGTCAGTGCTATAGAAGAGGATGCTCGAAAGGCAACTTCTGCCCATATTGAAAAGGTAGCTTCATGATGGAATTCCTCGGCATCATCGCATTTGTTCTCGCGCTCCTAACTTCTGTGATGTTCCACGAACTTGGACACTTCCTCACTGCACGCAAGTTCGGAATGCGCGTCTCTGAATTCTTCGTTGGTTTCGGTAAGCGCATCTGGTCGGTAACTCGAGGTGAGACTGAGTACGGAATCAAAGCAATTCCTGCTGGTGGATATTGCCGCATTGAAGGTATGACACCAGTCGATGAAATGCCTGCTGGCGAAGAACATCGCGCGTTTATCAGAGCCTCATCACTCAAGAAGTTGATAGTTCTTGGCGCGGGATCATTTGCACACTTTGTTATCGGTTTCCTTCTGATTTTCTCAATCTTCTTTGGAATCGGCTACACAACTATCACTCCGGTAGTTGCTCAGGTTGCAGAAAATTCCGTAGCAGAGAGCTCTGGCTTCCTACCAGGTGATGAGATTCTCTCTATCAATGGCAAGCGCGTTGATAAGTGGCAGATTGATGCGAAACAGATTGCTGAATCAAAAGGCGCGAAAATGCGCTTTGAAGTTCTTCGCAATGGCGAGAAGTTAACGATTATTGCCGCTCCTATGTATAGCAAAGAGGCGAAGCGTTACATGCTCGGCGTTGTTACTGCGCTCGGTACCGAGCGCGATGGTTTCGTAAAGTCGATTACAGAAGCTTCAAATTCAACTTGGTTTCTTACCAAGGAATCCGTTAAATCTTTGATTGCTCTTCCTTCCAAGGTGCCACAACTCTTCCGTCAAACATTTATGAATGAAGAACGCGATCCCAATGGCTTGGTAGGAGTTGTTGGTGCCGCTCGAGTTTCAGGTGAAGCGGTAGGAAGCGAACGCCTCAATAGCAACGAGCGTTTATCTACCTTTATTCTCTTGGTTGCATCACTGAATATCTTTGTTGGGCTCTTTAACTTATTGCCAATATTGCCACTCGATGGTGGACATATGGCAGTGGCGATTGCCGATGAGGTCCGCGCACTCAGTGCGCGCATTCGTCGCAAGCCTCGTCCTGCTCCCATCGATGTGAATGTCCTTACACCGATTACTGGGGTAGTGGTTGTTCTATTGGGAATTCTGACAGTTGTCCTTGTTCTCGCCGACATCATCAATCCCGTCTCGCTCAATCTATAAAAATCGGGCAGAATACGGCGCATGGTAGATCTCGGAATTCCAACAGCCCCACTCAAGCCCCTCGCTCCTCGTCGCAAGACAAAGCAGCTCAAAGTCGGCTCGGTCGGAGTTGGCTCGGATTCTCCGGTCAGTGTTCAGTCAATGTGCACTACTTTGACCGCTGATGTGAACTCCACCCTTCAGCAGATTGCCGAGCTAACTGCGTCTGGCTGCCAAATCGTTCGCGTAGCGGTTCCGTCGCAAGATGATGCTGATGCACTTGCGCAGATTGCAAAGAAGTCACAGATTCCCGTCATTGCAGATATTCACTTTCAACCAAAGTACATCTTCGCCGCAATCGATGCTGGTTGCGCTGCAGTTCGCGTTAACCCAGGAAATATCAAGCAATTCGATGACAAGGTAAAGGAAGTTGCAAAGGCTGCAGGCGATGCTGGTATTCCAATTCGCATCGGCGTCAATGCAGGTTCGCTTGATCCACGACTGCTCGCAAAGTATGGAAAGGCAACTCCAGAGGCGTTGGCAGAGTCTGCTCTTTGGGAGGCATCACTGTTTGAAGAGCACGGTTTTAGCGATATCAAGATTTCAGTAAAGCATCACGATCCAGTGACTATGGTCAACGCCTACCGACTTTTAGCTGCTCAGTGTGACTATCCATTGCACCTCGGTGTTACTGAAGCTGGACCAATCTTCCAGGGCACCATCAAATCTGCGACCGCTTTCGGAATTCTTTTGGCAGAAGGTATTGGAGACACAATTCGCGTCTCCTTGTCAGCGCCACCTGTAGAAGAAGTGAAGGTCGGTATCTCAATCCTCGAATCACTCAATCTTCGTCAGCGCAAACTTGAAATTGTTTCTTGCCCTTCTTGTGGTCGCGCTCAAGTAGATGTCTACACACTGGCTGAGAAAGTTCAGGCTGGTCTTCAAGGAATGACCGTTCCACTTCGTGTTGCTGTAATGGGATGCGTGGTCAATGGACCAGGCGAAGCACGTGAAGCAGATCTTGGTGTGGCATCAGGCAATGGCAAAGGCCAAATCTTCGTCAAGGGTGAAGTCATCAAGACAGTCCCTGAGGCGCAGATTGTTGAAACTTTGATTGAAGAAGCGATGCGCCTTGCCGAAGAGATGGAAGCAGCAGGCGTTGCCTCCGGCGAACCAACTGTCTTAACCTCGTAACGCACTCTCCGCACGGTAAGGTTCGCTCCATGTTGCGAATGTCTACCCTTTTTCTTCGTACCCTCCGTGATGATCCTGCGGATGCGGAAGTTCCGAGCCACCGCCTCCTAGTACGTGCCGGCTATATCCGACGTGTTGCCGCCGGTATTTATTCATGGTTGCCGCTCGGTGTAATCACACTTCGCAATATTGAAAACGTTGTACGCCAAGAGATGGATGCTGCCGGTTTTCAGGAAGTTCACTTTCCAGCGATGCTGCCAAAAGATCCATATGAGCAGACAAACCGTTGGACTGAATACGGCCCTGATTTATTCCGCCTGCAAGACCGCAAAGGAACTGACTATCTTCTCGGCCCAACCCATGAAGAGATGTTTACCTTGATGGTCAAGGGCGAATACTCGTCCTATAAAGATCTTCCACTTTCGCTCTATCAAATTCAGACGAAGTATCGCGATGAAGCACGTCCACGCTCTGGCATCATCCGCGGTCGCGAATTTGTGATGAAGGATTCTTACTCTTTCGACCTTACAGATGAAGGTCTCGTCGAGTCATATCAAAAGCACCGCGCTGCCTACATTAAAACATTTGATCGCCTCGGCATGAAGTACAACATTGTCTCTGCTGTTGCTGGCGCGATGGGCGGTTCTTCATCTGAAGAATTCTTGGCACCATGCCCAACAGGCGAAGACACATATGTACTTTGTCCAAAGTGCGGCTATGCCGCAAATGTTGAAGCGATGACTACAAAGGTTGCCGCAGTGGACCCATCTGGGGTCGGAGCGCTTGAAGTGTTTGATTCACCGAACACACCTACCATCGATTCTTTAGTTGAACTTCTCAATAATAAATTTGGTGGAGGCTATACCGGAGCTTCAACGCTCAAGAACGTCATGTTGATGGCAGATGAGAGAGCAATCTCCGTTCTTGTTCCGGGTGATCGTGAAGTTGATGTGAAGCGCCTTCAAGCAAATATGCCAGGCGTCAACGAGATTCGAGTCTTTGAAGAACCTGATTTTGCAAAGTTCCCAGGACTTGTAAAGGGTTACATTGGTCCGCAGGATGCAAAGAAGAACGGCATCACCGTTTACGCAGATCCACGTATCGCACCAGGTACATCATGGGTAACAGGCGCCAATGCCAAAGATAAGCACGCCCTCAATGTCGTTAATGGACGCGACTTTGAGGTAGATCATTACATCGAAGCGGTCGTTGTGCGCGAGGGTGACTCATGCCCAAGTTGTGATACCGCTGTAGTAATTGACCGCGCAATCGAGATCGGGCATATCTTCCAGCTCGGCCGCAAGTATGCCGATGCGCTCAATCTGACTGTGCTTGATCAGAATGGCAAGAGCCAGGTAGTGACAATGGGTTCATATGGAATCGGTGTCTCACGCGCTGTGGCTGCGATTGCAGAGCAGACTCATGATGAGATTGGGCTTTCTTGGCCAATCGAAGTCGCACCAGCAAAGGTGCACGTTGTTGTGGCTGGAAAAGATGACACACTCTTTGAAGCAGGAGAGAAGTTAGCTTCAGAACTCGAAGCCCGCGGGATATCGGTAATGCTCGATGATCGCCGCGGCACCAGCCCAGGCGTTAAGTTTAAAGATGCTGAACTCATCGGAATTCCCATGATTGTCGTTGTGGGTAAGGCGCTTGAACAAGGCAACGTCGAAGTTCGTGTGCGCAAGAGCGGTGAAAAGGCTGAAGTTGCCGTCGGTTCTGCAGTTGATGAAATTGCAAAGACGCTGACTACTATCAAATAACGTGTTTCTCGAACTCTCTTCCGTAACGCTCCTTCTCCTCTTCCTTGCGATGTTCTTCGCTGGATTTGTCGATGCGATTGCCGGTGGGGGAGGGCTGATACAAACACCCGCTCTGCTTCTATCGCTTCCCAATGAAAATCCAGTCTCGGTAGTGGGAACTTCCAAAACTGCTGCCTTTTTCGGCACTACTACCGCCGCGATTAAATATCGTAAGTCAATAAAGACCGATACAAAACTCTTATTGGCGATGGTCGCACCTGCCTTCATCGGCGCATCGTGCGGTGCTCTATTGGCATCGCACATCTCGCCGACAATATTCAAGCGAGCAATTTTCTTTATGATGATAGCCATCTTTATCTACACCTTCATCAAGCCCGAACTTGGTAAGCATGATGTAGAAAAGCATTCTCCTCAAAGGTTGATCTATATCGGGGGAGTCGCTGCCTTTGTCATCGGATTTTATGATGGACTGATTGGCCCTGGCACCGGCACCATGTTGATGATCGTTCTCGTTGCGGTCATGGGATTTGCTTTCGTTGGCGCCTCTGCCATTGCCAAGGTTGTTAATGCAACCACCAATCTTGCATCCATCATTGTGGTTGGCCTCAAGCTTGGTATTTTTTGGAAATTAGCCTTGGTTCTTGGCGGAGCAAACCTCATCGGGGGCTACCTCGGCTCGCATGTGGCGATTAAGAAAGGCTCTGGCTTTATCCGTTATTTCTATCTGATCGTGACCGGGCTCCTGATTATGCGACTTGGATACTCGCTCTATGTAGAGTAAATTTGCCCTTGTTCCACCGAAAGAATAATTAAATAACAACAGAATAGGACGACCAAGCAATGGCACTTAGAGATCAGATTTCAGAACTTATATCTCCAGCGCTACAACAAGCTGGATATTTCCTTGAAGATATCAATGTAGTTTCCCCTGGCAATCACCGCATCGTCACCGTTATTGTTGATGGCGAGAGCGCTCTCAATCTCGATCAAGTAACGGTCGCATCGAAGCTCGTTTCCGAGCTGGTGGATGAAGCCTCATTTATGGGCGAGACACCCTTTACTTTAGAAGTAACCTCACCAGGAATTGATCGTCCATTGACCTTGCCACGTCATTTTGCCAAGAATGTCACTCGTTTACTGAAGATCACCAAGAGTGATGGCGTGGTCATCACTGGCCGCATTACCTCCAATACAGATTCAGATGTGACACTTACCGTGACAGAGAAGAAGGAAGTGAAGGAAGTCACTGTCGCACTTGCCGACATCAAGCGCGCTGTAGTTGAGATTGAGTTCAACCGAAAGGATGAGAACTAATGAACGTTGAAATGGAAGCTCTCATCCAGCTCACCACTGAAAAAGGCATGTCGCTTGAACAACTCATTCGAGCAATTGAAGAAGGCGTTCTCTCTGCATATAACGAAACTCAAGAACCAAATCGCTACGCCCAGGCACGCCTCAGTCGCGAGACTGGTGAGATTCAAATAATTGTTCCAGTATTTAATGAACTTGGCGAGAGAATTGCGGAAGAGGTAGATGCACCGGAAGGTTTCGCTCGCACTGCAACATCAACCGCGCGTCAGGTAATCAAGCAGGCGATGCGCGCGACCAACGATGCCGAAATCGTAGGTGAGTTCACTGCATCTGTTGGTGATGTGATCTCAGGTGTAATCCAGCAGGGTCGTGATCCAAAGATGGTTAACGTCAACCTTGGACGTATCGAAGGTCGAATTCCGCCGCAAGAGCAGGTTCCGGGTGAGGTTTACGAACACGGTGCACGCATTAAGTGTTTCGTCGTTGAAGTAAAGCAAGGAATGAAAGGGCCAGAAATCATGCTCTCTCGTTCACATCCAGGATTAGTAAAGCAACTATTTGCGCTCGAAGTTCCTGAAGTCAAAGATGGAATTGTCGAAATCATGGGTGTTGCTCGTGAAGCAGGACACCGCACAAAGATTGCCGTTCGCTCACATCGCGCAGGTGTTTCGCCAAAGGGTTCTCTCATTGGACCAATGGGTGCGCGTTCTCGCGCAGTGATGGATGAACTTAACGGTGAAAAGATTGATATCGTCGATTTTGATGAGGATCCAGCTAAGTACGTTGCCCATGCACTCGCCCCAGCGAAGGTGAGCAAAGTTGAGATTGTTGACCTCGAAGCGCGTTCAGCAAAGGTCGTTGTTCCGGATTATCAGCTTTCGCTGGCAATCGGCAAAGATGGGCAGAACGCTCGCCTCGCCGCACGCCTTACTGGCTGGCGTATCGATATCCATCCGGACGCTCCTACTGCGTAAATAGGCTTTTCCGGCCCACTTCGGTAGACTCACCCTCGTTAATAAGTATGGCCTCACTGGTCATATATAGAAATGGATGCGAAAGATATGAAGCAAAAATGAGCTCGTTCACATCATGAGGTTCGACAACTAGGGCTCGCATCCCACAAGAATTAATGCGGGCCAAGACAGGAGAAATGTGTCAAAGGTCCGTGTACATGAGTTGGCAAAACAACTCGGTATGGAAAGCAAGGAAGTCCTTGCTAAGTTACAAGAGATGGGCGAATTCGTCCGATCAGCATCTTCCACAGTAGAGCCACCGGTAGCGCGTAAGTTGATTGCGCTCTTTCCCGATGCAAAGCCTGCTGAAGAGAAGAAGCCGGTAAAGAAAGCTGCAGCGAAAAAATCAGCTCCAGCAAAATCAGAGGTTAATCCGGAACTTGCTGCCGAACTCGCAGCCGAGCTCGGTGTCGATCTTGCAGCGCTAAAGGCTTCACGTGAAGCTGAACAAGCTGCCGCTGCATCAGCAGCTGCCGCACATGCAGCGACTCCAGATGCGCCTGCAGTTCCCACACCACCTGTTCCAGGTGCACCGGTTGCACCGCGTCCAGGAAATAATCCGTTCTCAGCCGGCGGAGCAGTTCCACGTCCACCGCGTCCAGGAAATAATCCGTTCTCAACTGGTGGCGCTGTTCCACGTCCACCTCAGCGACCAATGGGTGCTGCACGTCCTGGTGCACCACGCCCCGGTTCTCCACGCCCCGGTTTTGCTGCACGTCCAGGCGCACCACGTCCTGCCGGTGCCGGCGGACCAGCTCGTCCAGGTTTTGCACCACGTCCAGGTGGAGCGGGTGCGCCAGCTGCATCAGGTCCATATCGCAACTCAGGTCCATCAACTGGTGGAGCTCCACGTCCCGGCGGTCCAGGTCGTCCAGGTGGAGGTCCCGGTGGTCGCGGATCTGCAGCAGGTGCATTTGGTAAGGGCAAATCTTCGAAGCGTAAGCAGAAGTCACGTAAAGCACTGCGCGAAGAATTCGACAATATGCAGGCACCACAACTTGGTGGCGCAGTTATTCCTCACGGTG
>CAZNEQ010000004.1:0-37815 GCA_964572265.1 uncultured Candidatus Planktophila sp.
CGAAAGGTGGAATTAAAGGTCAGGCGCGGATGGTTTTGAGAACAGCATCACGTATAGAGCCCATCTCAGCCTCGGTCGTAGCCTCAACGTTGAGTCGAAGGAGAGGCTCGGTATTCGATGCTCGCAGATTGAACCACCAGGTATCCCCTGTGACTGTGAGGCCGTCGAGGTGATCGAGCTCGACTCCAGCTTGCGCTCCGTAGAACTCTTCAATCTGTCGACTTGATGCAACAGCATCCTTTACCGTCGAGTTTATTTCGCCACTTGATACATAACGATTAAATGGAGCCAACAGTTGTGAGAGTGGAATTTCATGCTCGCCCAAAGCGGCTATTGCATGCAGCGCTGCGAGCATTCCAGAATCAGCTTTCCAGAAATCTCTAAAGTAGAAATGGCCAGAGTGTTCGCCACCGAAGACCGCTCCTGTCTCAGCCATCAACTTCTTGATGTATGAGTGACCTACACGAGAGCGCACAGAAGTTCCACCTGCTTCAGCAACAACCTCTCTGACGCTCTTGGAAGAAATCAAATTGTAAATAATCGTCGAACCTGGATGCTTGATAAGTTCGCGAGAAGCAATCAACGATGTAAGTGATGAAGGATTTACGAGTTCGCCATTTTCATCAACAAGGAAACAGCGATCAGCATCCCCATCGAAGGCAAGCCCGATATCCGCCTTATGTTTCCTCACTGCAGTCTGTAAATCTTTCAAGTTCTCTGGATCGATTGGATTCGCTTCATGGTTAGGGAAAGTTCCGTCGAGTTCGTAATACATCTCGATGACGTCAACGTTCATTCGGGAGAAGACTGCCGGGGCGGTATGTCCTGCCATTCCATTTCCGGCATCCACAACGATCTTCAATTTTCTAATCTTTGAAACATCAACCAGGTTGAGTAAATGCGAGACATATTCATCGAGCATATCTTGGCGACGCTCGACTCCCACCTGAGAGAGCGCGATCGGAGTTCCTTCTTCCACGAACTTCTCAATTGTTAACAAACCAGATTCTTTTCCGATGGGGCGAGCTCCACTCAAGCACATCTTGATACCGTTATATGCGGCAGGGTTATGGCTTGCAGTAAACATGGCGCCTGGCAGATTGAGCTTGCCGGCGGCGAAATACAACATATCTGTTGATGCTAGACCGATCCGGATTACATCAAAACCTTGTGAGGTTACTCCAGCGCTGAAGGCATCTGCCAAGTCAGGAGATGATGGACGCATATCTTCGCCAATCACAACAGTTGCTGGCTCACGCTCTGCTTTGAGAAAGCGCGCAAATGCTGCACCAGTTGCAAATGTGAATTCTGGTGTGATCTCAGAGTCCACAAGACCGCGGACGTCATATGCCTTAAAGATTGATGCGCTCATGAAGTAATAGTAAGAGTTAAATCGTTAGGAAGGAACTGCACGAAGATGTCCGCGACGACCTACCTGTGCTGAGTTTGTCGATGATGAAGGTGGAGCGCTCTCCTGGTGGCTACGAGCGACTTCCCGAACTGCATCGGCAATTGCCATCAAATCATCTTCGCTAGGTCCAACACCTTCAGTAGAAATTGCTTCTCTTTCAACGCTCCAACCATTAGGAACAGTTAATCGAGCAGCATGTCGTTCGCAGAGATCATAAGCATGCGGTTCAGAGAAAGTTGCGATGGGACCCAAAACTGCTCGTGAATCAGCGTAAATGTAGGTAAGAGTCATGGTCGCAGCAGCGCGACAGCTCACGCGCGAGCAAGGGCGTCCTGTCAGTTGACTCATAGGTGAAAGATTAGTGGGGTAAGGCGCGTTATCTATGGAATCAACACTCGAATATTTGAGCGAGGAATCGTGGTGCGAGTAAGGGTGCTTCCGGGAACCAAAGGCGCATAGCCGAATCCACTCTTAGAGGTAATAAGACCGGCACCATATGTAGCATCAGATGTCTTTAAGACTTCGAATGAGCGAATGCGGTCAGAGAGTTGATAAGTGGCTATCTCTTCGCCTCTCAGCAAAACTTTCTGCTTCTTTCCCTTGATTGAGGTGAGCTCTAGATCAATCTCAATCGTTGCGCCAGTGAAGACCAATAATGGAGCGATTGCCGTAACAGAGTAGACGCTCTCTGTTAAAGGTGGGACTGCGGTACTCCACAAGAAGTCGGTTTTGCGCAGCGCGGTTGTTTTAGTAAAAACTGAGGCAACGAATGGTCGCTCTGATTTAAGGCGAAGTGCGAACTTTCCAGATTTCATGATCACGTTGAGAGGAATGTCTACAACTTTTCCTGCTGGAATCATCTTTCCATCAATGCCAGTTGGCGAGAATGTTCCATCTGTCGACGCGATTTCCACGTTGATAGGAGCCCCAACCTCACCCGGGAAGAGAATTCTCAAGGTATGTGGGAGTGAGGTGTTACGTCCGGTCTGCTGTGGAATCGCAGGAATCACCATGGATTTTACGGGCGCTTCCATCGAGTTAATGGTGTCGCCACCAAGCGCCTGTAATCCTCGACCTCGCTCGTCAATTACAAAAGCATTAACGCGTCCTGTCTGTGGCTTTATATGAATTGCAATCGATTTTGCACCAGGGGCGAGTGAAGAAAGTTGCATTGTCATCAGCGAGTTAGCTTTCACTGATACCAATTGCTCAGCTTGAACACCAGCTTCGGTGTAGATAGTTATCCCGACGAGAGCTTTTCCGAGGCCGCTATTTGCAATAGAGAGCGTTCCTTTTGAGGTGACATCGGCAGTTGCCCCGACAAACCATTGTGAAGTTACTGGCGCTAAACACGTTAACCCTCCGCCCCAAACTCCGGTGCGCACTTGCCAAGAAATGGGAGTGATTGCCTGAGCATCAATCACAGTTGCTTGAGCCGTTCCAGCCAATCTGCGGGCACGTGAATCTTTGTAAGCCATAGTCGAAGTGCCAGTTTTGCGCACTTGTGTTTTAGGCGAAGAAAGAGCAATCACAGAACTTTGACCAGCAGAATTTCCAGCGCAGACCACTGCCGGGTAACTCTCGGAGTAGCGATTGCTCTTCGTTGTGAATGTCAGAAGATTTCCAAGAAGCAAGACAGCGGTAATTGCAGCAAATAATCTCAGAGCACGGTTACTCATCATGAAACCTCTCGATCAGAGAGTTCGCGACGTCGCCGCCCGGCAGGTAGCGCCATCACAATTGTGGTGACTAATGTGATTAAGAAAAGTGAGAGCCATGTTCGTCTAATGGTTCCATCGTGAATGAAGACAATCTCCCCCGCTTCAAATACCTTAAATGTAGGTAAACCAAATTCATTTTGGGAACGCTCCAGGCGCACTCCGTTATGGATAGCCTGCCAAGATTGGCTGTAATTCTCGGTCAATGTAATTGTGCCCGGACCAGGTGCTGTTACTGCACCCAAATTTGTTTCCAGAATAGTGACCTTACCCGCGAATTCAGTGAAGATCGCGCGCCCAGTCGGCTCTGCAACTTTCCAGACGGTTCCTACATCTGTAGCTGAAGCACGATTAAAACCACCTAACCCATCGATAGTTTGAATCAGTTCTTCATGTGCCGGGTTCTTTACAAAGACATACTTAATTCCATAGGCAGCAAAGACCTTCGAACTGCCAACACCAGTGTTATCAATGAGGCCTTCTACTGCCTTGGTAATTGATTCAGCATTGGCGATAGCAACATCTGGTTCTCCCAGTGTGATCTCACCACCTCTAGCAATGGAATAAGCAAGTGAAGAGTGTTGCTCCTCTTCCACGGGACGCAAAACAAGAGTCTTCGCATCCCGTTCGATAGCCAAAAATGCGGGTAAGACATCCTCGCCTTTTCGTTGAACAGGTGACGCGGCGCCAGCAGAGAAAATCCACAGTGATGATGTCGCGCTGTAGGTAATTGAAATCAACATCACAAGCGCCACTGCGAAGTGTTGGTAATTGATATGAGAATTCTCTAATCTGCTGCGAAGATCATTAAACATAATGACCGTAGCAATCAACGCTAATAATGTTGCGATTGCCAAGAAGGCTCCTGCGAAAACCGCTTCACGACTTGAAGACCCATTTCCTGTCACCTGGAAGGAAGCTGCAGCTCCAGCAAGGAGGAGGAATGCTATTCCCGGCTCAGCGAATTTCCGTGCTTGTGGAATTGAGAAATATGTGACGAGTAGAAGGACTGGGATTGGACTGAGTGACCACCAAGGAAGTGAGCCAGCGCCGCCCGGGTTAGCCAATAGTGCCAAATTGCTACCGCCACCCGGCTGCATAATCCCGATTTCGACTAAGAGGCGTGAAGGATGACGAAGATAGGTGAGCGAAGTCGGCAGGCTGAGCGCTATTGGAATGAAGAGGACGATTGAACGGCGAAGGGCGCGCGAGATGAAGAGTGGGTCGCGATAATTTTTATTAGCAAGGAGAAAATCTCGAGCAATTAGATAAATTGAGGCAGAGATTGAGATGATGAAGAGCGATGGATTAAGAGATGCCAGCACCCAGATGAAGAGCGAAATACCATAGAGGCTGCGAATAGATCGCAATTCAATATCGCGCCACTCGCCAAAAACCGCGGTAAACCAAGGCAGCAAAACAATTAGAGCAAGTACACCCAGGTGGCCGCCATTAATTGCAGATATTGAGATCGGCGACAGGGCATAGAGCAGCGCAGCAATTGCTGATAGCCATGGACTGGAAGTGAGGTTCTTCAAATAGCGGTGGCTACTCCATAGAGCCAAGAATGGAGCGACAATAAAGAAGAGTGAGATAAAGAGCGCCACGTTTCCAAATGTGAAGAGTGAGCCAATACCTACAAATATCAACCAAGCTGGTGCTGCGATATTCGACCCCATTCCAACTTCATGCCAACTCTCTACGAAGAAACGCCAAATATCGCGCACACCATCAGGTGATGTTGCCAGCGCTCCGCCAGAGATTGCGCCCCATCGGTGTCGAGTCCATCCAAAGGTGATGATGAGCAAGAACATGGAGACGAGAACGAAAGGTTTGGAGAAGAAGTTCTTCCATGAATTTGTACTGAGTGGCTTTAATATCTCTTCATCTTCGTTGATATCTAGTTCACTGATAACCGGAGAATCTTCGATTTCTTCCGGAAGAATGCGCGCACGAATGCTTTCTAGGATTCGGTTTGCACCACTTCTGATCTGAGTGGCGCGAGAAGGAATAAAGCGAGCAACTGTGCTCGATGAGACTAAACGTTGTTTCTTACGCACTTTGCGAGCACGAATAAGTTCACCTGGATGAATCAGCAAAGTGGCAATAGCGAGAATTTCATCACTGGCATATCCAGGTAGTTTGGCAAAGAGATAGGCAATGGAGCGAATCGCCGCTCCACTTAAAAGTTGTAGAGTTAAAAGTGGCAACTTCCACCACGAAGAATTGGCCAAGAGAACATATGCAGCGTTACGGCGATCTAAGAGCAACGGGCGATGCAACGGCGCGCCTTCAATATCAATAGCTCGTCGCTCCATGGAAGCAGCCTGTGCGTGATAGCCAATCGCAGAGGTAACAACAAGTACTGATTGTCCTGCCGAGTGAACTCGCCAACCAAAGTCAACATCATCACGGAAAAGCTCAAGGTTTTGATCAAAGCCGCCTAGCTCTTCAAATACATCGCGGCGAATAAGTGCACCTGCACTATTGACGGCGAGTACTTCGTGATTGCCATCGTGCTGCCCTTGATCGTATTCGTGGTGTTCAAGACCAGTCCAGCGGGTTCCATTGGTAGCGATACTGACGCCTACTTCAAGTAGGTGCGTGCGATCGTGCCATCCTAGAAGTTTTGGTCCAGCCATCACTATGTTGGGGCGATCTGTAACTGCAGCTAATAGTTCTTCTAAAGCATGTGGATCCAGCGCACAGTCATCGTGAAGAATCCAAAGCCACTCCTCTGCACCTTCAATGGCTGCCGGCAAATGCGAAACACCATAACTAATTGCGGCACCAAATGAGGTTGTGCGGCTAAGTGTGACCGTTGGGATGCGAGCGCCTTTGAGAAGTTTTGCAGAAGCATCAAGAGAGCCAGTATCGATTGCAAGGATTTGATCAGCGCTGCGAGTCTGTGAAGTAATTGATGCAACGACCTCGGGAAGCCAGGTCGCTCCGTCGTGCACTACCAAGAGTGCAGTGACGCGTGGATTGCTCATGGATTGATTATCGCGGGTACTCATCCAAGAAGTGAGTGCGCCTTATGCAGGACGGCGCTTGAGGCGACGGCGCTCACGCTCAGAGAGGCCACCCCAAATACCGAAACGCTCATCATGAGCGAGCGCGTATTCAAGGCACTCTTGGCGAACATCGCATGATTGGCAGACTCGCTTTGCTTCACGAGTAGAGCCACCCTTTTCAGGGAAGAAAGCTTCTGGATCGGTCTGGGCGCAGAGTGAGCGCTCCTGCCATGAGAGCTCCATATTTTCGCCATTGGCGAGTTGAATAGTTGGTCCAGTAGTGGGGACGGAAGATGTCGCTGGCTTAGCGATTGAAGAACCTTCTGGGCGGATCGGCATACGTCGAATCTCCTTGCAGAACTTAGGGCGCAATTCGAGAGTGAATTGCTGTGCTCTAGGTACGAATTACACCCATGTAATCCCGATAAGTCAACCCCCGATTTACAACCAGTAGGAGAAATGAACGGTCAGGGGTGGGAAAAAGTCGATTTATGGCAGATTTATAGGCTCAAAAATAGCGTTGGAGAGATAGTGGCGGGTGATTTCTCGCCCCGGATCGACAACGGTTCCATGAAAGATAAATGAGTGCGATGCAAGAACGCCCTCTCCAATGGATACGTTATCGCCGATGATGCAATCGTGGATTCGAGCCGATGCCCCGACCTTCACATTCTTGCCGAGTGAACTCTTGCCAGTGATCAAGGCGCTGGGATCAATCTCGCAGCCAGACATCGCGTGAAAGTCACCCTCAATGAGATCGCGCGAACCCTTAAAGAGAGCTGCGGGCGTACCCACATCGAGCCAATATGCCTGCTCTTGATAGCCAAAAACAGGACGGCCACTTTCGACCAACGCTGGAAAAGTTTCGCGCTCGATGCTGACTACTTCGCCCAACGGAATACGAGAAATCACTGATGGGTGAAATACATAGCAACCGGCGTTGATGGAGTTGGTGATTGGGTTATCCATCTTCTCCAAGAAAGCCGTAACACGTCGATTGCTATCAGTTGGTACGCACCCAAATGCACGGGCATCTTCGACTTCGATTAAGTGAAGAGTTGCATCAGCTACCTTTGATTGATGAAAGGCGATTTGATCAGCAATAGAGTGTCGACTAAGGACATCGCCATTGAAAATCACAATCGGCTCATCGCCTAATGCAGATAAATCAAGCATCTCTGCTGCATTGCGAATCGCCCCACCGGTACCAAGCGGTTCTTTCTCAACCGCATAAAGAATCTTCATCCCCCAGGCGGAACCATCGCCAAAATACGGAGTAAATACTTCAGAGAGATATGAGGTAGCCAGCACAAGAGTGTGAATACCTGCGCGCTTTGCCGCAAGCAATTGATGTTCCGTTACCGGTAAGCCGGCGACAGGAAGCATCGGCTTTGGTGATTCGGAAGTTAATGGCTTAAGGCGCGTACCGAAACCGCCTACAAGAAGGATTCCAACTGCCATTACTTCGAATCCATTGCTGCCATGATGCGATCTGCAGCGCTCTGAATCTGCTGATCGGTTGCGGTCATCGCAATTCGAATGTGCTGCGCGCCCTTTTCGCCATAGAAGATTCCAGGAGTTGCCAGGATTCCATGTTGTGCCAGCCACGAAACTGATGCCCAGCAATCTTCATTGCGTGTTGCCCAGAGGTAAAGGCCTGCATCTGAGAAATCGATTGTAAAACCGGCTGCTTGAAGCGCGGGAGTAAGAATTGCTTTACGTGCGTTATAGCGTGCGCGCTGTTCGAAAACATGGGCTGAATCTGAAAGTGCAGCAATCATTGCGTGCTGGACCGGAAGCGACACCATCATGCCGGCATGCTTACGTACTTCCAAGATTTGAGCAATTAATTCTGGATCTCCCACGAGAAATGCGGCGCGATAGCCAGCGAGATTAGAGCGTTTTGATAGCGAATGCACTGCAAGAATATTTTTATTGTTCCCATTTGTGTATTGCAAAATCGATGTTGGAGTGAGATTGGTACCGAACTCTAAATAGCACTCGTCAGATACAACTACTCCCCCAGTGCGACGAGACCATTCGATTGCGGATCTGAATTCTTCGGCACTATGAACGCGACCAGTTGGGTTTGATGGCGAATTAACCCATGCCACATCAGCAACCGGCCAAGTATCTGCCTCAATTGCAACTGTTGTTGCTTGAGCTTTGGCGAGAAGTGCTCCCACCAAATAAGTTGGGTAGGCAACTTCCGGAAAAATCACACTCTGCGCGGTAAGAAAAGTAGGCAACCATGCGACAAATTCTTTCGAGCCAATAAGTGGAAGAACACCAAAATCTCCAGTCACACCGAGGTTGGCTCGCGCCCAATCACTGATAGCGCTTCGAAGCTCTGGGGTTCCAACTGTGACGGGATAACTTGGTGAGTTTGCTGCCTCGCGAAGTGCGCTCTGAATAAAGTCAGGAGTGGGGTCAACTGGTGTTCCAACTGAGAGATCAATAATTCCAGCTGGATGTTCTTTCGCAGTTACGCCATATGGTGAGAGCGCATCCCACGGAAAATCAGGAAGTTTGTGGCCCAAGAGCGCTGACATCGGCGTGGTCAGTATTTGTCTGTCCCACCTTTGATGCTCCGCCAGGTGAACCTAGCTCAACGAAGAATTCGGTATTGATCTTCTTGTAATTCTGGAATTCGCCTGGGACATCATCCTCATAGTAGATCGCCTCAACTGGACAGACTGGCTCGCAAGCGCCGCAATCGACACATTCGTCTGGCTGGATATAGAGCATGCGTGAGCCTTCGTAGATGCAATCCACTGGGCACTCTTCACGACATGACTTATCTTTCACATCGACGCAAGGCTGGGCAATCACATAGGTCACGGCGGGCCTCCTTTAGTAAATACTTGGGCAGGCGGTAATTCTAACCATGCGGAGCGGGTAAATGCTGAATATGGTTGACCTATGACTTTCGAGGGTGAAATCTCCGCCGCTATCGGTAAGCGCGTCAGCATTCGCCTTCGGGAAAAGTCGGGAGAGATCGATACCTATCGAGACCTCTTGGGCGTATTAAAGAATGAGACGACTATCGTTAAACGCGACGGCAGTGAAGTCAAATTTAATGCGAGTGAGATTGCATTCTTCCGAGTTGTGCCGGTCTTCAATCGACGCGACCTTCATTCGGATGAGTTAAAGCTCTATGACACACGATCGCGTGAAGTTGTTCAGATTGCAGAAACGGCAAGTGCGGTCACGATTTACTGTTGTGGGCCAACGGTCTATCGCGATGCACATGTCGGAAATATGCGCACATTTCTTCTTGCCGACCTTGCCGTACGAGCACTCGAGCTCGCTGGCCATCAGACGACTCTGATTCAGAACATTACCGATGTTGGGCATATGGCAGATGACATCTCCGAGGAAGAAACAGGAAGAGATAAAGTTATCGAGGAAGGTCTTCGCCAATCCTTAAGTGCATACGAAGTTGCTCAGAAATATGAAGCACGATTTCATGAGGATCTAGCACTCTTAAATATTCGCCCCGCAAATCGATATCCCCGCGCAAGTGAAAGCATGGAACTCATTATTGATTCCATCTCATTGTTAGAAAAGTCAGGCTTTGCCTACGTCGGAAGTGATGGAAATGTCTACTTCGATGCACAACGCTTCGATAGCTACGGCGCAATCAGTGGAAATAAATTAGATCAGCTCAAGCCCGGTCATCGATATGAATACACGGGAGACGGTGGCAAGAAGTTTCACGCCGATTGGGCGCTCTGGAAAGTTGCTCATGGTCGCAGTGAAATGGTCTGGGATTCTCCTTGGGGTGTGGGTTTTCCTGGCTGGCATATCGAATGTTCTGCGATGTCGCTTAAATACCTTGGCGAGAAAATTGATCTCCATATCGGAGGTATTGATCTGCGTTTCCCCCATCATGAAAATGAACGGGCGCAGACCAACGCGATGGCAGGTCACGACGTTGTGCGTCACTGGCTTCATGGTGAGCACCTCCTCTTCGAAGGTCGCAAGATGTCTAAGAGTGCGGGAAATGTCTTACTCGTTAAGGATTTACTCGATCAGGGTCTAGATCCACTCGCTTTGCGATTTGTATTGATGGAGAATCGATATCGAGCACAGATGGACCTCACAATAGCCTCGCTGAAAGCAGCAGATGCGACGTTGCAGCGCTGGCGCATCGCAATGACCTCGTGGGGAGATTCACTCGATTGCAAACTCAGCGAAGAAGTAAATCGATTGATTATGAATGATCTTGATCTTCCCAAGGTGTTGATTTATCTCCGCAATCTTGAAAAGGATAAGACAATCGGTGATCAAGATAAGCGGGCGATTTTCTTATATGCCGACCAAGTACTTGGCTTGGACTTAGATCGCCCAGTGACACTGCAATCAGAACTTTCTGAAGCTGCGCAAATTCTCTTTAACCAAAGAGCGGATGCGCGTGCTGCCGGTAATTGGGGTGAGAGCGATCGACTTCGCGACGAATTAGCAGAGATGAAAATTGAAGTGCGCGATGGTAAAGATGGCCAGAGTTGGGTAGCGATTCCTTAAACCCGAGCTACGACTGCTGCCAAAACAATGACGGTTCCCATTAAGAGCAGTGTTGAACCAACTCCATCAGCTTGAACAAGTAGTTCTTGACCCTCTCCGAAAGAAGATCCACGCAAAATCACAGCCATCCAACCCGCTGCTACAAACCACTTATATTTCCGGCCACCGAATTGTCGCCCGCAATATTTCACGGCTACAAATGAGAAAGCCATAGCGATAACGACTCCGACCGGCGGGATGCTTTGGTGCAATAAGACAGCGATGACACCTGTCACTGCTCCACCCAGAAGAGCGAGTAGATACTTCACTTAAAGAGTCACTCCAGCGAAAAGGTCGTTTTCGCGCCCGAGGGCATCAACTTCGTCCGACTTGGTGCCCTTCACTAAGGTGTAAAACTCATTTCCCCACACTTGCAGACCTAAATTATTGGAGAGAGCAAAGAAGGGCCCATCAACTGCAATCTGAGTTGCATGGGCGCGCATCGCATCCATTTTTTGATTGACGTATTCATTGCCATCAATGTGTGCGGTTACGAATGAGTCATCCTTACAAAATGGAAGATCATCTGCATTATCTACTCCCATAAAGTCGGAGCCGAGCGCCTTCATTTTCTCAATGCCTTCTTGAATCACCGAACGTGGAGTGACATTCCAATAAATTTTCGATATCTCCCATGTGCTCTTTTCGGCTGCTGCCATGGCAACGCGGTGAGCTTGAATGTGATCAGGATGGCCATAGCCGCCGAATTCGTCGTATGTAATCATCACGTGTGGCTTCACTTCGTCGATGACAGATACGAGATGTGCCGTCGCTTCATCAAAATTGGCATTCCAGAAATTATCAGGGCGTTTATTGGGTTCGGTCTCCATCATGCCGCTATCGCGGTATTGAGTAATTGGAGCACCAAGGAAACGATGGTCTCTAATGCCGAGCGCCTTCATGGCATCTTCAAGCTCTATAACGCGATGTTCGCCCAACAAGTCATCATGGGTAGCAGCTTTATGGGCATGTTCTTCAACGAGAACTTCGCCTTCTTCTCCTCGAGTGCACGTTACCAAGGTGACCTGAGCCCCAAGTGCGGCATACATCGCCATCGTTGCACCATTATTGATCGTCTCATCATCAGGATGAGCATGAACCAACAGGAGGCGATAGCCCTGGTAAGAGTTCTTCATTAGTAAACCGGAAGTGAAGTATCGATCTGCTTAGCCCATGCAATCACGCCACCACTGACATGGGATGCATCTGCAAAACCAGCATTTTTCAAGATTGCAAGACATTCAGCTGATCGCACACCGCTCTTACAGTGAAGCACTATCGGTTTATCTTGAGGCAAAGTCGCTAGAACACTGCCATCAATAAATCCTTGCTTAGGGATCAAATGTGAACCTGGAATGCGAACGATTTCATATTCAGAAGGTTCGCGAACATCGATGAGGTAGAAGTTCTCTTGACCATCTAACTTCGCCTTCAACTCTTGCACTGTAATTGTGGAACCAGAGCTTGCCTCCTGGGCGGCTTCAGAGAGCACACCACAGAATGCTTCGTAATCCGGAAGCAGCGAAGTCTGCTTAGGATTTTCGCTGCAGATAGGGCAGTTAGGATCCTTGCGGATTTTGACTTTACGGAAATTCATTTCAAGCGCGTCATAAATCATGAGCGAACCGATGAGTGATTCACCAACGCCGGTAATGACTTTGATTGCCTCTGTTGTTTGGATTGAACCAATTGTTGCGCAGAGAACTCCGAGCACTCCGCCTTCAGCGCAGCTGGGAACCATTCCTGGAGGTGGTGGCTCTGGGTAGAGACAGCGATAGCACGGTCCGTACTCGGCCCAATAGACAGAAGCCTGTCCATCGAAACGATAAATCGAACCCCAGACATAAGGTTTCTTAAGGAGTACACATGCATCATTGACGAGGTAACGTGTTGCAAAGTTATCGGTACCGTCGACGATGATGTCGTATTGGGAGAAAATCTCCATCACATTAGAGTTGTCGAGTCGGGTTTCGTGGGTGATTACCTTTACGTAAGGATTGATCTCAGCGATTTTCTCACGTGCAGATTGCGCTTTGCTCTTTCCGATATCTGACTGACCGTGAATTATCTGTCGCTGCAGATTAGATTCATCAACGGTATCGAATTCAACGATTCCGAGAGTTCCGATACCAGCGGCAGCTAAATACATGAGAGCGGGTGAACCGAGACCACCGGCTCCGACGCACAAAACTTTCGCGTTCATCATTCGCTGCTGACCCGCCATTGCTACATCTGGAATGATCAAGTGGCGGCTATAGCGACGAACTTCATCAACGGTGAGTGCTGGACCTGGTGAAACGAGCGGCGGGGTCTTCATGCGCTAATTCTGCCGTAACGCGAGCGCCGTCGCCAATTCAACTCATGAGAAATCAACTTCTGAGAAGTCAACTCTGGTCAATCGAGGTTATCAACTAGTACTATTCACGGAATGAGCACAACAGATGCAAATGGTTCGCGAGATAAAGCACGTCTTCCACGCGACGAACGGCGCGCAATTCTTCTCAACGCAGCGCTAGAAGTATTTACTGCAGCCGGTTATCACTCAGCTGCGATGGATGAGATTGCAGATCGCGCTAACGTCAGCAAGCCAGTTCTCTATCAACATTTTCCATCGAAGCTAGATCTCTATCTTGCCGTTCTTGATTTACATATCGATTCGCTTGTGTATGAAATTCAAAAAGCGATTTCTTCAACACCAGATAACGCGCAGCGCGTTCACGCCACCATCGATGCATACTTCACATTTATTGAGAATGAGGGCGAAGCTTTCCGCCTCCTCTTCGAAAGCGATATGAGCGTAGAACCTCAGGTTCACGAGCGCCTCAATCGCATGACCTATGACTGTGCAGCAGCAGTCAGTGGCGTGATCGCCAATGACACAGGTTTGCCAAAAGAGGCTGCCATGTTGCTCGGTATTGGATTGATTGGATATACCCAAGTCACTGCGCGCCACTGGCTTGAGCGCGATAGCAAGCTCACCCGCCAACAAGCGATGGATCTGGTTGAGAACCTCATGTGGCGTGGAATATCTGGATTTCCCCGCACCGAGATATAGCCAATAAGATAGGCACATGAGCACCAAGAAGAACGAAAAATCATCACAGGTACGTATCGCTGTCGCCGATGTTGCAAGCGAACTCTCCTTTGAGTGCCCTTCAACTCCAGCTGATATCAAGAGCGCAGTGACAGCGGCTCTCGCTGGGAATACCCCTCTTATCCTCACCGACATCCGTGGACATGAAATTGTGGTCCCGGCGGCAAAGATTGGTTACATCGAAATCGGTGAACCAGTCGAACGTCGCGTCGGTTTCGGCGTTAACTAAGTGAGTATTACCTTCGCTGAGCTTCCGCTGCGAAAAGAGACAATCGAAGCGCTCCACCAACACGGATTTACTGCACCCTTTGCAATCCAAGAGATGGTTCTGCCGATTGCCTTGGCAGATGGCGATGTTATTGGTCAAGCAAAGACCGGTACCGGAAAGACTCTAGCTTTCGGCGTACCAGTGATCGAGCGCGTGATTGCTCCGAATGATGCTGAATGGGAATCCTTGGAAGCAAAGGGTTCACCGCAAGTTCTCGTTGTAGTTCCAACTCGCGAACTCTGCGTGCAGGTCACAAAAGATATTGAAGAGCTCTCACTCAACCGCGGTATTCGCACCCTCGCTGTTTATGGTGGACGCGCCTTTGAACCGCAGATAGAAGCCCTTGAGTCAGGGGTAGAAATCGTTGTTGGAACACCAGGTCGACTCCTCGATCTCTATCGCCAAGGAAAACTCAAGCTCTCTAAGGTCACTCGTGTTGTCTTGGATGAGGCGGATGAGATGCTCGACCTTGGCTTCTTGCCGGATGTTGAGAAGCTCTTTTCCTCTACTCCAGCTCGTGTGCAGACCATGCTCTTTTCGGCCACGATGCCTGGTGACATCATCGCGCTGGCGCGTCGCTTTATGAATCAGCCAGTGCACATTCGTACTCAAGATTCGCAGGACGAGGGTCGCGTAGTTGCTCGCATTGAGCAACATGTATTTCGTGCACACGCACTCGACAAGATTGAGATGCTCGCTCGTATTCTGCAGGCTGAAGGACGAGGTGCAACCATCGTTTTCTGTCGCACAAAGCGCACAGCACAGAAAACTGCTGAAGATCTCATCGAACGCGGTTTCAGCGCTGCGTCAATTCATGGAGATTTAGGACAGAGCGCTCGTGAAAAGGCACTCAATGATTTCAAATCAGGTAAGCGCGATGTACTGATTGCAACTGATGTTGCAGCCCGCGGAATTGATGTTGATGGAATTACCCACGTAATTAACTATCAATGCCCAGAGGACGAGAAGACTTACGTACACCGCATTGGTCGTACTGCTCGCGCTGGCGCTGATGGAATTGCAGTCACATTCGTTGATTGGGATGAACTCGCTCGGTGGAAGATGATTGATACCGCGCTCGAACTGGGACTCCCTGAGCCGCTCGAGACATACTCTTCGTCGGATCACTTCTTTGAAGCGCTTCATATTCCGGCAGGTTCGACAGGCCGTATGGTGGCAGCGAAGAAAGTTGAAGATGCGCCTAAGGCTGCTCGTCCAGCTCGATCTTCGAAGCCGGCAGCAAAGTCAGCGACTAAGTCAGCAGAAGAGAAGGCTCCACGCGAAAAAACTGCTCGAGTACGTACGCGCACCAAGCGCATCGCCGATCAGTAATTAACTTCCCGCTAAGACCTTAATCGCATCGGCCAGCATCTGCACTGCAATTGCTGCCAACAATAAACCTGCGATTCGAGCCAACAAAGTGACGCCTGATTCTTTAATCAACTTCAAAATCTTTGTCGACATCATCAAGACCAAGCCAATAATTAAATGCACTGCAACAATTGCGATTGCTAGCGCACTCAATCTCTCTGCTGAACCCGCCTGTTGAACGAAGATCATCGTCGCAACAATTGCGCCAGGACCTGCAAGCAACGGTGTTCCTAGTGGAACCATCCCGATATTGGTGCCCGCTGATTCCGCCTCACTCATCTTGCCAGTCAGGAGTTCAAGTGACACGTAGAGAAGTAAGAGCCCGCCAGCTGCTTGTAGCGCCTCAATCGAGACATTCATGTAATCCAAAATGAAGCGGCCGAAGATGGCGAAGGTCGCAATGACGAAGAGAGATACAAAGGCTGCCTGCCATGCAAGTCTGCGGCGTTCGCGTTCGCTCTTATCGGATACAAGTGCGAGAAAGATAGGTGTCGCCCCTGGAGGGTCGAAGATGACAAGTAGCGTTACAAATGATTGCACGGCAAAAGTAAGCGTGCTGACGGTGTTCATCGTGATACGACCCTTCGGTGACTTGCCATTGATTCGAGGCGCTCCCATTCTGCCGCAGCAGTGGTGTTCTCTCCAAGTTGGTTAAGTTTTCCGGTTCCGTGGTAATCGCTTGAACCTGTGATGGCCAAATCTAATTCACGAGCAATTTCAAGAAGTTGCGCCCGCTCTTCTTCGCTTTGATCACGATGAAAAACTTCAATTCCATTGAGCCCAGCAGCGACGAGCGAATTAAAGGATTCTGGAGTAAGAGTCTGGCCGCGACGTGAGGCGAATGGATGCGCGATAACAGCAACTCCCCCGGCAGCCCGAATGGCCTTAATGGATTCCTCTGGGGTCGGCGCAAAGTGTGAAACATAATGTGGGGATTCATTATTAATGAGACCTGCAAAAGCTTCATCGCGGCTGGCAATAATTTTCTTTGCCACCAAGGCATCGGCAAGATGTGGCCGCCCCAATGTCGCGCCAGGCGGAGTGGCTGCAGCAACATCATCTAAAGTGATATCAAACCCTGCTCCTTGCAAGTTTTCAATCATCTTCTTCATCCTTGGGATTCGAGTATCTCTTGAATCCGCTAGAAGCTGTTGAAGTGGTTGATTTTCGCCATCAAAAAGCAGGCCAAGCATATGGACGCTCACTCCATCTTCAGTTAGGCATGAGACTTCAGCGCCCAGCGCCAGTTGGAGGTTTCCGTGGAGGGAAGCAACTGCGTCTGTCCAACCAGCGGTTGAATCGTGATCAGTAAGTCCAAGAACTGTGATTCCAGATGATGCAGCTTTCTTCACCAATGCCAGTGGGGAATCGGTTCCATCGCTACATGTTGTATGAGTGTGTAGGTCAATCATTCATTTACCATCGCTTCTACATTTTGTTTTGTTGGGCGAGTTCTCAGTACGACGAGGGAGCATCCAAACAAAATCAAAATGATTCCAGGGATTATCAAGCCGGAAGGTTGATTACCAATCGTAAAAATCTTTGCCAGTAGTGCGGCGACCGGAACTTCAAAGAAAACAATCAAAGAAACAACTGCCGGTGAGACTCGCTTGAGAACAGAATTGAACATTGAATGCCCCAGAATCTGTGCTCCACCGATGAGCGCTAGAAGCACCCACCATTCTTGTGAAGGGAAGCCGAGGATTTGATATCCACCAAAAAGTGCAATCGGAAAGGCTGTTACTGCACATGTGAAGTAACAAATGGATGTGTAGCTGGTTGTCTCTAGAGTTTGTTGCGCCTTCGATCCCCACATCACATAAAGAGCGGCGAGCGCAGCAGAGATAATCGCTGCGATATCTCCCAGAAAAGATTTACGATCAAGTGAAAAATCGATACCGGAGATAAGAAGCACGCCGATAAAACTTATTGCCATGCCTAGCCATGCTTTAGATGGAATATCTCCACCGGTGATCTTGATAAAGAAACTCGCAAAGATTGGCTGAAGTGCAACCAGCGCTGTTCCAGCGGCAACGCTCGTCATTCTCATCGCTAGAAAGAAACCAATGAAGTGAAGTGCTAAAACGACTCCTGCAGCAATGGACCACTTCACACCTCTACGATCGAGTGAGTGCTTGATTGCAAATGGTGCGGTGACGAGCGCTCCCCCAAGATTGCGCCAGAAGATAAGAGTTGGAATCGGCATTGTGCTCAGCGCGATCAATGGCCCAGATGAGCCGATTCCAAGGACTCCGACCCCTAATCTCACTAAATCTGATGTGCCTGGCATATCAGTTATCGCGGTATTCACGCGTGATTGCCCAGAAGTGGAAGCCATGATGCAAACCTAGCCGATACCCTTGCCCTCTGAGTCTTAAGGACTCCAGAAATGACTGCAGAAATAACTCTCGCGATGAGAGATCGGAAGAAGGGATGGGGCTATGAGTGCAAATGTAATCAATCGCGTATTTCTCGCCCGTCTTGCAGGTACGGCCGTCTTTGACCCTAATGGCGATCCAGTTGGCAAGGTGCGTGATGCTGTGGCGACCTTGCGATCTAATAATCAGCCACCTCGTATTCTCGGATTAGTCGTCGAAGTTCCATTGCGTCGCCGAGTATTTGTTCCGATTACTCGCGTCACTTCAATTGAGTCAGGTGCAGTTGTTATCACCGGTTTATTGAATATGCGTCGCTTTGAAACACGTACTGGTGAGATCCTGGTTCTCGGCGATCTTCTCGATCGCTCCATTACCATCGTTGAATCAGGCGAACCTGTAGTTGTAGAAGATATGGGAATGGAGCTCAATCGCAACGGTGATTGGTTGATCTCTAAAGTTCACATCATGCGCAAAGGTCGAGGTCTTCGCCGTAAAGGTGCAACCTCTACTGTTGCATGGGAAGAAGTCACTGGATTTGCAGGTCACGAGAGCAATCAGGGGGCAACAAACCTTCTCTCCACATTGAGCACGCTTCGTCCAGCTGACTTGGCAACAGTTCTGCAAGATCTATCTCTCAAGCGTCGCGTGGAAGTTGCACGCGCACTTGATGATGAGCGTCTCGCTGACGTCATTGAAGAGATGGATGAAATCGAACGCGTTGAACTCTTAGCTGAACTTGAGGGTGAGCGTGCTGCAGATGTTCTGGAGGAGATGGATCCAGATGATGCTGCTGACTTGCTCCGCGAGATTGGTGAAGAGCGCGCACAGGAATTAATTGAATTGATGGATCCAGAAGATGCAGAGGACGTTTTACGTCTGATGACGTACGAGGATTACTCTGCAGGTGGAATGATGACAACCGAGCCAATCGTGATGTCTGCCGATTACTCGGTTGCAGATGCACTGGCAGCTGTTCGCAAGAGCGAACTCTCACCGGCCCTTGCCTCGCAAGTCTTTATCTCCCGCCAGCCGCTCGAGACTCCGACAGGTCGCTTTATTGGAATGGTTCATTATCAACGCCTATTACGCGAGCCACCTGCAACTTTGCTCGGCTCAATCGTTGATACCAATACCCAGGGCGTTAATCCTGATGCAACGTTGCATGAAGTAGCGTCATACTTGGCTAGTTACAACTTGCTCTCTTTGCCAGTGATTGATGCAAATGATCGCCTATTGGGCGCGGTGACTGTCGATGACGTGCTCGATCACCTCTTGCCTGAGAACTGGCGCCATGATCATCGTGACTCCGCTGCAACAACTGCAGCGCTTGAAAATATTGATACAAGTTTTGATGAGGAGGTGTAACGATGGCACGTAACAATGGTTTGGATACTCCACGCGAGACTCGTCGTTCGCTTCGAGCTAATTACGATCCAGAGACTTTCGGTCGTCTCTCGGAGCGCTTTGCCCGCTTCCTCGGTACTGCGCGTTTCTTGGTCTACATGACAGCGTTTGTAATCACCTGGATTTCTTGGAACACCCTTGCACCGGAGAACCTTCGCTGGGATAAATACCCATTTATCTTCCTTACTTTGATTCTCTCTCTGCAAGCGTCATATGCAGCACCACTGATTCTCTTGGCTCAAAACCGTCAAGCAGATAGGGACAGAATCGCACTCAATGAAGATAGAGCGCGTGGAGATCGCAACATCGCAGATACCGAATATCTCACCCGTGAATTAGCGAGCCTTCGTATCGCACTTGGTGATGTAACTACACGTGACTATGTTCGTAGCGAACTTCAAGATGTGGCAAAAGAGATTATTGAAGAGCTACGCAAGCCCGAGTCTGACACCAAGTAACGATCCTTGGCGAATCACTAACTTCTCTACAATCTCTGAAATTGCTACCGCGCTATTGCTCGTCGGTGCGCTGACGACTACTGGCGCACCTTGATCGCCACCTTCACGTAGATCGACATTAAAGGGAACCTTGCCCATCAGTGGAACATCAGCACCGACCAAAGTCGTGAGGCGACGTGATGTTTCTTCGCCGCCACCGCTTCCGAAGAGTGACATCTCTTCACCGCACTTGGGGCATGCGATCGCAGACATATTCTCAATAACGCCGATAACTCGCTGGTGAATTTGGTGTGCGATTCGGCCTGCGCGTTCCGCTACCTCAGCAGCTGCTACTTGAGGAGTGGTGATGACAATGATTTCAGAGGTAGGAATTAATTGACCTAATGAGATTGCCAGATCGCCAGTTCCCGGTGGAAGGTCGATAAAGAGAATATCGAGATCGCCCCAATATGCATCTGAGAGAAGCTGCTCTAACACTCGATGGAGCAACGGTCCGCGGTAGGCGATTGCATCCGAACGCTCCGGCTTGAACATCTCCATTGATACAACTTTGACGCCATAGGCTTCGAGCGGAATAAACATTTGATCGATTGCAGTCGGACGTTGACCCATTAGCCCCATCAATCGAGGAATCGAGTGGCCGTAGACATCTGCATCGAGGATACCTACGCGCAACCCCTTCTGGGCGGCAGCGACTGCAAGATTGGCGGTGAGAGATGACTTTCCGACTCCACCCTTACCTGAGGCGACGCCGATAACTCGAGTGAGTGAATCTGCTTGAGCGAATGAGATAAATGCTTCGCGCCCATTACGGAGTAATTTCTTGATATTGGCACGCTGTTCTTCATTCATCACGCCGAATTCGATCTTGACATCCTTTACGCCATCAAGAGCCAGGACTGCCGTAGTGATGTCATTGGTGAGGCGGTCACGCATTGGACAACCCGAAATAGTGAGAAGAATCGTTAAGTTAACAGTCGAGCCTGATTGCTCAATTGCTTCAACCATTCCAAGCTCGGTGATCGAACGATGAAGTTCTGGATCATTGACCTTAGATAGAGCTTCGTGGATTAACGATGTATCGCTCATAGAAGATCTGGGTCGATCTTGTTTTCCGGACGGACCTTGGGTTTTGAATTGCCCTCATCCAGAACGGATTCGATCTGCTTCTTTACAAAAGTTTTTGGATTTAGGTCTGCCGGCTTCAGGTCTTCAAAACCAGGACCGAGATTATCTTTAAGTTCATTGGTCGCAGTTGTAGCGAGGCCACGGATCTTCTTCACCATCTTCGCTGCTTGCACGGCAAACTGCGGGAGTTTATCTGGACCGACGAGGATCATCGCCAAAACAGCAAGACCTGCAATTTCACCGGCTCCAAAATCGAAGAACATGTGAGTACCTTATCGCGCTACTTGGCTGCTGTCAGGATAAGAGTTACCTGAGAGCTCTTCCCATCGCGAATGTATTTGACGACCACGGATTGACCTACATCGCGCGAACGAACTGCAACGATTAACTCTTCTGGACCGGTGATAACTCGTCCATCAAATTCGGTAATCAGGTCACCAGGCTTGAGACCGCCTTTTGCAGCAGGTCCGCCAGGCAGAATCGCATTGGACTTCTTAGAGATCAGCGCACCTTTACCGCTTACGCTCATATCAACCGAGACGCCAATAATTGGGTAGGTCGCTTTTCCATTCTTGATTAATTGCTCGGCAGTTTTACGTGCTTGATTAATCGGGATTGCGAAACCTAAACCAATGGACCCGGTCTGAGATGAAAAAGATCCGAGAGTTGCAATAGCAGAGTTCACGCCAATGACCGCGCCAGTTGAATCAACGAGCGGTCCACCGGAATTTCCAGGATTAATTGCTGCATCTGTTTGAAGCGCATTAATAAATGCATTATCGCTTCTTGAACCACCAGCAGTTACTGCACGATCTTTGGCGCTAATGATTCCCAGAGTGACAGTTCCTTGTAAGCCAAGGGGTGAGCCGATTGCCAATACCGAGTCACCCACGGCAACTTTCTCGCTATCGCCGAATTGAAGTGCGGTCAGAGCGCGATTAGAGACTCGGAGAACTGCAAGATCATAGGAAGCATCGCGACCAACAACTGTTGCATCGTAAGCAGTACCATCTTGCAAGCGAACTACGATGTCGCCGCCGCTTGTGACAGAGTTAGCAATCACATGGTTATTTGTAAGGATGTATCCATCGCTTGCGATAACAAAACCCGATCCCGTGGCACCACCATCGGCATCTTTCGCCTCAATCGAAACGACTGACGGAAGTACCCGCTTGGCAATTCCGGCTACAGAGTTTGCTGGGCGTTCGATAGTGGAGTTTGATTTAACGATTCGAGTTGAATAACCAAAGAGCGATCCAGTTGATGAGGCGCCAAATACGCCAGCAGTAACTCCAACTACAAGAGCGAGAACAATTGCATTGCGAAGAGAGATGCTCTTTCCGGATGATCCAGGGGTGCTCCACCAAGGACCTTGGTTGCCGAAATTACTCATGGGGATAGTTTGCTACAACTTTGTTGCGAGCAACAATCCATCGCCAACGGGAATAAGTGATGTAGACCAATTTTCATGGTCTGCTCTCAGAATTTTCCCAGCCTCGCGGAGGGCAACAGTTCTTGGATCACGCTGTGCCGGATCTGAAACCTTGCCTCCACCGAAGAAATTGTCAATGACAAATACTCCCCCGCTGCGCAAAATGCGCTGAGCTTCTGAGATTGCATAGGTGAGATCTTCTGGATTATGACGATAGATAACGAGGTCGTAAGCACGGTCGGTTAACTTTGTCATTACCTCCATCACAGGATTGGTAATAAGTCGAAAACGTTGTGGTGCAATTTCGGCATCACTAAATGCCAACTTTGCAATTGAAGTGTGCTCTGCCTCGTCATCGATGGAGGTCAAGGTGCCGGACTTCAACATTCCATCGAGTAGCCAGAGAGCGCCAACTCCGGAACCGGTTCCTACTTCAACAACTGATTGCGCTTTAAGCAGGTGGGCAAGAAAAGAGAGGTATGCGCCAGCACCTTGAGTAAGGTCGCTGGTTCCGATTTCTACACCTCGGGCACGTGCCGCAACTTTGATTGCATCTTCCGCGATGAAACCCTCTGCATAAGAGTGTGGATCGGTAATCATGAGAGAGAAACTATCCAATCGACGAGTAAACGGACGCCAAATCCGGTGCCACCCTTTGGATTTTCCCCAGCGTCAGCTTCGCTTCTCGCAGTTCCTGCGATATCGAGGTGCACCCACCGGCGATCTCCTACAAATTGCTCGAGGTAGAGCGCTGCGGTAACAGAGCCGGCCGAGTAATCGTGGCGATCGGCTGCATGGTTCAGGTCTGCAACATCAGAATCTAATGAGTCTGTGTAATCATCAACCAGAGGCATATGCCAGACCCGGTCGCCAGATTTTTCGCCAGACTCACTTAAGTCACGAGCTAGCTTCTTGTCGCGGGTATACATCGCTGCATATTGACGACCGAGGCCGAGGGTGGCAGAACCGGTAAGAGTGGCAATATCAATTAAATAATCTGGATCGAGATTCTTATCTGCATATGCCAAGCCATCCGCAAGCACTAAACGACCTTCTGCATCGGTATTGATAATTTCTACTGTGGTGCCGCCGTACTGAGTGATGATGTCAGAAGGTCGCTGAGATGTACCTGAGAGTGCATTCTCAGCGCACATCATCAATACTGTGACACGAATATTTGGTTGGAGATCAGCAATTGCGCTGATCGTTCCCAAAGCTGCAGCAGAGCCTGCCATGTCACTCTTCATTGCTGTCATAAATTCGTATGGTCGCTTGAGCGAAACACCACCGGTATCAAAAGTAATGCCCTTGCCGACAATGACAACGTGTGGGAGTGCTGACGCTCCCTTTGCCTTGGACCTAGCAATCTTCCTTGGAAGATACGAAATCTCTATGAAGCGTGGGCCAGGGTTGGGTGATGACATTCCGACCGCAACAAGCCCACCAAATTCTGCAAGTTCTTTTCCTTCGCGAACTTTGATTGTGAGCCCTTTACTATCGGCAACTTTTCGAGCTTCTTGCGCCATCCAGAGTGGATTTTTGATGTTGGAAGGGGTGTGAACTAAATCGCGAGTCATCACCATCGCTTCTGCAATGATTTTCGCTTCATCAACTGAATCTGCATGTTCTGTAGCAATTGAAAAAGTTGGAATATCAGAAGGAGTAGAACTCTTGAGATTCCATGTGTATGCACCTAGAACCAGTGAAATTGCATGTGCTTTTACTTGATCGGCATTCGCGGGCAGAAGTGAGATGAGATTGACAGCTTTACCTTTTGCTTTGCGTCCAAGTGCCGCACCAGCTGAGCGGAAATCCTTAAGTGAACCATCTCCAATTGCTACGAGATAGAGACGATCCATCTCGGTATCGTCATGCAGGACTGGGATCTCGAAGAGCTCGCCCGCCTTGCCTGACGGCGAAAAGAAGTTGATTTCATCGATTAAATTAAGTTCAAAAGACTTTTCAATTGCAGAGATCAGTGCGCTCTTGCCAGAAATGGAGATTTCACCATCTCCGGCCTTACTGAAACCGATTGCAAGAAGGTCGCCTCCCAGAAGTGAATCTAAATCTGGGGTGACTGAATTAAGAATTTTTCAGGAGCCTTACTTCTTGATGAGGGCTACTGCAGCTTCAAGTGCGGCGCTGAGGTTATTTGCCTCTTGAGGATTGAGTTCGACTACGAGACGGCCACCGCCTTCGAGCGGGATTCGCATAACGAGGGAACGTGCTTCCTTCGTTACTTCCATTGGGCCATCACCAGTGCGGGGTTTCATTGCTGCCATGGGATAAGTATCCCGCATCCAACCCCCTCTACGGAAATCGGATAAAAGCAAATGCTGGTCAAAATTACGCGTATTTAGAGGCCGAGTTGGCTGGTGATACGCCGTTTCCCTGATTCGATCACGACCGAGACCGATTTGCTAGGCACAGATAGGAGCTCTGCGATTTCATCGACACCCTTGCCGCGAAGATAGTGCAAGGTCAAGATGATGCGCTCCTCCTCAGGAAGTGAGGCGATTACATCTGCAATCGTCTGAGGTGCGCCCATAGGAATAGAGATTACTCCAGTAGTCGGCGAAAGCGGGCGAGAGAAATCTTCACCCCGGTCAAAATAAATGGTTTTATGAGGAGGAAAACGAGCGTGGGCGCCTCAATATCTTCTGACCAGTGAAATATAGAATGCTGCGCATCCACTGCCTCTACTTCGAATGAACCGCTGCCCTTAATGATTTTTCCGTAATGAATGACATCACATCGAACTGGGGGCTCCCACTTCGTTACGCGCATTAAATCCAAAACACCAAGCCACGCGAAGCGAGGGTAGAACTTATAGAGCGGGCCGGTGAAGGCCTCAATTGTTACACCAACACCAGCGCTCTCCTTGCTTGTAAGAAAGACTTTTGTTTGGAGCATCCAATTGCTTTGCCCTTGCCAATCTGCAATCGATGCCCATACTTTTTCTGCAGAAGCAGCGATTGGGAGATCGACTTTAAGAGTATTAGTTGGCATAGTGGCTCTTAATAAATGTCATTGTCTCTTCAATTGTGGTGGCCCAGAGAACTAAATCGCGCATTCCAGGTTTTACAAACTCTTGTTCTTCCAAGTCAATCACTAATTCGTGGAGCTTTTTATATACACCGAATGGATCAAGGATAACAATAGGCTTGTTGTGGAAACCTAAGTAGCGACCAACCCAGATTTCGATTAACTCTTCTAAAGTCCCCAGTCCACCAGGAAGCGTAATAAATGCATCTGCTAACTCCTCGATTTTACCTTTGCGAGTTCGCATCGAATCGACGATGATGAGTTCGTCGCTGTCATGATCGGCGAACTCAATATCTACTAATTTTTGGGGAATGATTCCGATTGTCTTTCCGCCAAGACTGCGTGCACCACGTGATACCGCTCCCATTGAGGAGATATGTCCGCCACCTGAGACAAGATCGGCTCCCGATTCTGCAATTGCCGCTCCCAATTGAAATGAGAGGTCAATGAATTTGGGATCAATCGTGGGTGACGATGAACAATAAACGGCGATTCGCATAGAGTGAAGGATACGGGCAATGCCGTTATCCTTCTTCCTATGTCAATCCCAACAACGAGCACTCTGGCGCATGGTCATGGAATAGCAACTCTCTCAGGTTCGACAGTTCTGGATGTGTGGTTTCCATCTCCTGCTTTAGGCGGACTCACAGGAACAGCTGACGCAGCTCTCTCTGCATTGGCAGTTGCAGATAGCGATCGCGGAGTAACTCGTGAAGTTGTTTCGATTGAAATAGATTTATCAAAGGCGCCAGTTGATGCCAAGGATGCTTATCTCCGACTTCATCTCCTCTCCCACCGCCTAGTAAAGCCACACGGTCAATCACTCGATGGGATTTTTGGATTGTTAGCCAATGTGGTCTGGACATCAGTTGGGCCATGCGCTGTTGAAGGGTTCGAACTCACCCGCGCCAAACTCAAAGCTAAGTACGGAACAGTGACTGTTTACAGCGTCGATAAGTTCCCGCGGATGGTTGATTATGTAATCCCATCTGGTGTGCGAATTGCGGATGCAGATCGAGTACGTCTCGGAGCGCATCTTGCATCAGGAACCACCATCATGCATGAAGGATTTGTGAACTTTAACGCTGGAACGCTCGGTGCATCAATGGTCGAAGGTCGCATCTCCGCAGGTGTAGTGGTCGGCGATGGCACCGATGTAGGTGGCGGCGCTTCAATCATGGGAACACTCTCGGGCGGCGGAAAAGAAGTAATTTCGATTGGCGACAAGTGTCTTCTCGGCGCCAACTCTGGCCTCGGAATATCGCTGGGCAATAATTGTGTTATCGAAGCCGGTACCTACATCACTGCTGCAGCGAAGGTCACGCTTCCGGATGGGCAAGTTGTTAAGGCAGGAACTCTCTCTGGTGCACACGATCTCTTGTTCCGTCGTAATTCACTGACTGGCGGTTTAGAAGCAGTAATGCGTACCGGTACTTGGGGCGGTCTTAACTCAGTACTGCATGCAAATTAGCCAACGATTTCAAACCAAGGCGAAGGCAACTTTGCGCGGCTTCTGAATGTATCGCCGCGCAAGATTATTGATGAGCCTTCCAGTGATGTTGCTCTAATCCATGTCACTGCGCCAGCTGTGTTTCGCGAGAGCACCTCTAATTGCACAACATTCGGTAGAGCAAATGCTTTTGCTACCAACGCTTGGGTAGATGATGCTTTCCACGATGCAAATCTAGGATTGAGTGCGACATCGACACTGGCGCTATCAGGGACAGATTGAGTGTACGAAGTGAAACCACCCCACGCATCTGCGGTAGTTTGAGTCGCACCGCCGGATGAAGAGAAGAAGTAAGCCTGAATCGGCTTTCCATTACTCACAATTGCTAACCCGGTCGAACTATCGACAACTGTGCGAAGTACTGCATCTCTCCATATCTTGCCGAAGCGCGGTTCTGCCTCTTTTGCATATCCAACAAAGTTTTGATCTGCGATATGTGAGAACAGGTGACAATCACACGAAGCTTTAATGGATCCCATCTTTGAAAGCGCATAGCTGCGAGATGCGATTGTCTGTGCTTCTAGCATCGCTGCTGGCCACGATGAGGATACTTCGCTGATTCCTAAAAGGTACTCATCATGAACAGAAAGCGAATTAGTAACTGTCAGCGCACCTTTAAGAACTCTGATTTGTATAAAACCATATCGGAATCGCTCTGTTGTGCCAGGCTTACTAAAGGAGACAACTGGGGTTGCGCCTCCGCTCCAGCGAAGCGTTAAGAGCGGTGTATTAAAACCTTGAATATTCTTAAGATCTGCCGCGAGAGTTAAGGTCAACTTTCTCTTATTGCCTACCACTGCAACCAGAGTCTCACCTGAGAACAACTGAAGTGAAGTCCCGGGCGATGTAGTGGTAAATGTTGCCGCCTTGAGTGCGTGGCCAATATTGACTCGAATAGTTGCGGTATCCACAACTGGCACTACCTCGACATCTTTAAAGTAGTACTTCAAGATTGCAGTTGCGCTCTCGCCCGCGACCGCACGCGCCTTTGCCCCAATCTGACTCATGCCGACGCCATGCCCGTACCCGGCGCCAGTAAAGTTAAAAGTTTCTGGAATACTCTCTGCTGTTGCAGGTGAGAGAGGAATGAGCAAGAAAAGAAAAGGCAGATGCCGAGCTAACTTCTTAAACATCCTCATCAGATGATGCGCTCTTTCTGACATTCATAAATTCGCGATAAGCGGCAATAACCTCGGTGGGATTACCACGAGCCATCAGTTTTCCTTTATCTAGCCAGATAACTTCGTTACAGAGATCCTCGATTGTCGCTAAGGCGTGGCTTACGAGAATAAGAGCGCGATCTGCGGTGCGAAGTTCTTTCATCCGGTTGAGTGACTTCGCCTTAAAGTGCGCATCACCGGTGCTGAGCGCTTCATCTACAATCAAAATATCTGGTTCGACAACTGCTGCTACTGAAAATGCTAGACGGGCAAACATGCCTGATGAATATGTGCGCATCGGAGCATCGATTGCTTCACCAAGTTCTGAGAAGTCGGCAATTGCTTGAAAACTGGCATCAATTTCGGCACGAGTCATGCCCGCGGCAAGACCCCCGAGATAGACATTTTCACGGCCGGTCATCGCTTGATTAAAGCCGACTCCGAGCGCAAGCAAAGTGCTGACGCTGCCATGTACTTCAATGCGTCCTTGAGTAGGTGGAACGATGCCGGAAATAACACGCATTAAAGAGGATTTGCCAGCGCCATTTGAGCCGATAATTCCGAGAACGGTACCGTAATGAACATCAAGAGTGATTCCATTGAGCGCGTGCACCGTTCGTGAATGCTTTCGGCCACGGCCTAAAGTTTTGAGTCGAGCCTTCAGTGTTGGCTTCTTATCTATCGAGGTCGTATATGTCAGTCCAAGATCTTGAACTGAAACCGCAATCGAGCCTTGCGGATGTTGGCTATTAAAGTCGGACAGCGAAATCACGCTCCCTCGATAGGAAGAAATATGTGCCTACGAAAAAAATTGTGAAGGCAAAAATTGTGGTGTGGAGCATGGCAAACATTGTTGGCGCCTCTGCATGCACCATGACACGAGACCATGAATCAAGGAGGTAGAAGATTGGGTTTGCGATTTGAAATTGCTTGATACTTGAAGAAATTGATGATGCTTCGTAGAGAATCGGCGATAGGTAGAGCAAGCTTCGTGTCAGATATGGCAACATGCTTGAGATATCACGGAAGTAGACGTTGATACAGGAGATCAAAATTGCCATTCCGAGCCCCATAAGAATTGCCAAAGCTAGCACCGGAAAAGCCCAGAGCATCTGCCACGAATACGGCAAACCGAGGATTGCATGGATTGTAAATGCCACTGCCAAGGTCGGTAAGAATTTAAATATTGCGACCACCACTGCTGAGACTGGCAGCATGATGCGCGGGAAAGATGTGTTGAGAATCAATCGCTGGCCAGATGTAATGGCCTTAACGCCACCAGTCAGGCTATTTGCGATGAGATAGAAGAGGAAGAGAGTTGCAGTGAGATGACCAAAACGAATCTCATCACTGGTTCCGCCGATGACATAAATGAGAAGAAAGTAGACACCTGAGAGCAAGAGCGGGTTGAGTACCAACCACAACTGCCCAAAGACTGAGCCAAAATTCTGCTCGCGGAGTTCTGAGCGAGCAAACTCTGAGATAAAGGCTCGGCGACGCCAAAGTGAACGCAAATAAGCGCGCATAGGAGGAAGGCCAGCCTTAAATGGCTCATAGACAATTACCGGCTGACTCATATGGGGAAGATTACCGCAGGTAGCGCCTATCAATCAGTAGGAACGAGCCCCTTTGGCGATGTGATGAAGCCAGCGCCCCAGGCAAAGTGCATTGTTGGGATTACGGTCAGCAAGAAAATGTACTGAATCAGAGTTTTGGCAATTGCCAGTGATGCCAATGCAACGAAAAGCATGTAGATCGCAGCTGGAGCCAAGAAGATTGGGTGAAATATGGATCCAAGAACGATAGAAGAGAGAAATCCAGCGAGAGCTACGGGAGGCGCTAAATAGCGATAATTAATCGTGCCTTTATGTCGCCGTGAAACTACGCGACGCCAACGACCGTATTCAAAGTATTGTTTTGCGAGCGATGTGATGGTGGGGCGAGGGCGATATGAGACTTGTAAACGTGGATCGAAATAAATTATGCCGCCATTGGCTCGAAGCCTAAAGTTGAGTTCCCAATCTTGCGCGCGAGTAAATCTTTCATCAAAACCGCCAATAGCAAGTAGTGCAGCTTTATTAAAGACTCCAAGATAAACAGTATCGACTTCACCTGCTTCTCCCCCGGTGTGAAAACGTGATGCTCCTACACCCAGCGGGCTGCGCATTGCGCCCGCAACCGCTTTTTCAAATCGAGTGACACCTTGAGCGGCCATCATTCCACCTACATTGACGGCTCCGGTTGAATGAAGTAGATCTACCGCAATAGTGATGTAATCCTGCGGAATCTGTGAATGGCCGTCAACGCGAACAACAACCGAGCCTTGAGAAGCATGGAGTGCAAGATTGAGTCCGGCGGCAGTACGGCCAGAAGGATTATCTACAACAATGACACGTGAATTTTCTCGGTGTAGCTGATCCGCTATTTCGCGAGTTTTATCCTTCGATGGCCCCACTGCCAAAACGATTTCAAACTCACCTTGATAATCCTGCGACAGGATTGAGATGACTGCATCGCGGAGATAACGCTCTTCATTGAGAATTGGAAGAATTACAGAGACAAAAGGCAGCATCGAGCCACTTAACTGAGAGTTCACCTGTGTCGCCATAACCCCGTAACGCTATCGTTCAAGTACCCTGCGCATGTGAAATCAACGCGCGCGATTCGGATTATTACATCACTCTCTCTGGGTGTTGTAGCCCTCTCTGCCATTACCTGGCTGGGTCTTGGGCAGATTAGCGGTCAGATTTCGCGTATCGATGTCTTCGCCGGTCTCGGCGACCGCCCGGAAAAGGTGAACTCGGCTCTCAATTACTTAGTAGTGGGTTCTGATAATCGTGAAGGGCTCACGAAGGAACAAATTAAGAAACTTCGAGTCGGTGGAGTAAAGGTGGCAGCGGGTCAGCGATCGGACACAATGCTCTTAGTCCATATCTCCAAGAATCGCGATGCTGCATACATAGTCTCACTGCCTCGTGACACACTTGTCACGATTCCTGCCCATATAAGTACCGACGGAAAGTCAGAGATTCCTGCTCGCGATGGAAAACTCAATTCAGCTTTTGCATTTGGTGGTGCACCGTTACTGATTGAGACAATCGAAGCTGAAACTCAATTAAAGATTGATCACTACGTCGAAGTCAGCTTCGCAGGTTTTGTGGGTGTAGTTGATGCACTTGGTGGAATCGAAGTCTGCTCAAAGGTTCCGATTGACGATCCTAAGAGCCATTTAGTTTTGGCGGCAGGAACACATACCCTTGATGGCGTTGAGTCCCTTAAGTACGTACGTACGCGCGACTTTGATGGACGAGGCGATATCGGCCGTATGGAGCGCCAACAGAAATTCGTATCCGCGATTATTCGCAAGGCGACTTCTTCTGGAACCTTACTCAATCCAATCAAGTTGAAGAATTTCTTGCAGGCGACAATTTCAACTGTGAAGATGGATGAAGGCGTTGATAAGAATGACTTGCTGACATTGGCAAAGCAGATGCGCAATCTCTCATCTGGAAATGTTCGCACCCTGACAGTTCCACTTGCCAATCCCAACGGGCGCCATCCATCGCTTGGATCGGTTGTGATCTGGGACGAAGTACTTGCCGCCGAGCTTTTTGATCGCATTAAGAATGACGCCGCCCTTGTTGATACAGTCGTGGGCGAAAAGTCATCTGCGTCACCAAAAGCGACCCCATCCAGCACAACAATCGATAAATTTAAGACACAAACGGCAGCTGATAATCCCTGCGCTCCGAAATAATTAGTACCCTGCAATAGACTCGCGGGCATGAAGTTAAAGCTCTCAGTTATCGGTTGCGGCTATCTCGGCGCGACCCATGCCGCATGTATGTCATCTCTTGGATTCGATGTCGTAGGTATCGACACAGATCCTCATAAAGTCGAGCTCCTCTCTAAGGGCGAGCTTCCTTTCTACGAGCCAGGTCTTGATACCTTGCTCGCAGCCGAGATGAAGACAGGCCGCCTCTCTTTCACAACAGATTTCTCAGCAGTTGCCGACGCAGATGTTCACTTTATCTGCGTAGGAACTCCGCAGAGCAAAGATGGACTTGCTGCTGACCTGACCTATGTAAAGGGTTCGGTCGCAGCTATCGCACCATTCCTTAAGGAAGGTTCATTAGTTGTTGGAAAGTCAACGGTTCCGGTCGGAACAGCACAAGGGCTTCGCGACTATCTCGCTGAGCATGCACCACAAGCAGATCTTGCCTGGAACCCTGAGTTCCTTCGCGAAGGTTTTGCCGTTGAAGATACTTTGACACCTAACCGCCTCGTCGTCGGTGTCGCAAATGATCGCGCGGAAGAGATTCTCAAAGAAGTGTATGAGCCAGTGATTGCCCTTGGCACTCCTTGGATTCGCGCCGACCTTCCTACTGCAGAGCTGGTTAAGGTTGCCGCTAACTCATTCTTGGCGACAAAGATTTCATTTATCAACGCGATGGCTGAAGTATGTGAAGCCGCTGGTGGCGACGTCACTGTTCTCGCTAAAGCGATTGGTTACGACCCACGCATCGGTAACCGCTTCTTGCAGGCAGGTATTGGTTTCGGTGGCGGATGTCTTCCTAAAGATATTCGTGCATTTATGGCACGCGCACAAGAACTCGGTGCAGATCAAGCGCTCGAGTTCCTTCGTGAAATCGATAACATCAACTTACGTGCTCGCCAGCGCGTGATTGATGTCGTTCGTGCAGACCTTTCTGAAGATCTCACTCAGTACAAAATTGCAGTTCTTGGCGCGACATTTAAGCCAGATAGCGATGATGTGCGTGACTCCCCAGCGCTCGATATTGCAGCTCAACTTTCCGCTGCTGGCGCACAGGTTGTCGTTCATGACCCACAAGGAATTGAGCCTGCACGCAAGCGCTTCCCTAACCTCGACTATGCCGAGAAGGTAGTAGATGCCGTTAAGGGCGCAGATGCAATCTTGCACTTGACTGAGTGGAAGGAATATCGCGAGCTTGATCCATCAGTAATCGGGCAGCTCGTGAAGTCAAAGTTCCTTATCGACGGTCGCAATATGCTCGATCGTGATCGCTGGCGCAACGCCGGCTGGCGCGTGCATGCACTTGGTCGTACTGATTAATTAAAAACCAGTTTTGGTACTGCGACGGGCGCTCAATTGAGCGCCCTTTGCTTTTGCCTCTTCTGACAGCGTTGCAAGTTGATCTTCGACTTTCTTGGCAACTGAAGCATCAGCTGAGCCGATGATTCGTGCAGCAAGGATGCCTGCGTTCTTGGCATTATCAATTCCTACTGTTGCTACCGGAATTCCTCCTGGCATTTGAACGATGGAAAGAAGTGAATCCATACCTTCTAAATTCTTCAATGAGACCGGTACGCCAATAACTGGAAGTGTCGTGAGAGATGCCACCATTCCAGGCAAATGTGCTGCTCCCCCAGCGCCTGCGATGATTACCTTGTAACCCCTTGCGGCTGCGGTCTTTGCGAAATCAACCATCTCTTCTGGCATACGGTGAGCAGATACAACATCTGCAGTGTATGAAATACCAAATGTGTCGAGAGCTTTCGCAGCCTCTTCCATGATCGGCCAATCAGAATCTGAACCCATGATGATTGCAACATCATTACTCATCGATTACTCCGCTCATGTAGTCACGTGCATGCTGAACTTCTTGGGTTAAGTGTAGAAGGTCATCTCCACAAGCGGTAACGTGACCAATCTTGCGCCCTTTTCGGACTTCCTTCTTATATTGATGGAAGTGCAAACTTGGATTTCGTGCCATCAGATGCAGATATGGACGGTACATATCTGTCTTTTCACCACCTAAGACATTACCCATCACAGCGTA
This sequence comes from uncultured Candidatus Planktophila sp., assembly GCA_964572265.1. GTDB lineage: Bacteria > Actinomycetota > Actinomycetes > Nanopelagicales > Nanopelagicaceae > Planktophila. The sequence continues at coordinate 33,780 of CAZNEQ010000004.1, forward strand.
GGCGTGATTCATCGCTGGGCTGCCAAGTGGAAGATCCAATATTGCTCGGAGGTGCTGCTCAAATTGAGAAGTAACAGCGCCTTCGATAGACCAGTGACCTGAGTTATGTGGACGCATGGCCAGTTCATTGATATAGATCTGCTCGCCCTTTACAAACATTTCAACTGCCATCACACCAACAACGCCAACTTGTTGCGCAATCTCAAGTGCAATCTTCTGGGCTTCTTCAGCAACACTAGGAGAAATCTTCTGGGCAGGCGTTACTGTCATTGTGCAGATTCCATCTTCCTGCACCGTCTCGACTGGAGCCCACGATGTTGCCTGGCCATGAGGCGAGCGAGCGACCATCACTGCTATTTCAGTATCAAAATCGACTAACTCTTCTATCAATAGCGGCGCTGTGTGGCCGAGAATTTCATTCAGCTCTTCTTGAGAAGTTACTTTCCAGACACCTCGACCGTCATATCCGCCGCTGATTGCTTTGGCGATAACTGGGTAATTGGAAATAGTTGAACTATCGGTGATGACCGTTGAATATGGCGCTGGAAACTCTGCCAACTTTGCTCGCATGGCGGCTTTATCTTGCGAATACACGAATGCAGCTGAAGATGGATAGACCTTGATGCCCTCTGCTTCTAACCCTTTAATAACCGAGAGAGGCACTAATTCGTGTTCGAATGTGATCACATCGCACTGTCGTGCAAAATCAAGTACCTGCGCAAGGTTGGTGTAATCACCCACAACGTGATGAGTAATTTGAGCGCCGGAATCCTGAGTATCTGAAGCGAAGAGTAAGAGGTCCACGCCAAGCGCTGTTGCCGGTGCGACCATCATTCGCGCAAGCTGACCTGCGCCTATGACTCCAACACGTGGGAAGCGATTACTCACTCGCTTATCGTAGATGAACTACATCTCCGACTGTTACTTCACTGCCGTTTTCCAGCATAAGTGCTCCAGCATTTGAGATATCGACTACCTTCGAGTGAATGATCTCGCCGCCAGGAAGGGTAACTTCGACATCTTTACCGATGGTGACTGATGCAGATCGATATTCAGCGAGGAAGCTTTTATCGTGCTCCCACATCTCAACATTTATTTCAAAGTGATTGATGATTGATGCCAAAATCTCGTTACGGTCAAGATTGGCAAAACCTGCAAGAGCCAGTGATGTTGCATTTTCAACAGGGAGTTCTTCTTCCGTCATCGCAACATTGATTCCGATGCCAAGTACAACACCTTTCTTTGTCGCTTGCGCAATCATTCCTGCAAACTTCTTCTCGCCAATCAATAAATCATTGGGCCACTTCACACCAACTGCCACTTGTGGGTCGAGCGAAGCAAGCGCTTCGTGCACACTCAGTCCCGCAAGGAGGGTAAGAAAAGACCATTCATCGCGTTCGACTTTTGGTTCGATGTAAATTGAGAAAGTAAGTGCCGACATTGGTGGTGCTATAAATGTACGATCTAATCTTCCGCGACCACTTGTTTGATATTCGCTTGCAAGAATAGTTTTGGGAATCGCACCATCGCTACTAGCAAGTTGGAATAAATCATCTTGCGTCGATCCGGTGACTTCAACCACGCTTACCCGCCAGTACCGCGAGATTGAGTGCGATAGCTGCGATTTACTTAGTGGCGCTCTTGGCGCTTCTGTACTCACGGCTAGTACCTTAAGCGCATGAGCCACGATCTACATACCACCGCCGGAAAAATTGAAGACCTCCGCGCTCGAATCGATGAAGCCGTCCACGCGGGATCAGCCCGCGCCGTAGAGAAGCAACATGCCAAAGGTAAGAAGACCGCCCGCGAACGCATCGAGATGCTGGTCGATCCTGATTCTTTCACTGAGATTGATGAGTTTGCCCGCCACCGTGCCCATAACTTTGGGATGGAGAAGAACCGTCCCTACGGTGACGGCGTTGTAATCGGAACCGCAACTGTTGATGGTCGGCCTATCGCTCTTTATTCACAAGACTTCACCGTCTTCGGTGGATCACTCGGCGAAGTTCACGCTGAGAAGATTGTAAAGATTGCAGATTTCGCTCTGAAGTCAGGTATCCCATTGATCGGCATCAACGATTCGGGTGGAGCGCGTATCCAGGAAGGTGTCGCCTCTCTCAATGGTTACGGAAAAATCTTCCGCCTCAATACTCGCTCATCTGGCGTTATTCCTCAGATCTCGCTCATCCTCGGCCCATGTGCCGGTGGTTCTGCTTACTCACCTGCGCTCACTGACTTCACCGTGATGGTGAAGGAGACCTCAAACATGTTTATCACTGGTCCAGATGTGATCAAGACTGTCACTGGTGAAGATGTTGGGATGGAAGAACTTGGTGGCGCTTATACCCATAACACTAAATCTGGAAATGCTCATTACATGGCGGATTCTGAAGCCGATGCTATCGATTACGTAAAAGCGCTCTTGTCATATTTGCCATCAAATAACATGGATGGCTCACCAGTGCTGCCGCCAACAGAGACATTAGAGAAGAAGGCATCAGATACTGCGCTCAATACTTTAATTCCAGATAGTCCAAACCAGCCGTATGACATGAAGGTTCTCATTCAAGCGCTAGTTGACGAAGGTGAGTTCTTAGAAGTTCACTCGCTCTACGCTCAGAATATTGTCGTTGGATTTGCCCGCATTGAAGGCCAATCAGTTGGCATCATTGCAAATCAACCTTCACAGCTTGCTGGCACTCTCGACATTAACTCTTCCGAGAAAGCTGCTCGATTCTTGCGCTTCTGCGATGCATTTAATATCCCAATCCTCACTCTTGTCGATGTACCCGGCTTTATGCCAGGAACAGAACAAGAGTGGAACGGAATCATTCGACGTGGTGCCAAGTTGCTCTATGCCTATGCCGAAGCTTCGGTACCGCTTGTTACTCTCATTACCCGCAAGGCGTATGGCGGGGCATTTATTGTTATGGGATCTAAGTACCTTGGCAGCGATATCAACTTCGCCTGGCCAAGTGCAGAAATTGCCGTCATGGGCGCTCAAGGGGCAGTCAACATTTTGCACCGCAAAGAGATTTCAGAAGCGACAGATGTTGAAGCAACCCGTAAAGAACTCGTTGATGATTACACCGAGAAGTTCTCTAACCCATACCTCGCTGCAGAGCGCGGAACAATTGATAGCGTGATTGAGCCAGAGGATTCACGCCAATACATTACAAAGGCTTTCCGCACCTTGAAGACCAAGCGCGATATTTTGCCGGCGCGTAAGCATGGAAACATTCCGCTATAAATGAAGTTCACAGTTGCATCCGGTCATCCCAGCGATGAAGAGCTGCTTGCGCTTCATGCTGTGCTGAATAACCGTAAACCAGTTGAGCTTAAACCAGTCATCAAACGGAGCGTCTTTGGCCTCCCCCAACTACGTCAGCCACTTCCTCACCAAGTGACTTTCGGCGCGCGAAAGTTCGACTAATGCCTCGTATCGTCCTTGCATCGCAATCAACCTCGCGTCGACGCCTACTTGAAGGTGCCGGACTGAAGCCCACCATCATTGTCAGTCATGTTGATGAAGAGACTGAGTTCTTCAATGCGATGACTCCTGAAGATATGGTGATTGCACTGGCTGTCGCGAAGGCACATACCGTGCGCGAGCAGATTGATTACCCAGCAATCATCATCGGCTGTGACTCAACTTTCGATGTCGATGGAATCTCATTTGGAAAACCTGGAACCCCTGAGATTGCTATCGAGCGAGCAAAGAAGATCAGCGGTCGCACCGGTCTACTCCATACAGGACACTGCATTATCGATACTGCGCAAGGAATAGAGATCGCTGACCGCGTCACCACCAAAGTGACATTTACCGATATGAGTGATGAAGAGATTGCGGATTATGTTGCATCTGGCGAGCCGCTCCACGTCGCAGGTGGCTTTACCCTCGATGGATTCGGATCACCTTTTATCCCTGTTATCGAAGGCGATTACACCAACGTCGTGGGGATTTCGATGCCTTTCCTACTCAAAGCGATGAAGCAACTTGGATATTCTTGGCCGCAGGTAAAGGAGATGCAATGAA
>CAZNEQ010000005.1:0-31085 GCA_964572265.1 uncultured Candidatus Planktophila sp.
TTCCTGCGAGGTACATAGAAATAGACTATCGCCCACGGGAAGAAAGTGCGCGCTCGTAGCGTTCTACCTCCTAGAATCAGATTCATCTCACATTTTCGTCACTATCGATAGGGAGTCTCGCGATGGCAGGATTTGGATTTACACCTGACGATGGTGATGATGCTGAACGCAAGAACCGCGAAAATCTCGAGGCGATGATGCGTCAGATGCAAGAACAGATTCAGCAACAATTTAATGCCATGGGGATCAATCCTGGCGCTGGTGGATTTCCACTGGCCGGTTTAAGTGCGCTCTTCGGCGGTAGCCAAGAAGCTCTGCCTCTTGCACCTGTTCGAGATACTGCAAAGAAATTTATCTCCAGCCAAGGTTCTCAGCCGCTCGGCACAAATGATGTCACCGCAGTGAACAACGCTTGCGAGATCGCCGACATCTGGCTCAATGAAGCAACTGATTTCCCGGCAACATCGCCTTCGGCTACTCGCGCAATTAGTCGCCTCGATTGGATTGATGAAACTCTTCCAGGTTGGCAAGCAACTATGGAGCCACTTGCAACTGGACTTAGTACTGCGATTTCAAAGTTGCTTGATGAGGCGATTGCATCGCAGGGCAGCGAATACGAAGGCTCTATGGCCGCCGCCCCGGTAGGCGCGATTGCCGGCTTGTTACGCTCCTTTATCGGCACCATGATCGCAAACCAACTGGGGCAAGCTATTGGCGCTATCGCATCAACTGCCACTGGAGCTCACGATGTGGGTATGCCTATTCTTACGCCGGCTCGCTCGCTCTTAATCCCAGAAAACATTGAGAAATGGGGCGCCGATACCGAGATTGCAAAGAGCGAGATTTACCTATTCCACGCCCTTCGTGAAGGTGCAATTGCTCGCTTATTCGAACATAACCCTTGGATTGTTTCTTATATTCGCAGTGCAATTGTTGAATACGGAGCCGGTATCAAGATTGATCTGGAAGCGATTCAACGCCAAGCTGAAGAAGCGATGCAGGATATGGGTTCTGCAATGGATCCAACTACAGGAGAGCAATCTTTTACATTCTCACTTGATTCTGGAATCTTCACTCCGGAAGAGACTCCAGCACAGCGCGCTGCGCTAGAGAAGTTAGAGACTGTTCTTGCACTAGTTGATGGTTGGGCAGATGACGTGGCAACACTTGCAGCTGGAGATCGCATTCCATCCATCACTGCGCTGCGCGAACTTCACCGACGTAAACGCGCAACAAGTGCGCCAACACAACAACTCTTTAAGACCATGTTGGGATTAGAAGTTTCGCCAAAACTTGCTCGTGAAGCGAGCGCTTTCTGGAGCCGTGTGCGCGAGGTAAAAGATGTCACCGCTCGCGATCAGATCTGGAGTGGAATTCTGCCAAGCGCTACCGAACTCTTAGCCCCAGATCTCTTCTTGGCATCGACGCAGATTCCAGATGACCTCTCCGGTCTTATCTAGACGGACTTATCTAGCCAGCTAGAGCTCGAGAAAAAGCGAAGCCCCCGATTACTTTTCAATATCTGCCTTCCCCTTGCAGATATCGAGGTGTAACCGAGGACTTCGTATGCGCAAAGTACGCAGAAAAGTGCGAGTGTGCAAATAAGAAAGCAGTGATTCGCACCTACAATTCCTCAATAACTACTTGAGGTTTCTCACTGATAGTTCTGTGCTGTAATAAAGAGGAGGATGCGATGGCCGATTTCGATGAATATGAAGCCCCAACTCTTCCAGGTGTGACCGAGGGTGAGATTCTCGTCATCCGGTCGACCCGTCGAAAGAAATCAGCCTCGGCCTATCGCCAAGGTGGACGGATTGTGATCTCGCTGCCGGCCCGAATGTCGAAGGCAGAGGAGGCTCAAGTCGTCCCAGAACTGATCGCCATTATTCGAGGGCGCGAGGAGGCTAAGACCCCGAGCGAGAGCGCCCTGGCTACCCGAATCGATGAGCTGCTGACCGAACTCGCCCCCGAGATCACCGCCCGCCCCGCCAGCGTCACCTGGCGCCCCATGCGCGAGCGCTGGGGCTCCTGCACCTCTCTCGACCGGACTATCCGTATCTCTGACCGCCTCAAGCTCGCGCCCAGCTACGCCCTCGACTATGTCCTCTTCCATGAGGCGATCCACCTCCAATGGGCCGATCATGGGGAGGAATTCACCCAGACCCTGGGCAGATTTGAGGATTCTGAGCTCGCTTCGGCCTATCTCGACGGCTGGGAGGCGGCCGAACGGGCGATGCTCGATCCCGTGGAGCTGAAAAAGCTCAAGAGCAAGGGCTAGTGGGCTAAAAGCGGTCAAAACCCTCAGGAAAAATAGACGCGAATCCCCTCACGCTTACCCGTTTTTGAGCGTGAGGCGGAGTATGGTTTTAACCAATACGCGTAGCCACATCACATGAGGGCGACGCCGATTGGAGGCAATCATGACAGAGACATACAAGGGTGACGCTTACTGCGTTAAGTGCAAGGAGAAGCGTGACTTCGAGGGAACTGTAAAGGTCTCTGACTCAGGTCGTCGCATGGCACAGGGCATCTGCCCAGTCTGCGGTACCAAGGTCAACCGTATCCTCGGTAAGGCACAGTAATTCTCGTACTTCAGTACATCGCGTCACAGAAGTAGTTAAATCCCTCGCCAATGTGCGGGGGATTTTTCTTTCTCCACAGAAATCTTTCTCACCGCCCATGGTCGTTCGTTTTTCCCGTTCTCATACGCATATGAAAAAAACTTATTCCTTAATCCGCGGATGCGCGCTCTTTCCTTCGCACCGTAAAGGCGAGACGAGCTACCTTCTTGGAACCCTTGATCGTGTTGCCACCGTCATATCACCCTTTCAGCGCAGCGCGATCACCCAATTGGCGATGGGCAAGGATCCTTTCGCCAATATTCCGCCTGAGCAGATCGCACACTTAGAAGATTTCATCTCCGCCCTGGATGCGCACCGATTTCTCAACCACCGCAGAAGTGAGCTAGCACCACCAAAACGGTATCTCGATGAAGTCGCGAGCCGCGATCGCGCAGTGATTCAGTTGCGCACCCGGAGTGCTCCCGAGCTCGCTCAGATTGAATGGGCGGAGAATGGAGGCGATGGCGGTTGCGCCACTCTTGCTGCGCGGTCAAGTTTTCCGATTGAGTTATCTGGGCGCTCGCGCATCATCACTCTGCTCTACGCCATTCTCTTGGCAAGCGGTGTTACTCGGGTGCGTTTCTCGGATCGCTTTCTCAATCAGAGTATCGGAGATCTCGACATTGGATTCGGACCGTTAACGGCTAGCGATATCGGCCTCAATTACTATCAACGATTAGAGAGCCATCGACGCGGACTTTCGCTCTTTCCGATTCCGGTAGACGACATGCCAGACAAGCACGATAGTGTTCAGGTTTCGCCAGCGCTCACTATTCATTATGGAGATTGCGATCCAGAAATATTGGTCGAATGGGCGCAGAAGAAGCGCCCACATTTAGTTATTCACTCACCGATAGGCGATGAGATTGCCTTCGGCCCACTCGTTCTGCCGGGTGAAAGTCCCTGTCTTCGATGTCTTTCGCTCTACGAAATTGATCATTGGGGATATACAAAACTGGAAAAGATTTCGCTCAATCTTCAGGAAGATGTTCCGGTTGTAGTTGCACATTATTTAGCGGCCCTTGTCGCCCAGCAGGTTCTTCGCTTTATCGATAGCAGATCTCAAGCTGGGCAGATAGGTGCCCATCACAGTATTGGAGAAGTTTCCTATCTCAATTTTCAACACCTCACATCACCACAGGTGGTGGCGATTGCTCGCCATCCACTCTGTGGGTGTGATTGTTAAGAATTACTGTCAGGCAGCAATTACCTGGCGCGGTGGTCGACCTGGACGACGCTTCCGTTCGATGATGGCGCCATCTTCAAAAAGTTGCCCACCCCAAACTCCAACCGGCTCGCCTCTATCCAGTGCACCCTCTAAACACGCCTGCTTCATTGGACAGCTGCCGCAGAGTGATTTTGCCAATGAGATCTCAAGATCAGAGTCAGCAAAGAAGAGTTCGGGGTCAGCGTTATGGCATGGCAAGGTAAAGGCCTTGGCGTTATCGGATGTATATGTGACATCTCCTAAGCCAATGTATGTATCTGCCCAACCTGCTACCTGTAGTTCGCTGTAGAGAACGGTCATCGCTCTCACCTGCCTTCCTTTGTTCTTTCTTCTCGAGTGGTCTCTTCTTTATTCAACTTAGATACAACCTAGATAAAACCCAAATAAAAAGGGCCCCTTTAAATCCTTAGTGGATTTAAGAGGCCTTATGGGCTGTTATCGGTTATCCGATATTTGCTCCGGTGGCCTCATCCACTGCATAAAAGTTGGCGTAAAACGCTGACTTTGTAGCTGCGGGCCAATTGCGCTTATGAGTGCGCGCAACATGGGCTGCTGTAGTTGTTGAGGTTGTGTGAGCGCGTGAAGATGCAGCAGCGCCAACGAGGCCTGCTGTGAGAACGATGTTGAGTGACATTCGCTCTTCCCTTCACTTTAATCTCTTACGAATTTCGTAAGTGCGGTAAGGATAGAGCAGGGCAAGACCTACTCGCAAGGTAATTAATTGGCATAAGCCTGGAGTGATTAGAAAATTACTGCATCAAGGTGGATTCACGCAGGAATCGAGAGGCCTCGCCCCTATATGTGATGTGAAGATCGGTCTTAGCTCGCGTCATCCCCACGTAGAACAAGCGGCGCTCTTCGGCGATGACCGCATCGGTCAGATTGTTCGCCGCAGATGGCCCGCCGCTAGCGAGCGGCAGGATGCCCTCTGAAGCTCCGATGAGATAGACCCTTTCCCATTCGAGACCCTTTGCTGCATGCAAGGTAGCCAAAGTGATGACTGGCATCGTTGGTGGGTTGTTCTGCTGTACCCGATCTTCCACTTCACGCAGGTATCCGCGCAGAGTTTTCGGTGCAAATGCCGGATTCTCATCAAGTTCGCGGCCGAGGTGTAATAGGGCTGCAATACCATCGATGGATTCGCCAGTTAAGAATGGTTGGGCGATGGTGCGAAGCTCATCAATCCAACTACTTCCCTCAACTGGGATCACAGATGCCTGACGCACCTGCTTGAGAAATTCACGGACATCGGTACGCTCAAAGAATCTTTCGGTGTTTCGTACCTGATAAGGAATACCTGACTTATTCATCGCACGTTCAAAAGCGGATAATTGCGCATTTGTACGGGCAAGAATCGCTATCTCTTGTGGCTGGATGCCCGCTGTGAGGAGTCCAGTGATCTCTTGGAGTACGCCACTGATTTCTGCATACTCATCTTTAAATCCTTGCACTGATGGCTTACTGCCATGGTCATTAATGGCGGTGAGTTCTTGACCCATTGATCCCACACGCAAAATTGAGTTTGCGGCAAATGTAATCTCTGGCGTGGAACGGTAACCGGTACTGAGGCGAATGACTTGTGCATCTGGAAAGCGCTGAGTAAATGTGTTGAGGAAAACCGGAGTAGCGCCAGCGAATGAGTAAATAGTCTGCGCTGGATCTCCCACCACACAAATGTCAGTGCGGGTTCCAAGCCAAGCATTAATGAGACGTTGTTGCACCGGTGAAATATCCTGGTACTCATCTACGGTGAAGTATCGATATTGATTCTGAACACGTTCGCGAACATCACGCTCTTCTTCCAACATAGCAGCAGTGAGAAGGAGAACGTCTTCGAAGTCGATTGCTAGTTCTTGCTTCTTTATGGATTCGTATGCAGTGTAGAGCTGCACTAATTGCTCTGGATTAAATCGCGGTTTGGTCATTCGCTGTGATATTTCGTTGACAAAATCTTCTGGTGCCACCTGGGAAACTTTTGCCCATTCAATTTCAGTAGCGATATCGCGCATAAGTTCGCGATTATGAACCGCTACCTCACTCGTCAAACCAGCTCGACGTACCGCCTCTGAGATAAAGCTTCCCTTTGACGTAATCAAATCTGGAGTGCGGCCACCGAAAACTGTGGGCCAGAAGAAGAGCAGTTGTTTTAGCGCAGCAGAGTGGATAGTACGAGCTGCAACGGTAGGTACGCCGAGCGTGCGCAGACGTGCCCGCATCTCACCTGCCGCACGGGCGGTAAAGGTGAGCGCCAATATCTTCTGTGGATCCATAGTGCCAATTGCTGCTGCATAGGCGATGCGATGTGTAATGGCACGCGTCTTTCCAGTTCCTGCCCCTGCGATAACGCAGACAGGGCCGCGGGTAACGAGAGCTACTGCACGTTGATCGCCATCGAGCGCATCGAGAATTGATTGCGCATCTAAAGAATTGGCATCTAGCGCCATGTCTCCCCCGCAAGCTTTGACTTGTCGAGCGAGGTGCCACCTAACCACCCTTCAATCATTCTGCGCGCAACGCTGACTGTCGGTGGCAAGAGAAGCGAGCCGTCTTCTGCTGCAGATTTAAGTTCTGCACGTGAGAACCACTTCACCTCGGTGATTTCTTCTCCATCAGGGCGAGCATCATCAGGTGCATCTGTGATTGCCTCAAATGCAATCATGACACTTGCCGGAAATGGCCATGGTTGCGATCCAAGATATTTAATCTCGCTAAGTCGAACACCAGCCTCTTCAAAAACTTCACGAGCAACGCATTGTTCGAAAGTTTCACCTGGTTCGAGAAATCCAGCAAAAGTTGAGAAGCGACCATCTGGCCAGACTGGCTGATGCCCCAAAAGAATTCGGTCAGCTTGATCTTTTACAAGCACAATCACAGCTGGATCTGTCCGAGGATGATGTTGAACATCATCATGATCACATTTACGAGCAGCACCTGCTAAATCAACACGAGTCGGTTTGCCACATTTTGGGCAGTGCGGATGGGCATCGTGCCAATTCGATAGTGCAATTGCATGCATCGCAATTTCGAGATCTCGCGGAGATAATCCACCGGCTAGTTCGCGCAAGGATAAGTAATCCTCAATTTCAGTATCTACCGCGCCAGATGCCCATGCGAAGTAAGGCAGATTCGTAATTGGATCGATTCCAAGAAAATATCGCTCTCCCCCAACAGCATCGGCAGCGGTGAGAAATACCGGGCCGGATACCGTCGAACGAATACGGCCCTTGCCTACTTCAATAATCACCGCTGACTGCCAGAGCTCTTCGATTCGTTCTGGATTGGTGCGGAGCTCGCCGGCGCGGTCCATCAGGGATGGTCTTGGTGGAATCGCGCTCATGGGTGGAGATTACTAGTGTTCACCTATGCGCATCACCTCGTGGAATATCCTGCACGGACAGAGCCTGAACCCAGCAGAGAGCGCTGATTATTCCGCGGTGGCGGCCTCACTTTCCAGTGATGTTCTGGCCCTGCAAGAGCTTGATATGAACCTTGAACGCTCTGGCGGCACCAATCAAGTCGCAGAGATCGCTACCGCGATGGGCGCATTCGCATGGGGCTTTGCTCCTTGTCTGCGTGGCACTCCAGGATTCTCATGGCGCAAACTCACCTCATCGGAAAAGCGTGTCATCACATATGCAGAAGAAGAGGCAACAGAACTCTACGGCGTAGGTATTGCTTCAAAGATTCCAGTCCAGCATTGGCTTCGATATGAATTAGGGAAAGCATGGATTGGGCTACCGCTCTTGGTGGCAAATGAGAAAGGCAAAGTGGCGCCGTTCTATGTGAAAGATGAACCACGGGTTGCAATAGCTGCGGTGTTGGAGAACGGTTGGACGGTTATAAATACTCACCTCTCCTTTGTTCCTTTTGTTAATGCCTTTCAATTAATCAAGTTGACGCGATGGGCAAAGAAGATTGAGAAGAAATATCAGACAAAGGTGATCTTGCTCGGAGACTTTAATCTTCCCTGGGGATTGCCAACGCGCTTCACTCGTTGGAAGCGAGCAACCAACACTCTGAGTTATCCATCGTGGAAACCAGCAATCTCTTTTGATTACATTCTTCTTCGCGGCACTGAGATAGAGATGGCAAGAGAGACCATTCATGGCTCAGTTGCGATTAGCGATCATCGCCCCATATCGATTGAAATTGGGCCGGTTGAGCTTTAACTTAAGAGTGCAATGAGTTCGGCTTCGCTCATTAAGTTGGTGCGTCGATCGGTTACGCCAGTAGGAACATAATGGAAAGCAGCGCTCACGCTCTCCACCGGAACATCAGCCAACTTTGCCCACGCCAATCGATAGATAGCCAATTGGATAGCTGAATCCACGTCCAATTCTTTAGAGCCAGTCTTCCAATCAACTACCTCAAAACCTTGCTCTGTCTTATAAATTGCATCGATTCGACCACGGACCAAAGTGCCAGCAATGACGGTCTCGAATGGGACTTCCACCTTATGCGCTTGGCGATCTGCCCAATCCGATGCCAACCACGTTGCCTTAAGTTCTTCTAAAGTGCGGTCTTCTTCAATAGGTTGCAGGAGATCAAAATCTTCTTCATCGAAGATCGAATTACCTCGTAAATGACGTTCGACCCAAAGGTGGAAAGATGTTCCGCGAGAGGAGTATTCATCACGAGCGCGTGGCATCGGCCGGCGTATATTCAAAGCAAAGCCCTCTGGGTCGCGCTTCATTGCGATGATGGAAGATGGAGACATTCTGATTGGACGTGGAACCGCTGTTGTTCCATTGTGGTGTTCCGCAACTTCTGCAATGAGCGCCTTTGAATCCTCCACCCAAGATTGAATAACTGAATCGTCGGTCGAGAGAGATGAAAGATCTACCGGTGATGCAGCCCGTACAAGAGCTGCAGATGCATCAAACTTTTCACGACGTGGACCGAGCGGATCTCGCGGCCATGCTTGCGAGACTTCAAGATCTTCTTGCGGATTGCGCGCATCGCTAGCAGGCGGTTCAAGTTCGTCGATAACGCGACCTGATGTCAGTGCTACAGATTCAATACTGCGATAGAGCGATGAAGGTTCGAGCGGTTTTACGCCTTCTCCCCAATATGTTGTGGAACAGAAGAGATGTGTCTTCGCGCGAGTAACTGCGACATATCCCAATCGAATCTCTTCACTGAGGCGATACTGGGCACAGAGTGTCTTATATGCATCGAGAGCTTTGTTGGCATCAGCATTGGTGGTGACTTGCGAAAGATTGAGTTGTGGAACGACGCTTGCATCACTGCGGAGTTCAAATGGTATGAAGCGCTCATTAAAGACCCAGTTTTCAGGGCTTTTCGAGCTCTCAGACGGGAAAGTTCCCTTAGCGAGTCCTGGGATTGCAACGACATCCCATTCAGCGCCCTTTGACATATGAATCGTAAGAATCTGAACCACACTGTCATCGACCTCTGGTGCGCCAGCTTTAAGTCCGCCTTCTTCATCGCTTGCTACATCGAGCCATTGAATGAACGAGTTTAATGAACCACCAGAACGCGCAAATTTACTTGCCTCATCCAAGAAGCGGTCGAGATGGCGACGTCCATGGACGCCTTCTTCACGGAGCATTACTTCAGCTTCTAGGTTGAGGTATCGCTCGATTTCCAGGATGAGATCGGTAATTGAACCTGATGCGCGCGAGCGAAGTCGCCGGAGATCGCTCGAGAATTGAGTCAAGCGTGCATAGCCCGCGGTAGAAAATGTCTGAGAATCTGCCGAACTAATTTCGTCGAGGGCATCAATCAATGAGCCCGCAAATTGATCATCGCTATCGTTGCTAAGCGCTGTTCCTTCAATGATGTTTTTCACCAATGAGCGGCTATCTGAACCTTCGCTTTGGGAACGGGAACGAGAGAATCGACCCAGTGCAGCGATATCACGTGGACCAAGATTGATACGAGGTCCAGTGAGATGGCGCATCAGTGCGCCACCAGCATCAGGTGAGTTGATTACTTTGAGAATTGAGACGATATCTGCAATCTCTGGAACATGGATCAGGCCGCCTAGTCCAAGCACTTCCGATTCAATTCCAGCAGCGGTCAGCGCTTCCTGAATAAGTGCAATCTGAGATTTCTTTCTCACCAATACTGCGAAGGTTCGTGGTTTCTCGCTCTTCTCACCACGTTTTTCAGCTGCACGGCGTTCCTCATTTTCTGCCCATAAGGGCTGGAAATACTCAACTATTGCCTGCGCCTCTGCCACTAAGTTTTCATAAATTCCGCAGACGAGATCACCGTTGTCAGCGTCCTCACGCGCACGCAGTGGCAAGACTTCTATGCCATCACTCTTGCGAACACCTTCTGAGATGACATTAGCAACCGCCAAGATTGTGTGATCGTTGCGGTAGGTACGTGAGAGATTAAATTGGAGAGCGCCAGAGTATTCAACAGGCTTTGGGAAGTGGCGATTGAATGCTCCGATTGTTCCGGCAGCAGCACCGCGCCAGGTATAGATCGATTGGCATGGATCGCCGACGGCAGTAACCGCATGTCCGTCGCCAAAGAGAGTGGAGAGTAAACGCACCTGTGAGTGCGATGTATCTTGATATTCATCGAGTAGGACGACCGGATACTTTGCTTTTTCAATAGCGCCGACATCTGGAAAATTTTGCGCAATGGTTGCAGCTAATGAAATTTGATCATCGAAGGAAAGTTGTCCGTCGCCGCGCCGTTCGCTGAGGAATCGCTCCATCATTCCAACCAAGCCAGATCGCTGAATTGCAGTCATGGCAGCTTTACGGACGCCCTCATTGGTGGGTCCACTCATGCGATTGAGTTCGGCCAGTAATTTGTTGTCCTGCTCGATGATTTGCTCGCCGGTGACTTGGTGCTCGAGCGCTTGTGATGTAAGGCCCATCAAATCTTCGACAATAGTCTTAATTGAACTTTCGTTGGAATAACCAACTTCATCCCAATTGCGCACAATTCGGTTAGCCATCATCCAGAGCGCAGCTTCCCCAAGTGGCTGCGAATCTGCATCGATGCCAAGTCGGATGGAGTGCTCGGAGAGAATTCGACCGGCATAGGAGTGATAGGTAGTCACAGAAGTGTTGGAGATAGTAAATGGCGGTACAAATTCACCTTTGCCGTTACGTTCATGTTCGATCTTCAAAGCTTTAAGCAATTGGGCTAAACGTTTACGAATACGCAAGTTGAGTTCGCCCGCTGCCTTGCGGGTAAAGGTGAGACCTAAGATCTGATCTGGGCGAACAAAACCATTAGCTACTAGGTAGACCACGCGATAGGCCATAGTCTCGGTCTTGCCGGAACCCGCGCCGGCAATTACTACGGCAGGCTCGAGTGGATTGCTCTTAATAGAAATAATCTTCGATTGCTCATCGCTAGGTGGATAGAACTTTGGATCCACTAATTGAATGAGCGCTGCAACCTGCTCTGGTGTGTACTTCTCAATCATCTCAGCACTCATCCGATCACCGATCTTCCCTCAAGGTGCAATGGACAAGAACTCTTAACGGGGCAGTAGCCGCAGAAATCATTCTTCTTTGCATAAAAGTGTGGTGCGCTCATCGCGGTGGCGATTTCAACAAGATTATTTGTCACGCTTTCGACATCAATCGGAGCTCGCTCGCGCGTTGCGACCTCTTTTGTATCGTGGCCGAGGAAAACTAGGTGTGAACCAGAAACCTCTGGCTGCTCAAATTTCTTCTCGAAGGCGTTGAGCACTACTGCTAATTGATAACAGGCGAGCTGCAAATTCTCTGCCGCTTCTTTCTTGGTGATGGCTTTGCCGGTCTTAAAGTCAACGACGTAATACTTTCCATCGCTGTCGACCTCTAGTCGGTCCACCGAACCACGTACCTTTGCTCTTCCAATTTCGAATTCAAAGGACAATTCAACGCCTTCGACATCACGGGTAGCAGTGCGGTGATATTGCGCAAAACGCTCTAGCATCTTCTGTGCTCGTTGTAGTTGGACATTACTGATCCACCCAGTTGAATCGGTAATAAGCGGCCATGATTTTTCTAGTGATTCAAATAAGTACTGGTCGGTGATATCAGCGCCTTCTACCTTGAGGCGGGCATATTCGTGAATCACAGAGCCCAGTAACTGGGCGGTGGAATCGCCATTAGATCCACCATTGCGTTCGAGCAACCACTTAAGGCCACACGTTTCAAATGATTCGGCGGCGCTCGGTGAGATGTAGACGCTTTCACCATCGGCTACCAACGGCACATCGGTTGAGATCGGCTTAGAGCCGAGCCAATTTTCTGGATTTGCCACTGCGATTTCAGCGGTAGATAAGGTTGAAAGAAGAGCTGCAGCAACTTCTGCTCGGTCAGTGCGAAGTGACCTTCGAAGGGATGCCACGAGTGCATTACTGGTAAGTGGTCGTGCATCTTTAAAGTGAGTGAGCTGGTAGGCGCCAGACTCGACCGCATCAAGGAAGAACGATGATGGAGAATCTTCTTCACGCGATACCGCGGAGATGTAAAGCTGCTCTGATGCGCGAGTGGTGGCAACATCGAATAGACGCTTCTCATCTTCTGCCAGCGAGGCTGCAGTGATCATGTCGAACTGAATCTGGGCAATATCTTCACTGTGACGGATACGTTCGACGAGACGTTCGGCTCCGAGCAGAGTGCTGCGCTGTTTGAGATTTGGCCAAATACCTTCTTGAATACCAGCAACAAAGACTCGCTTGTATTGCAACCCCTTGGCTGAGTGAACCGTGAGGAGCTCGACGACATCAGGGCGAATACCTTTGGCGGTAATCACATCGGTGACGATGTTTTCTTGCGCAATTTCAGATAAGAAGATTCGGGGATGCGCACCAGGCATGCGATCAATATGGCGGGCTGCGCTATCAAAGAGTTCGACCATCGCATCGAGATCGCGATCTGCCGCAGCCCCTCGTGCTCCACCGCGAAGTGCGGCACGCTGCCACGCTTCTGATATCAACTGGTTCTCGGCATTAACCGCCTTTGACCAGATTGCCCAAAGGAGATCGTGAATCGATGAGCTTTTCTTTCGAAGTGATGCGCGTGCTTCCTTTAAAAGCAGATGCACTCGGAGGAGTTCTGCTGACTCTGCAATCGAAATATCGCCCTTATCAATGGCATCAATAATGAGTTGGCTTCCCGTGCGCTGATCTACCTCTTCATTACGAGCTTTCAGCAGAGCAGTCCGGATGCGACGGAGCGAGATAGAAGTGGCGCCGCCGAATTCGGAGAGAAGTAATCGCTCACATACATCGAGAGTGAGAGTTTCATTTCCAGCAGCAACGCGCGCTAAGAGTAAGAATGGTGCAAGAGCCGCATTACTGGCGATCGCTTCGCGGTCTCCTGCGACTGGAATACCTGATTGACCGAGGGCGCGACGAATAGCTGTCGCAGTAGTGTTCTGCGAGCGGAGAATAATCGCCATATCGCTATAGGCGATTCCTTCAATCAAGTGCGCACGCTTGATGTTGTAGGCGATGAATTGGGCTTCTTCGCTCTCAGATTTCACTTCAATTGCAAACTTAGCTGGAGTTCCACGGTGATTTGTCTCAAGAGTGATGGTCTGCGCTTGCGGGAATGTGTTGCTGCAGTAAGCATCGACTCCATCGGGATCGGAACCGCGGAAACGACCTACCGCAGATTTTGGATCGACGACTAAGACCAGATCCTGTGACATTAAGAGTTCGAGTAGTCGACGTTGTGCGGGATCGCTTTCATGGAACTCATCAACCATGATGGTGGTAAATCGTTTCCGCAATTCATGAAGAATTTCTGGATTGACGTTGAGATGAGCAATCGCTGCATTGATAATCTGGGCCGGGTCAATCCTCATCTTTGAATCTGCTGCAGCAGATTCCATATCGGCTGAGACCTCGAGATATTGTTGCCAGAATCGCGCCGCTGGTGCCCAGAATTTTTCTCCTAAACGTCCACCCATGGCAGCGAGTTCTTGTGGTGAGATATTGCGCTCGGTCGCGCGCATCATTAAGTCACGGAGTTCGCGGATAAATCCTTGTGTAAGAAGTGGCTCACCCATCATTGCAGAGTTGTCGCCGCCCAGATTGCGTAAATCTGCTGGCCACCAATCAACGCCATCTTCAATATTGCCCTCAAGCAAAATCTTGATAAAAGATTCTTGTTCAGCACCTGAGATCAATACTGTTTCGCGGAAATTCTCGCCAGCGCTCATCTGCAAGATAGAGAAGGCCAGCGCATGGAAGGTGCGCGCAACGGGTTCTTGAACTGTGCCGCCTGCTGCAATCACAATCGCATCGCGGATCTCAGATGCACGTTCGCGACCATAGGTAAGAATCAGAATCGAATCGGTATCGGCACCGTGCTTGATGCGATCGATTGCGCACTCAATCAACGTTGTGGTCTTGCCGGTTCCAGTAGCGCCGCGAATAATCAAAGGTGAACCTCGGTGCGCGATGGCTTGAATTTGCTGTGGATCTGGGTTGAGAGTGCGAGCGGTCAATACCGGGGCGGCTAATTGAAGACCCTTAGTAGCCGCAGATTTACTCATGGTACGAATTGAACCCTAGAGCACCGACAAATACCGGGGTAGCTCAAGGTTTGCGAGCATGGAAAATAAAGAAGCCACCGACCAGAGCGAGAATTACGATTGCGGCAACGATGGGAAGTGGAATCACACCATCTCCCTCATCGGTGGTCACCGGAGCGGCCGTTACCGCCGGGGCATTGAGCGCAAAGGTGAAGGAATCTGAGAGTTTATGGCCATCGGCGGAAACAATCCGGTAAGTGACTTCATAGGTACCAGGCGCGTAATCGCCACTGGGAATAGCTGCTTTTAAGTACTCACCTTCGACCCTGATATTTTCAAGTTCAATCGGTGGTCCATCTAACTCAGTGAGAGAGAGCGTATTCACATCTTCATTCGAAATAGTGAGTAACTCTTCTGAGAATTGAATTGAAATCTCGCTCGCCATAGACATCAATACTTGATCTTGCGCCGGAGCGACCGCCACCACCCCCGCATGAGCATTCGCACCTACCGGCACTAACAACAGCGCAAAAATTCCAAGGAGTCGAAGAGTTTTCATAGCTGCAGTTTAACGACACAAATACGAAATTCGGTGCTTAACAATCGCGCCTAGAATTTGTATTTACGTCTTAGTGGCCAGGAAAACAAAAGAGAGTTGGAATAGGCGCGATTGTTAAGCGCCGGTCCAACTCTCTTTTAGTTAAAACTGGGTGATGCTAGTTAGAGCGCTTTGCGCGAGATGTCGCACGGGCGCGCTCTGCACCATCGAGGACAACCTTGCGGATGCGCACAACAGCAGGAGTAACTTCAACGCACTCATCTTCACGACAGAACTCGAGCGCACCTTCCATGTTGAGCTTCTTTGGTGGAATCAACTTTTCAGAATCATCGGTTCCTGAAGCACGCATGTTGGTGAGCTTCTTCTCGCGAACACAGTTGACATCCATATCGTCAGAACGTGAGTTCTCGCCGATAACCATGCCCTCGTAAACCTCATCGCCTGGCTCAACGAAGATGGTTCCGCGCTCTTGCACACCAGTAAGTGCGTAAGAAGTAACAGTGCCCATACGATCTGAAACAAGTGATCCGGTGCTGCGTGTACGAAGCTCTCCGAACCATGGCTCGTAAGAATCAAATACGTGGTGAAGCAAACCTGTTCCGCGAGTTTCGGTAAGGAACTCTGTTCGGAATCCGATCAAGCCACGTGATGGAACCTTATACTCAAGACGAATCCAACCGGTGCCATGGTTAACCATCTGCTCCATACGGCCCTTGCGAAGAGCCATCAACTGAGTAAGCACACCGAGGTAATCCTCAGGAGCATCAATTGTGAGGCGCTCCATTGGTTCATGTAGCTTGCCATCAATCATCTTGGTAACAACCTGTGGCTTACCAACGGTGAGCTCAAAGCCTTCACGCTTCATGATTTCAACGAGAACAGCGAGCTGAAGCTCTCCGCGACCCTGTACTTCCCAAGCATCTGGGCGCTCTGTATTGAGAACACGAAGTGAAACGTTACCGATGAGCTCTTTATCAAGGCGATCCTTGACCTGGCGCGCTGTAAGCAACTTGCCTGATTTTCCAGCCAGTGGCGATGTATTAATACCAATTGTCATAGAGATTGATGGTTCATCAACTGTGATCAATGGGAGCGCATGTGGGTTCTCGAGATCTGCAAGAGTCTCGCCCAATGTAATTGTCTCGATACCTGCAATCGCAACGATGTCGCCAGGTCCTGCTTCAGTTCCTGGAACGCGCTCGAGCGCTTCGGTAATAAGAAGTTCAGAAATCTTTACTCGCTCTTGTGTTCCATCTGTCTTCATCCACATGACTGATTGACCCTTCTTCAGGGTTCCTTCGTGGATACGGCAGAGTGCAAGGCGACCAAGGAATGGTGATGAGTCAAGGTTTGTCACATGTGCCTGAAGTGGTGCACCCTCGTGATAGACCGGTGCTGGAACAGTGTCTTGAATTACCTTAAAGAGAACATCGAGGTTCTCTTCATCTGGCAATCCACCATCTGCTGGACGGTTGAGTGATGCGCGACCGTTCTTTGCAGATGCATAGACAACTGGGAAATCAATCTGATCTTCGTTGGCATCGAGATCAAGGAAGAGCTCGTAAGCCTCATCGACAACTTCTGCAATACGTGAGTCAGGTCGGTCTGTCTTATTGATAAGCAAGATAACCGGAAGGTTCTTCTGCAAAGCTTTACGCAATACGAAGCGAGTCTGAGGCAGTGGGCCTTCTGATGCATCAACGAGCAAGATCACGCCATCGACCATTTCGAGACCGCGCTCGACCTCGCCACCGAAGTCGGCGTGGCCTGGTGTATCAATGATGTTGATGACTGAATCACCACGGCGAACCGCAGTGTTCTTAGCAAGAATTGTGATTCCCTTTTCGCGCTCGAGATCCATCGAGTCCATCATGCGGTCTTGACCCTCATCCTGCTTCTTGTGAGCAGCGAAGGCACCTGACTGCCACAACATCGCATCAACCAGTGTTGTCTTTCCATGGTCAACGTGAGCGATGATCGCGACGTTACGGATGCTGTCGCGGGTCTTTACTGGCAGGTCTTTGAGATGTGCTTGGACTTTTGGCATTAAAGAGAAACTCCATAAATAAGGGCACTTATTCGTAAAGTGCAGGAGCGCAGTCTATCAGCGCAGAAGGTCGCTTATTCTCACTCCATACCGAGTGAAATAAGCGTAATTCGCTATGAATTAAACGTTGAAGCGGAATTCGACTACGTCACCATCGTGCATGACGTACTCCTTGCCTTCCATTCGCACTTTGCCTTGAGCTTTCGCTTCGGCCATGGATCCCGCAGCAATCAAGTCATCAAAAGAAACGATCTCTGCTTTGATAAAGCCCTTCTGGAAATCTGTATGGATCACACCGGCAGCCATTGGTGCGGTATCTCCCTTATGAATTGTCCAAGCACGAGCTTCTTTAGGTCCGGCAGTCAAATATGTTTGCAAGCCAAGAGTGTCAAAGCCAACGCGTGCAAGTGTGGCAAGACCCGGTTCGGTCATTCCGACTGCTTCTAGCAATTCAAGTGCATCTTCATCAGGAAGTTCGGCGAGCTCTGCTTCGGTCTTGGCATCTAAGAAAATTGCCTCTGCTGGTGCGACGAGTGCCGATAACTTTGCACGAAGTTCTTGATCTCCGAGTTCTGCAGCATCTACGTTAAAGACGTATAGGAATGGCTTCGCAGTAAGAAGATGAAGTTCGTAAATAAGTGAGAGATCAACCTTTGAAGTCGACAGTGGCTTACCTGATTGAAGGTGCGCCTCTGCCTCCTTTACCGCTTCGAGAACAGCGGTCTTGGTCTTATCTGTACGAGCCTCTTTCTCAAGGCGAGGAATAGCTTTTTCAATTGTCTGCAAATCTGCAAGAGCGAGTTCGGTATTAATTGTTTCAATATCGCTCGATGGATCAACGCGACCATCAACATGGACCACATCGCCATCGGTGAAGACGCGAATTACCTGACAGATTGCATCGGTCTCGCGGATATTTGCCAAAAACTTGTTGCCCAGGCCTGCACCCTCAGAAGCGCCTTTCACGATTCCAGCAATGTCTACAAACGATAGCGCTGCGGGAAGTAACTTCTCAGAGCCAAAGATCGCGGCGAGCTTTGCCAAGCGCTCATCTGGAACGCCT
The DNA here is from genome assembly GCA_964572265.1 of uncultured Candidatus Planktophila sp. Taxonomy (GTDB): domain Bacteria; phylum Actinomycetota; class Actinomycetes; order Nanopelagicales; family Nanopelagicaceae; genus Planktophila. Next base: position 17,986 of record CAZNEQ010000005.1, read on the forward strand.
ACGACACCCACGTTTGGCTCGATCGTAGCGAAGGGGTAGTTCGCAGCGAGAACGTTGTTCTTGGTGAGGGCGTTGAAGAGGGTTGATTTTCCGACGTTTGGCAGGCCGACGATTCCAATTGAAAGACTCATAGTGGCTTAAGAGTAAGGCGTGGCCTATCTATCCGTGAAATCAGCAGATTTGTCACCCACTCCTGCGACGATAGCCCCATGTCTAACGCACTTACTATCTCGGTTGTACTTCTCCTTGGTTTAGCAATCGGCCTTCTCCTTGGACTTCGCTTGGGTCGTGCTGATTCTTCTACTGCATCCAATGAACTCATTGCGGTCAAAGCTCTCCTAGAAAAGAGCGAAGAGCGTCTCAAAGAGGCCGAGAGTAAGAATGATGCGCAATCGAAGATTGCAACGCAGCTAGAAGATATGAAGACTTCAGTCGAACGTATGCGTCAACAAGCAAGTGAAGCTGCCGAAAAACGAATTCAATCCGAGACAGATCTCAATCGAACAATTACTGAAATGCGTACTGCGTCATCGACTCTCTTTGACGAAACTCGTAAAATCGCTGGAGCACTTTCGAGCTCTCAATCTCGTGGAAAATTTGGCGAAGCACAACTCGAACTCTTACTAGAGCTCGCTGGTCTTACTGAAGGAATCGAGTACACCGCGCAGCGTTCAACAACAGGCGAAGATTCGAACGGTATTCCAGATGTCACGGTAAAGATGCCAGGAGAAGCTAAAATCTTTATCGATTCAAAGTTTCCATTTGAGCGCTTCCTTGATGCATTCGCCACCGAAGACCAATCGCTACGAGATCAACATTTGAAAGCCCATTCAGAAGATCTTCTCAAGCACGCCGTCGCGCTATCAAAGCGTGGCTATCACAAATCAGAGGGTTCTCCCGATGTTGTTGTGCTCTTCCTTCCCTTTGAAACGCTGTTAGCAGAGGCGCTTCGTGTCAATCCATCGCTGCTCAATAAAGCCTTTGATGTTAATGTCACGATTGCTACACCTACAACAATGATGGCGCTACTGCGTTCGGTCGGACATCTCTATACCCGCAATAAATTGGCAGAGAACGCTGATGACATCACCAAGGTTGCATCGACATTCCTCAAGAATCTCACGCTTCTCCATAGCAAGATTGTTGCTGTCGGAAAGGCTATTAATTCAACCGCTAAGGCTTATGAAGACTTAGTGCCAACTGCCCAGAAAACAGTTCTCTCCCCAGCAAAGAAAATTCACTCACTCGGCGTTGCAGGCGATAAAGAGAAGCTCGCAATCCAATATCCTGAGGCACCAGCTGATGTTCGTGAGCTCAATAACCCTGATCTCGTAGAAGCTGAGGATTACATCGATGTAGAGATAGTTGAGGCGAATAATGACTAAGGCGAAGAACATTGCGCTTAAGAAGCCGGTCCTTCCTGGTCCGGGCTTAAAGAAAGAAGGCATCGTCTTCTTACAGACTGTCGCTATCGCTCTCTTTACCCTCGCTGAACTCTTTATCCGCAATGGCGCCGGCATCATCTCTGGCTTGGTGATTCTTTTAGTGACTTATGGTGGAGTCGCATACGGTCGCACCGGAACTCGTTATGTCACAGCGGTAACGCCACCACTGGCATATGCAGCGACCGTGCTTATCTACACAATCGCAACCGATGGTCTTCGCATTTCAAAGGTTGGTGTTGATTTCATCGCATCTCTTGCCAGCGTTGCACCGTTCTTACTAATCGCCGCGCTCTACGGCTGGTATCAATTCCTTAACGAGCGCGCAAAGAGCCGCCCTTCAAAGCGAAAGACAGCTTCAGCTTAATTACTGCGCTGCAGCCTTCATATCTGAACGAAGGTTCTGCGGAAGAGCAAAGGTCAGTGACTCTTTCTTCGCCTCGACCTCTTGCTGATCATGGAAGCCGCGGACATCGAGCCACTTCAATAGATCTTGCACCAAAATCTCTGGCACTGATGCGCCGCTAGTTACACCAACGGTCTCAACGCCCTCTAGCCATTCATCTTTAGCTTCTGACGCATAGTCCACGAGGTAAGCAGCTTTCGCTCCGTATTCAAGTGCTACTTCGACAAGCCGCACAGAGTTTGAAGAGTTTTTAGAACCTACTACAAGAACCAAATCCGATTGCGCTGCAATGCCTCGAATCGCCTCTTGACGGTTCTGTGTTGCATAACAGATATCATCAGATGGAGGTGATGCAATCTCTGGAAAGCGTTCTTTCAAAATCGCAACTGATTCAAGGGTCTCATCAACACTTAAGGTTGTCTGACTTAGCCAGATTAAATTCTTTCCTGGAGTTGGTTGAACGTTTCGTGCACCATCAAGGCCATCAACTACACGCACCTGTCCTGGCGCTTCGCCTGCGGTGCCCTCAACTTCTTCGTGACCTTCGTGACCAATCAAAAGGATTTCGGTATCGGCATCTGCAAAACGCTTGACCTCATGGTGCACCTTAGTGACGAGCGGGCAGGTGGCATCAATTGTCTTCAGGTTGCGAGCTGCGGCCTCAGCATGAACTGCCGGTGAAACACCGTGAGCAGAGAAGACCACAGTCTTGCCTTCCGGAACTTCGTCAGTCTCATTGACGAAGATGACTCCGCGCTGTTCGAGCGTTGCTACTACATGCTTATTATGAACAATCTCTTTACGGACATAGAGTGGAGCTCCATAGAGCTCGAGCGCCTTTTCGACGGTCACAATTGCACGGTCAACGCCAGCGCAATAACCACGCGGCGCAGCGATCAAAACTCTCTTAGCCATGGCTGCAGTCTATTAGCCTTGCCCCATGTTCGAAACTTCAAGTGACTCCCCCGCGCCAGTGCGCGTAGTCACGGAAGCAATCAAAGAGTATGTAGACCGCCTTGGCCCGATTTGGATTGAGGGCGAGATAGCAGAGCTCAACGAACGAAGCGGAATGATGGCCTTTATGCGTCTGCGCGATACCAGCGCGGATATGAGCCTTTCCGTGATGTGCCATAAATCAGTTATTGCCGCAGTCAAACCGTTGCCGGCGAATGCGCGAGTAGTGATTTATGCAAAGCCATCTTGGTATACGAAATCTGGAACGCTCTCGATGTCGGCGAAGGAGATCCGCCAAGTCGGTGTCGGTGAACTTCTAGCCCGACTTGAGGCTTTGAAATCTCTTCTTGCGTCGGAAGGTTTGTTTTCACTCGATCGTAAAGTTGCCCTGCCTTTACTGCCACGCAAGGTTGGTTTGATCTGCGGTCGTAATACTGATGCTGAGAAAGATGTGGTCGAGAATGCTCGACGCCGTTGGCCAGCAGTTGAGTTTGAGATTCGTGAAGTGACGGTGCAAGGAGCTGCGGCTGTTGTTGAGGTCTCCGCCGCGTTGCGAGAACTTGAAGCAGATAGTGAAGTGGATGTCATCATCATTACCCGCGGTGGTGGTTCTTTTGAAGACCTACTCCCTTTCAGTGATGAATCTCTAATTCGTTTAGCTGCGAATTGTCAGACTCCCATCGTCAGTGCCATTGGCCACGAGAAAGATTCGCCACTTCTTGATTTAGTGGCCGACTATCGCGCATCTACTCCGACCGATGCGGCAAAACGAGTAGTGCCCGATATCGCGGAGGAGATTGCGAATATTCAGAAGTTACGCGACCGCGCTTATCGCGCACTCTCTGCACGTGTGGATTTCGAGCAGAACTTCATCTCGCAGTTACGTTCTCGTCCAGTGATGAAAGATCCTGGCGCGTTCTTAACTATCTTGAGCGATGAACTACGCGATCTGCGCCAGCGCTCAACGCGCAGCTTTACCGCAACTATTGATGCTGAGCGAAAAGAGTTAAAGGCAATCACCGCCCACCTTCGTTCGCTCTCACCGCAGTCGACTTTAGATCGTGGCTACTCTGTTGTGCGCAATGCCAAGGGTGATGTCATCCGTGACCCGAAGCAGGTAAAGAGCGGCGAGATCCTTGCCATCAAGGTCGCAAAGGGCGAGACCAGCGCCACAGCCAACTAACTCGCTCGCTCTCTCCCGAGGAGTAGATTTGGCCCATGGCCGACAAAAAGCTCTCCTACGAAGCAGCCCGTGATGAACTCGCTGAAATTGTTGAATCCCTCGAAGATGGCAGCGCCTCTCTCGAAGAGTCGCTGAAGTTATGGGAGCGCGGCGAAGAGCTAGCGAAGATCTGCCAAGAGTGGCTCGATGGCGCCAAGGCAAAACTCGCTTCTGTAAAGAAAGAGGCGTAATTCATGTCTCCGACGTTTTCCTATTCAGATTTACTTCCACTCGGTGAGGACACAACCCAATACCGTTCACTCGGAAGCGAGGGAGTGTCAGTTGTAAAGCTCGGCGATAAAGAGTTTCTCCAAGTGACGCCCGAAGCGATTGCAAAGCTCACTGAAACTGCGATTCACGATATCAACCATTACCTTCGCCCGGACCACTTGCAGCAGTTGGCAAATATCTTGAAGGATCCGGAAGCCTCTGCCAACGATCGCTTTGTTGCACTTGACTTACTCAAGAATGCCAACATTGCAGCGGGTGGAGTTCTGCCGATGTGTCAAGACACTGGCACCGCACTTGTGATGGGCAAGAAGGGTCAATATGTATTGACCACCGCTAAAGATGAAGTCGCGGTTGCGCAAGGCGTTTACGATGCATACACAAAACTCAATCTTCGCTATTCACAGATGGCTCCCATCACTACATGGGAAGAGAAGAACACAGGCAACAACCTGCCAGCGCAGATTGAGATCTATGCCGATAGTGATCATCAAGATGAATACAACTTCCTTTTTATTGCTAAAGGCGGAGGTAGCGCTAACAAGTCTTATCTTTATCAAGAGACGAAAGCAGTCCTCAATCCAGCATCATTTATCAATTGGCTCGATGACAAGTTGCGATCACTAGGTACTGCAGCATGCCCGCCGTATCACTTAGCGATTGTCATCGGTGGAACCAGTGCAGAGCATTGCGTGAAGACTTCAAAGCTGGCATCGACGCATTACCTCGATAGCTTGCCAACTTCAGGAGATGCCGCAACTGGCCATGGTTTCCGTGATCTCGAGCTGGAGAAGCAGGTTCTAGAACTCACTCGCACATTGGGAATCGGTGCTCAATTCGGTGGTAAGTACTTCTGCCACGATGTCCGCGTTGTGCGCCTTCCGCGCCATGGAGCATCTCTTCCAATCGCTATCGCTGTCTCATGTTCAGCAGATCGCCAGGCGAAGGCAAAGATCACAAAAGATGGCATCTTCCTCGAGCAGCTAGAGACTGATCCAGTTCACTTTATGCCAGAAACAACTGACTCTCACCTCGACGATAACGTGGTGAAGATTGATCTGAATCAGCCAATGGGTGTGATCCGCGCAGAACTTTCAAAATATCCAGTGAAGACTCGCGTCTCGTTAACGGGCACAATCGTTGTAGCCCGCGATATCGCACATGCGCGCATCAAGGCGATGTTGGATGAAGGCAAGCCGATGCCAGATTATTTGAAGAACCATGCTGTCTACTACGCAGGCCCAGCCAAGACTCCAGAGGGCTATGCATCGGGTTCATTTGGTCCAACCACTGCAGGTCGTATGGATTCCTATGTTGATTACTTCCAATCTCACGGCGGATCCCATGTGATGTTGGCCAAGGGCAACCGTTCTAAGGCAGTGACCGATGCATGTGCCAAGCACGGCGGGTTCTACCTCGGATCTATTGGTGGACCGGCAGCTCGTCTGGCCCAAGATTGCATTAAGAAGATCGAAGTCTTGGACTTTGAAGATCTTGGCATGGAAGCGGTTTGGAAAATCGATGTAGTTGATTTTCCAGCCTTTATCGTTGTCGACGATAAGGGAAATGATTTCTTCGCCGAGACTATGCGCCCATTGACGATCGGTACAAAGCCTTAATCTTTTTTAGTACAAAGGTGGGCAGGACTTAGTAATACTTCGAACGCTTGAACTTTGCCCATGCCTTGCATGGAGTCTCATAGCGGATATCGATATAGCGAAGCCCCCAACGAATCTGTGTCACTGGGTTGGTGCGCCAATCGGTGCCAACAACTTCCATCTTGGAAGCCGGTAGCGCCTGTGCGATTCCATGTGCACCAGAGCGGTAGTTGTGAGCCTTGTAGTTCCAGTGGCTCTCTTTAGTCCAAAGACGGTTGAGGCAGCCATATTGATCTGCGCCCCAGCTGTAGTCGCTCTCCATAATCGAGCGAGCGACATACTTTGCCCCAGCAGGTTTGCGCGCGAGCTCAACCTGGCGGGCAAGGAAGGCAACGTGTGCCATCTCTGAAAATTGTGTAGATACGGCTCGATTGAGATCCGCATCCTTGGCAATTGTCAGATTGCCAGCCGAACCCAAATTGCCAGCAGCGCTCTGAGGCAGGTTGAGGCGGGTAGAGGTTGGGAAGTCGAGACCATTGGCAGTTGGCTGAGCCACGGTGAGGATCAAGAATGCAGCGACGAGCGACCAGATGTTGCGCTTCTTTGAAGCGATTGCGGTAACTGCCATCGTTGTAATTCACCTGCCTCTCTCACCTTGAAAGCCCTGTCTCATTTACCCTGTCTAATGACCTGGCAACGGGCTATAGAGTTCCAAGGGATGGAGCGAGTCGCAAATTTTTCCCCGCGTGAGTCGGAAATTCTAAGAAATTGTGAGGAATGGGGATAAGTAAAAGTGCTGGTCAGAAAGGGCAAAGTCCTAAATGTCCGATTTGTGACTGTGAGATTTAAATGAGGGCTATTTGCCCATCCGGCTAGCTTGTCGCGCCGGTTACTTACCTAACCGTCTGGCTAGTCGCGCCGACTATTTACCTAGTCGGCGGTGGCGGTGCGAGTAGTCGCGCAGGGCGCGCAGAAAATCAACGCGACGAAAGTCCGGCCAGTAGGCCTCACAGAAGTAGAACTCAGAGAGCGCCGACTGCCAGAGCAGGAAACCACCGAGGCGTTGTTCGCCAGAGGTGCGAATCAAGAGATCGGGATCAGGTTGTCCGGCGGTATAGAGGTGGCGACCGATCGCTTCGGCATCTAAATCAGCGGCAGCCTCGGCCAAGGTGCGTCCCGCCTTCGCTTCTTCACCCAAGTAGCCCTTCACCGCATCCACGATTTCACGTCGTCCGCCATAACCAACGGCGACGTTGACTTGAAGATGCGAGTTAGGGCAGCCAGGTAGGCTCGCCAACTTTTCCGCCAAAGGTTCTGGCAACATATCGAGGGCGCCAACAGCTTTGATGCTCCACCGCTTACGAGCTGAGAGGTCATCGACAATCTCGCTAATAACATCAATCAAAATTGCGACCTCTTCTGGCGAGCGCTTGAAGTTATCGGTGGAGAGCATCCAGAGCGTTACTACCTCGACCTGGGTCTCTTCACACCAACCCAAGAGATCGGCAATCTTCTGAGCTCCGCGCTTATGGCCGAATGGATCTGCCGCATCTGGGTTCTGCTTCGCCCACCGTCGGTTGCCATCGAGGGTGACTCCGATATGGCGTGGTGTTTTAGAAAAGTCTAGATCCTTGATGATCCGCCACTCATAGAAAGGGTAGAGCAGCGACTTAATCTGACTACGAATACTTGGCAACTATTTTCCGCTCGGCGATAAATGAGGCCACTGGAATGGTTCCGGCTGCGACCAAGGCGATGATGACCGGAAGGGAGATTCGCTTCTGCACCGCTAATTGGAGAACGGTGAGGATATAGACGATATAGAAGTAGCCATGGGCGATCGGAACCACGATAAATGGGTTGTTCTCATCAAAGGCGTTAAAGGCGTACTTGGCAATCATGTAGATCACGAGCAGGATTAAGTTGATGCCGCAGATGATCGCCATGCTGCGGAAACGGCCAAGTGAGGTGGTGATGAGTGGGCTTTTCATAGCCCTAACTCTAACTCTCCACACTCTCACTTTCCACGTCCACCTCTCGCCGCTTATAGAAAGGTGCCCAGAGAACGAGCGCTGCCATCACCCACCAAATCACTACATAAGAGATGTGTTGCCAGTAATACCCTGGAACTTTGCCCTGTGGTTGGCCGATTTCAATTCGGGTACGTTCGACAGAACCAGCGCGGCTCTCCTCTGAGGTAACGGCGATAAAGCCATCGTAAAGCTGGTAATCAGTCGCTGTGGTAAGAACGCTGCTATCGAGGCGTGAAAGTTCTGAGAGTGATTGCGTTGCGCGATTTTCGAATTGGCTTGGTTGGAGCGTTCCTGTGATCGTCACCTTTGTTGACATCGTAATCTCTGGTGACTTCAGGCGGTCCTCCCAGAGTCCACGCAGAACGAGAATTGCAGATCCGCTATCGACCTGCAGTAAGGCCGCTTCCCAATCTCTGACTACGCCAGCGCGATCTGGTTGGTTCGGTGCTTTGTAATTGGCCATGTAATACCCGGTGACTTCAACTGATTTTCCAAAAGCAGGAACTGGTAGCGCCCCTTGAGCAGATGTCAGATCTGAAAGTTGATAGATACGCTGGTCTTGTACAACAGGTTGCTTTTGAAGGGCAGAGAGCTCTTGGGCACGATCAAGTTGCCACATGCCGAGCGCGAAAAAGATAGAGGCGAGCGCAAGAACGATCAGCCCTTGGATTAATTTCTTAATTTTGCCCGTCATCTTCGCGATTAATCATGCGGTTGTAACGCTTATAAAAGCTGCGAAGAAGGAAGACTATACTTGCGACGAGCAGAATCATTGTGAGCGAACTTGCTAAACCCTTATCTACATCTTTTTCCATGAGAAGATTCTCCCATGAGTGGGGCCGACAACCAATTTGATTTTAACGACCGCTATGGCGTGCGCAATCAACGCGCCTGGGTTCCATATGCGCTCTCATTTTTTTTGATAGGCGGAGGATGGTTATTATGGGCGGCCTTCCATCATGCAGAACCTGCTATCTCTCACACCCTCGTTGCTTTTGATAACACTGACCCTCGCCGAACCGAGATTCGATTTATCGTCACCCGTCGCGATCCATCTCTGCCGGCAACCTGCATCGTTGCAGCGCGAGATTTCGATAAGGTGATTGTCGGTCAGGTCGTCACCCGAATTCCAGCCAGCAGTGGCGCCATCGAGCGTACGGTGACCATTCCTTCACGCGCAGATGCGGTCAACGCTGGCGTGACTACCTGTTACCTCGATTAGTTTCCACCTCGCTATCGGCGGGAAATCTGCTGAATATCGCTGACGAGCTATCCCTAGTATTCTTTCGCGCTATGAGCACAGGACAGACATGGCTAACCCAAGAGGCGGCAGATCGCCTCGCGGCCGAGCTTGCCCATCTAGAGGGCGAAGGCCGTAAAGATGTCACCGCCAAAATTGAAGCTGCTCGCGCCGAAGGTGATTTAAAAGAGAACGGTGGCTACCACGCTGCTCGTGACGAGCAGGGAAAAATGGAAGCTCGTATCCGCCAATTGAAGCAGATGCTCGAGAATGCCCATATTGGAACTCCACCAGCGAGTGCAGATGGAAAAGTTGGCGCAGGAATGGTTGTCACAGCACTCATCGCGGGCGATGAGATGAAATTTCTCTTAGGTTCTCGCGAGATTGCATCCGGCGATCTCGATGTGTACTCAGAAAAATCACCGCTCGGTGCTGCAGTGCTTGGTGCTGAAATTGGTGCAACTGTTTCGTATACCGCGCCTAATGGCCGCGAAATTAAGGTTGAGATTAAGGCTGCTGAGTTCTACGCGTAGTTAATGCGCTCTCATAACTTTCATGAACCAACCCCACCCGGTATTTCCTCCATATACCGTTGATGATGTACGGCGCGAGGTAACTGTCACCGAAATTAAATATGGTGAGGATCGCGACCAAGTACTTGAGATTTACGGTGACAGCACAGTCGTGCAATCAACACTCGTTTTGATACATGGTGGATATTGGCGCAATCTCTTTGACCGCGAACATATGCGCCCGCTTGCAGTCGCGCTCACCAAAGTTGGTTACACCGTGGTGCTTCCAGAATTTCGACGAGTTGCGGGTGAACCCGATGTCACCTTGCGCGACCTTTCATTTGCCTTAACGACCCTCGAAGATCGCAATATCACTTTGATTGGTTACTCCAGTGGTGGCCATCTTGCACTTGTTCTTGCCGATAAGTTTCCATCAGTGAAGAAGGTGATCGGTTTAGCGCCGGTTACCGATCTGATTGAAAGTCAGAGACGCGAACTCGGACGCGGTGCGGTACTCGAATGGTTGGGACGTGATGCTGACCAGCGAGCAGATTTAGATCCCATGATCCGCCCGCCGATTTCAGCACAGACAATATTTATCCAGGGAGCCCTTGATGAGCGTGTCCCGATTGAGCTCACAGAAAGTTATATCGCCGCAATGAAGCGCCACGGCAAAGAAATTCCACTTGTGATCCTGCCTGAGACTACCCACTTTCAAATGATGGATATCCCAAGCAAGACCTATGAGGCCCTCATTCAAGCCCTCGCCTAGCAGGGGTTAATTCGCTGCGTTGCGATAGCGACGAAGGCTGAGCGGAATAAAGACCACCATAATCAAGACGATATAAATCAGTGATGTGATCAATGGATTCTCACTTGGAAATGACCCCGCAGTCGCGCCGAATTGGTTTTCCAGACCAAAGAGCTCGCGACATGCAGCCACCATCGTTGAGACTGGGTTCCACTCTGCAAAGTACTGAAGTGCGCGTGGCATACCTGTTGTTGGCGCAAATGCATTGGATAAAAATGTCAGTGGGAAAGTGACGATAAAGCTGACATTCTGCACTACTCGAGCATCTGATGCAGAAAGTCCTACCAAGACGCCAACCCACGAGAGTGCGTAACCGAAGAGAAGTAGGAATAAGAAACCAAGTGCAACGCTACCGATGCCACTGCTTGGGCGCCATCCGACTGCATAACCTGCAATTCCCATGACAGCGAGAACGACGATATTGAGAAGTGAGTCTCCCAAGGTGCGACCGACAACGAGCGCAGATTGCGAAATTGGCAGAGATCTAAAGCGATCGATCAAACCCTTCTTCATATCTTCGGCAAGTCCTGATGCTGTGCCTGCCAATGTAAAGGCAACTGTCTGCACAAAGATTCCTGGCATCAGCAACTGCACATATCCACCTGGCTGACCTGTATCAATCGAACCGCCGAAGACATAACGGAAGAGAAGAACAAACATCACTGGCTGAATTGTTGAGAAGATTAACACCTCTGGAACGCGTGTTAGTAGTCGTAACTGTCGTTGAGTAATAACAAAAATATCTTGAAGAGCACTCACTTGCTCTCCTCCATTTCTGAAGTGGTGTTCACTTCTGCCGCATGACCGGTAAGAGATAAGAAAACATCATCGAGCGATGGGCGCTTGAGACCAACGTCGAGTGCATGGATTCCTGCACCTTCGAGAGCTTTGAGAACATCAAGGAGCGCTTTTGTTCCAGTTGAAACTGGAGCTGAAATCAAACGTAGACCCTCATCCAATGAGGGTTTAATACCGCTAATCGCAGCAACAATCTCCATCGTCTTTGGGATATGAGCGCTCTCGACCACGACCTCAAGGCGTTCGCCACCCACCTGTTTCTTCAACGCATCAGAAGTGCCGCGAGCAATAACTTTTCCAGTATCAATCACAGCAATCTCATCAGCTAATTGATCCGCCTCTTCCAAATACTGGGTGGTGAGAAGAAGCGTCACGCCACCCTTTACAAGCTCTTCAATTACTCCCCACATATCTTGGCGACCGCGCGGATCCAGTCCGGTTGTTGGCTCGTCGAGGAAGAGCACCTTTGGCTTCACAATAAGTGATGCTGCTAGATCGAGGCGACGGCGCATTCCACCTGAGTACGTATTGATGGGGCGCTTTGCCGCTTCTGTGAGATTGAAGCGTTCGAGTAGCTCGTTTGCTCGAAGGACTGAATTCTTCTTTCCGAGGTGATAGAGCTGACCAAACATCACCAAGTTGTCGTAGCCGGTAAGAATTTCATCGACCGCTGCATATTGACCTGAGAGTCCGATTACTTCACGAACTTTTTCAGGATGCTTAATGACATCGATGCCAGCAACAGTTGCTCGACCAGAATCAGGACGGAGAAGTGTCGACAAAATGCGAACAGTTGTTGTCTTACCTGCTCCATTTGGACCAAGCACACCTAATACGGTGCCTTCTTCTACATCGAGATTGAGATTATCTAGTGCGCGCACCGCGCCCTTGTCATAAGTTTTTACAAGTTCTTCCGCGATTATTGATTTCACGGAGTAAAGTTACACCTCTATGAATAAGTCAACCAATACCCCAGCCGATTCACCTTCGGCGACAAATGCATCTGCGAAAGAACATTCACATCGCGAAATTATGGTCATCCTCGGCGGATTGATGACTGGAATGCTGCTCGCCGCCCTCGATCAGACCATCGTCTCTACTGCGCTTAAGAGCATCGTTGAAGATTTCAATGGCTTGGATCATTACACCTGGGTTGTCACCGCATACCTGCTGACTTCAACCGCATCTACCCCGCTCTACGGCAAGATTTCTGACCTTTATGGGCGGCGGGTTGTCTTCCAGTTCGCAATTGTCACCTTTCTTATTGGTTCGCTCTTAGCTGGCGCTTCTTCAAATATGAGCCAACTGATTGCCACTCGTGCCATTCAAGGCATCGGCGCCGGCGGTTTGATGGCGCTGACATTTGTGATTATCGGAGATATCGTCCCGCCACGCGAGCGAGGCCGTTACCAGGGTTACTTCGGCGCAGTATGGGGACTCTCATCTGTCGCAGGACCATTACTAGGTGGCTTCTTCTCGGATCGCGAAACTATTTTGGGTATCACGGGTTGGCGTTGGATTTTCTACATCAATATTCCATTTGGAATCGCAGCCCTGGCAATTACATCTGCGGTACTGCATATCCCAAAGATCAAACGCGAACACAGCATCGATTATTTTGGAGCATTCCTCTTGGTTGCTTCCGTATCAACCACTTTGCTCTCTGTCTCTGTCTATGGACCTCAAGAAGGATGGACAGATATTCGAACAATCGTTTATTTAGTAATTGGTCTAGCACTAGCCGCTATCTTTATTTATTGGGAAGGTAGAGCAAAAGAGCCAATCATTCCGCTCAATCTCTTTAAGAACCATACCTTCACGCTGACATCGATTCTCGGTGCAATTATCGGAGCAGG
>CAZNEQ010000006.1:0-26784 GCA_964572265.1 uncultured Candidatus Planktophila sp.
AGAAGCGCATGAAGATGGTGGGACGTGTTGAAGTTCCACAAGAAGCCTTCGTTGCGGCCCTTGCTACCGATGCTGATATCGAGAAGATCAAAGCAGCGCGTAAGCTCGAAAACTAATCGCATGTTCTCGTATTACGTACATATCCCGTATTGCGTACGTCGATGCGGATATTGCGACTTCAATACCTATACTCCGTCTGAACTCCAAGATGGCGCTTCCCTTGAGATTGTCTCTGCCGATTACATCGATGCTGTGCTTCGTGAACTCGAAACCACACCTACCGATGAAGTCAGCACCATCTTCTTTGGCGGTGGCACCCCATCGTTGATGCCACCAAAGGATTTAGGTCGCGTGTTAACGGCGATAAAGAGCCGCAACGGAGTCACCGAAGATTGCGAAATCACGCTAGAGGCTAACCCTGATTCGGTGACGCAAGAGAAGCTCGATGGCTATATTGCCGCCGGTTTCAATCGAATCTCCTTCGGTATGCAATCCAATAAAGAGCACGTTCTTAAAGTGCTGGATCGCACCCACAATCCTGAGAATGTACGCAAGGCCGTTGATATGGCGCGCAAAGCTGGATTCCCATCCATCAGCGTTGACCTCATTTATGGCGCACCAGGTGAATCTTTAAGTGATTGGGCATCTACTGTTAGAGAGGCGCTCTCACTCGATATCGATCACATCAGTGCTTACGCCTTAATTGTGGAAGAGGGTACAAAGCTGGCAGCACAGATTAAGCGCGGAGAATTAACAATGCCTGATGATGATTTGATGGCAGATATGTATCTCTTCGTTGATCAGCAGACTTTGCAGAAAGGGATGAAGTGGTATGAGCTTTCTAATTGGTCAAAGCCTGGCCATCAATCACGCCACAACATCGCATATTGGAAATCACAGAATTGGTGGGGTCTTGGCCCTGGTGCGCATTCACATATAGATCAGAAGAGATTCTGGAATGTGAAGCACCCTAATGCATATAAGGAAAAGGTTTTCGCAGGGGAGTCTCCGATTAAAGATTCTGAAATCTTGACCGATGAACAACGTAAATCTGAATACATCATGTTGGCTATTCGCATGCCGCAAGGAGTGCGCAAGGCAGCTCTGACAGTGGCGCAATATGAGCGCATCATGGAGTACATCAAGAGCGGTCATGTGATCGACCGTGAAGACTCCATCGCCCTTACACCGAAAGGTCGCTTGATTGCTGACCGCCTAACCCAAGCAATGCTTTCATAATCGATGAATATGACTCAGGAGATGCTCGCCTAAGCGAGCACAGGTAAACTCCGCGCTATGACTTCCGACCGCCGCCTCGAGATTCTTCGAGCCATCGTCGAAGAGTATGTCCAGACTCAGGAGCCAGTTGGTTCCAAAGCAATCGCCGAGAACCATTCACTTGGTATTTCGCCAGCCACGATTCGTAATGAGATGGCAGTTCTTGAAGAGGAAGGTCTCATTGCTCAACCTCACACCAGTGCGGGGCGCATTCCAACCGATCGTGGTTACCGCATCTTCGTAGATAAGTTGGCAACGGTAAAGCCACTGTCTAGCGCTGAACGTCGCGCGATTGAAACCTTCCTTAATGGCTCGTATGACCTAGAGGAATTACTCAAGCGCAGCGCCAAGTTGCTTTCAGATATCACCAAGCAAGTTGCTGTTGTGAAATATCCAATCATTGGTGATTCACAGGGTCGCGAGAAGATGGCGATCTCAGGTACAGCTCACCTTGCTCGATCAGCAGATGGCACAGATCTTTCCTCAATTCTCGAAGCTCTCGAAGAGCAGGTAGTTCTGCTGCGCCTACTCGATGATGCCAACCCAACAGTCAATGTGACAATCGGCAGCGAACAGAAAGATGCTCATCTGCAGACAACTTCTCTCGTCACAGTGGGATATGGCTATGAGAACAACCAGACAGGTGCACTCGGTGTCTTAGGCCCTACTCGTATGGATTACGCTGGCTCCATGTCCGCTGTCTCGGCAGTGGCTCGATATATCGGACGATTTATTACGGAGAGCGCTCAATAATGCGGGGTAAAAATGTCTGACCTATACCAGTTGCTCAACGTCGAACGTGGAGCATCTCAAGATGAGATCAAGAAGGCGTATCGCAAGATCGCGCGCGAGCTCCATCCTGACGTTAATCCGGATCCAGAAGTTCAAAATAAGTTTAAAGAAGTTACCGCTGCCTACGATGTTTTAAGCGATCCACAGAAGCGTCAGCAATATGACATGGGCGGCCGTGGCGGATTCAACGACTTCGGCGGAGGATTTGGTGGCGGCGGTTTCAGCGACATCATGGATGCATTCTTTGGCGGCGGCGGAAATCGCGGACCTCGTCCACGTATGCGCCAAGGTCAAGATGCGCTCATTCGAATCGAAGTTGATTTAGCAGAAGCATGTTTTGGAACCGAACGCGATATCACCATTGAAAGTGCTGTTGTCTGCGAAAAGTGCGAAGGACAAGGCACCGCAAATAATTCACATCCAGAGACCTGCAAAGTTTGCGGTGGTCGCGGCGAGATGCAGTACGTTCAGAAATCTTTCCTTGGCCAAGTAATGACATCACGTCCATGCAGCAGTTGTTCAGGTTATGGCTCAGTCATTACCGATCCTTGTCGCGAGTGTGCCGGCGATGGACGCGTGCGCGCGAAGCAGAACATCAATATCAAAGTGCCGGCTGGCGTTGAAACTGGTAACCGCATCCAGATGTCAGGGCGTGGTGAAGTCGGTGCCGGAGGCGGTCCAGCCGGCGATCTCTATGTCGAGATTGTTGAGAAGGATCATGACTTCTTGCTTCGTGATGGTGAGAACCTTCATGTAGCAATCTCTATTCCATTCGCTGCCGCAACTCTTGGCACCACTGTTGCAGTGGAGACCCTCGATGGCCCCATCGATGTGCAGATCAAAGCCGGTATTCAGAGCGGCTCAACCATCTCGGTCAAGGGCAAGGGCATGACTCGCCTCCGTTCTACCCATCGCGGTGATTTGATTGTTCATGTCGATATCGAGACTCCTCATAAGCTCAATCGTGAGCAAGAGAAGTTACTCAAAGAATTTGCGAAAGCGCGTGGCGAGAAAGAAGGCGATGTCACCATTAAGCGCCACCAGGATGGTCTCTTCGCCAAGTTCAGAGATGCTTTCCACCGCTAATGCTGACTCTCTTCTTCGTTGATAATTTGCCAACAACGGTTGGCGCAACATACGAATTCGATAGCGATGACGCTTTCCATGCAATCAAGGTACTGCGTATTGCAGCCGGTGAGATATTTAACTTAAGCGATGGCGCAGGTGCATGGTCGCGAGTGAGCGTCAATAACGTCAACAAAAAGTCGATGACAGTTACTGTTCTTGAATCAGGTTTTGAAGAAGCGCTCACCGAACAATTCACCATTGTGCAAGCGATTCCTAAAGGTGACCGCATCAAAGAATCTATTGAAATGTCGACTGAAGGTGGCGTTGATCGCATTGTGATGTGGAAAGCCGCACGCAGTATTGGTCGCGCCGATGAGAAATTAGAGAAGTTACAGCTCACTGCCCGGGAAGCATCAAAGCAAACACGCCGTTTTCGCATTCCTCAGGTCAGCGGTGTTGCCACAACGGATCAAGTGGTTGATGAAATTGCTAAAGCAGATTTAGCGCTTGTCTTTCATGAGAGCGCGACCTCAACTATCTCTCGAGCCATTACCGTGGGTGCAAAGAAGGTTCTCATCATCATTGGTCCTGAAGGTGGCCTGACCGATGACGAAGTAGAGACCTTTGCCGCAGCTGGCGCCAAGGTAGTTTTGATGGGAAGGCCGATTTTGCGCTCAGCACACGCTGGATTGGCGGCGATGGCAGCGGTCAACACGGCCCTTTCTGTGTGGTGAAAACCCCACCTACCCGCTAGATTTTCACTCATATGGAGCGCCTCTTAGTAACGATTCCACCAGCCATTCCGATGGTTGCTCTGCTCGGCGCGGGCGATGCCAATATTCTGGCGATCGAGGCAGCATTTCCATCAGTCAATGTCACAGTTCGCGGAAATGAAATCACTCTTCGCGGCCCACATGTTGATTGCTTAGCTCTCGAAAAATTATTTGGCGAGATGTTGGTTGTGATTCGCTCTGGACAATCACTCGATGTCAGCGCTGTTTTGCGCAGTATCGCAATGATTGAGGCTACACCTGCGCAGAGCCCAGGAGAGGTACTCTCACTCAATATTGTCAGCAATCGCGGTAAAACAATTCGACCAAAGACAGCAAACCAAAAGTTGTATGTCGATGCGATTGAAGAGAACGTGATCACCTTTGGTATTGGCCCTGCCGGTACTGGAAAGACTTATCTTGCAATGGCAAAGGCGGTAGCTGCGCTTCAAGCGAAGCAAGTCAATCGCATTATCTTGTCCCGTCCTGCAGTTGAAGCAGGGGAGAAGCTCGGTTTTCTTCCAGGCACGCTCGGAGAGAAGATTGATCCATATCTACGTCCACTCTTTGATGCGCTGCACGACATGATTGATGCAGATTCGATTCCTCGTTTGATTCAATCCGGAATCATTGAAGTCGCACCACTGGCATTTATGCGCGGTCGCACACTCAATGATGCATTCATCATCTTGGATGAAGCACAGAACACAACTCCAGAGCAGATGAAGATGTTCCTGACTCGTCTCGGTTTTGGATCAAAGATGGTTATCACTGGTGACATAACCCAGAACGATCTCCCAAATGGTCAGCGCAGTGGTTTACAGATTATCCGTAACATTCTTGAAGGCGTTGCCGATATTGGATTTATGGATCTGACTGCAGAAGACGTTGTTCGCCACCGTCTTATCGGAGATATCGTCAAGGCCTATGACGCATATGAAGCGCAGAAGCAAGCGCCAGTAAGTATCCATAAGAAGCCATGACCGTAGAAGTTACCAATCGCTCAGGTGTCAGCGCACCGGAGAGCGAAGTTGAATCGCTGCTCAACTTTGGCATTGACTACATGGATCTTCATCCTGAATGCGAACTCTCGGTCACCTTTGTTGATGATCAAGAGATGGAAGAACTACATATCAAGTGGATGGATGAACCAGGAACGACCGATGTTCTCTCATTCCCAATGGATATGCCAGAGAGTAAAGATGAAGCTGTTACCTTAGGTGACATCGTTATCGATCCTATTGTTGCCGCCAATCAAGCAGCATCAGCCGGACACAGTACCGAGCACGAGATTTACATCCTTGCTGCACATGGCTTACTTCATATCTTGGGCTATGACCATGCAGATAAAGATGAAGAGAAAATCATGTTTGAACTCCAAGAGAAAATAGTCAAGAAATGGGCGTCCCAGAAGTGAGTCAGTTTGAACGGTTGCTCGGAAAAGCTCTCACCGCAATATACGAGAAGGCGCAGAAGCGCGGCATCGTTGCCAGCGATTTAACGCACTTAGCGGAGAATCACTTCGAGCTCGGCGATACCTTGGTTCGTGAACTAATGGTTCCTCGCACCGAAATGGTCTGGGTTGAGCGCGATAAGACACTTCGTCAGGGGTTATCGCTCGCCCTGAGATCTGGATATTCACGTATTCCAGTTGCAGGTGAAGACCTCGACAACATCATTGGAATTGCTTACGTAAAAGATTTAGCCAAACGCGCACTCGATCACCACGAGGCTGAGACCACTGAAAAGGTTGAACAGCACATGCGCCCACCGGTCTTTGTGCCTGAAAATAAAGAGGCTGGAGATTTACTGCGAGATATGCAGCGCGATCAAATTCACCTTGCAATCGTTGTGGATGAGTACGGTGGAACTGCTGGGATCATCACCATTGAAGACATCATCGAAGAAATCGTTGGTGAAATCGCCGATGAATACGACGATGGCGTTGAGAGCTTTACTTGGATCTCAGAGACAAAGGCTCGCGCCAAGGCATCTATTCACATCGAAGATTTAACTGAGGAACTCAAAATCAAGATTGATGAAGAAGATTATGAAGGCATCGACACCATAGGTGGCTTGATGGCACAACGTCTGGGTCGTGTACCTATCGCGGGAAGCACAATTACTATCGAAGGTTGGTCAATTACATCAGAGCGGCCGATCGGACGTCGTCGTAGAATTAGTTCAGTCATGATCGAACGAGTGCAGGAAGAGGAAGTTGAGAGTGAATAACGCAGAAGATCGCAAGCTTGCAATTCTTGCTACCAATACTCTTGCACGAAGTGGTGCTTCCGAGGCAGCGGCTCTCCGCGATACAACTGGCCGTACATATGTAGCGATTAATGTGAAATCACCATCACTCAATCTCGATGCCTTTGAAGCAGTGTTAACTGTTGCGCTGGCATCTGGCATCACCGGTATTGAATCAGTCGTAGCAACAGGTGCGCAGCCAAGTAACGTCAAGGCGATTAAGGATTTCGCACCAGCGGCGACCGTCTTTTACATCGCCGCTGACGGCCAAGAACACTCGCTTTAACCGTTAAGATAGGCGCATGCGCGTCGTTCGATTCTCTCCTCTTCCTGATGCAGGACTGGGTACAGATCCTTTATACGGAATCCTTGAGGAAGATAACACCATCACCGTTATCACTGGCGATCCGATCTATCAGGGCATCCAGAAGACCGCCGCAAAGCTAGAGCTGACTAAAGCCCGCTTGCTTGCACCAGTTATCCCTCGCAGCAAGATTGTGGCAATCGGAAAGAACTATGCCGATCATGCTGCCGAGATGGGTGGAGTAGTTCCTGACGAACCCATCATCTTTATCAAGCCCAACACAACCGTTATTGGTCCGGGCGACACGATTGTTTGGCCAGCAATGGCGCCATCAATTGATTACGAAGCAGAGCTCGCAATTGTGATCGGTCGCATCTGCAAAGATGTTCCAAAAGAGCGCGTCAACGATGTGATCTTTGGTTACACGTTGGCAAATGATGTGACCTGTCGTGAATTGCAGAAGAAAGATGGCCAATGGACTCGTGCAAAGGGTTTTGACACATTCTGCCCGCTTGGTCCTTGGATTGAAACTGACTTTGTTCCAGGTACTCAGCGCATCTCAACCACGCTTAACGGCGAGATTAAGCAGGATGCTCACTTGAGTGACATGATCTTTAAAGTCCCAGATATCATCAACTTTGTCTCGAGTGTCATGACCTTGCTTCCAGGTGATGTCATTATTACTGGCACCCCAGCAGGTATCGGTCCAATGTCTGAGAAATCTACTGTTGCAGTATCCATTGAAGGCCTCGGCCAACTAACAAATAAGGTGAGTGCACGTCCATGAGTAAAAAGGTAAAGGTCCGCTTTGCGCCATCTCCTACGGGAGACCTGCACGTTGGCAATATCCGTACAGCGCTCTTCGATTGGGCATTTGCTCGCCACACAGGTGGCACATTCTTATTCCGTATTGAAGATACCGATACCACTCGCGTCACACCTGAATACATTCAGGCTGCAATCGATACCTTGAAGTGGCTTGGACTTAATTGGGATGAGGGACCAGAAGTCGGTGGACCTAACGGGCCGTACCTGCAATCTCAGCGTCTCGATATCTATGCCACATGGGCACAGAAGTTTCTCGATCAAGGCGATGCCTATCACTGCTACTGCTCACCAGAAGAGCTAGAAGCAGTACGCGAAGCACAGCGCGCTGCAAATGTGGCACCTGGCTATAACGGTCACTGCCGTGACTTAACTCCAGATCAAATCGCTGCATATAAGGCAGAAGGTCGCGAAGCGGTTGTCCGCATGCGCATGCCTGATGGCACCACCACATTTACCGATGCAATCCGTGGTGAAGTCACCTTCGATCACAAGTTTGTCCCTGACTTTGTCTTGGTACGCGCTGATGGTTCACCGCTCTACACATTGGCGGTGGCAGTTGATGACATCTTGATGGAGGTTACCCACGTTCTTCGCGGAGAAGATTTGTTATCTTCTACCCCACGTCAGATTCGCGTCTACCAGGCGATGGGTGTCAAGGTCGAGGACTACCCAACATTTGCACACTTGCCATTTGTGATGGGTCAGGACAATGCAAAGCTTTCTAAGCGCAATGGTGAGGTATCAATCGCTTGGTATCGCGAGCAAGGTTATCTGTCAGAGGCAATCTGCAACTACCTCGCTCTTCTCGGATGGTCTCCCGGAGATGACCGTGAGAACGTTTCGATGCAAGAACTTACAGAGCTCTTTACCGTCGAGAAGGTTCACTCTTCCCCTGCTCGCTTCGATATGAAGAAGCTAGAAGCAATCAATGGTGACAAGATTCGCGCGCTCTCTATCGATGAGTTCCTTAAGTGGACGCTGCCATTCTTGACCAAGGCAGGAATCATCACTGGAACTGATGCTGAAGTAGAGCTCGTCAAAAAGGCGCTACCAATCATCCAAGAACGCATTGTGAAACTCGACGAGACACCTGCGCTATTGAAGTTCCTCTTTGTGAAAGATTTTGCAGTCGATGCAGATGCAGTTTCAAAAATCACAGATAGCGCTTCAAAGGATATTTTGAAGCGTTCGCTGAAAGATCTAGAGGCGCTTTCTTCTTGGGATCACACATCTATTGAGGCGGCACTTCGCGCCGCGCTCATTGAAGATATGGGCCTCAAGCCACGTATTGCATTTACCGCCCTGCGCATTGCAACCACCGGCAGCACAATCTCTCCACCGCTCTTTGAGTCGATGGAACTCTTGGGCCAAAGTGCTTGTATTTCGCGGATCTCCGCTGCCCTAGCCCTCTAAAGCGAGTGGCAAAAGCACCCTTGCTGGTCAGGTAAACTTTCCCCTCGCACGTGGGTTCGCAGGAACTATCGTGGGGTATGGGGTAATTGGCAGCCCTGCTGATTCTGGTTCAGTAAGTCTAGGTTCGAGTCCTGGTACCCCAGCGCAGTACAGCAGTGCAGAAGTAAAAATGAATATGGAAAGGGTTGACCGAAAGGTTAACTAGTCATCTGGCCCCGTCGTCTAGCGGCCCAGGACTCTGGCTTCTCAAGTCAGCTACGAGGGTTCGAATCCCTTCGGGGCTACACATGCACAAGATAAGTGCCATCTCTCAAGAAATTGGGAGGTGGCACTTTCTTCATTTATGCGCGGAGCCACTGCACTAAGGTGTTCATATGCGCGTTATCACCACTGAGCAATTGAAATCAGTATTAGCAAATTTGCCGAGCAATCCGCGCATCATCGCCTCCGGTAACTTCGCCACTCCACATACCTTGCTTACTGCCGCAGATGAGGCGCTGCCTGAGTTCACCTTACATATGCTTAATGCGCAGACAGGCATTCCAGATCGCGAAGGCATTACATACGAGAGCGCATTTGTTGGTCACGGAATGCGTCGCCATCCGCGCCTCAATTACATTCCATCTCGCCTCTCTCTATTGCCGGTTGTCATTCGCGACTATGCGCGACCTAACGCTGTTTTCTTACATACCTCAGAGCAACGCCATGACACAGTTTCGCTCGGTACCGAAGTAAACATCTTGCCCGCTGCAATTGAGTCTGCACGTGCTCATGGCGGAATCGTCATTGCTCAGGCAAACAAGCAAATGCCGTATACCTACGGCGATGCTCAAATTTATGAGTCAGAGATTGATTATCTTGTTGAGGTAGATGAACCTTTGATGGTCAAACCAGAGACGCAGTTCTCTGATGAATCGCTGATGATTGGCGACCGGATTGCATCTCTGATTGAAGATCACTCAACGCTTCAGTTGGGAATCGGAGCGATTCCAGATTCAGTACTTAACTCTTTAAGAGAACGTCGCGGATTGCGTATCTGGACCGAGATGTTCTCTGATGGAGTCTTTAACCTCCATAAGTTAGGAGTGCTCGACCCAGATGTATTGATCACTGCATCTTTTATCTTCGGCGGCCAAGAGCTATATGAGTGGCTCCATCTCAATCGCCGCGTGCAGATGTTGCGAACCGAGAAGACCAATGATCCAAGTCTGATTGCTCGTCAGGCGCGAATGACCTCAATCAATGCCGCGCTCCAAATCGATTTATATGATCAAGCAAATGCCTCACACGTGCGCGGGCAGATTTACAGTGGTTTCGGTGGTTCCACCGACTTTATTGTCGGCGCACTGCATAGCCGTGGTGGTCGATCCTTTATGGCGCTACCTTCATGGCATCCCAAGGCACAGGTCTCATCGATTGTGCCGCGGCTATCAGAAAACGTCACTAGCTTTCAGCATTCATTCGTCGTGACTGAACAAGGTGCCGCTGCATGCTTTGGACATACTCAATCAGAGCAGGCGCTTAACCTCATCAACAATGCGGCGCACCCTGATGCAAAAGAAGAACTAGTGCAAGCCGCCTCTGAGTTCGGATTGATCTAATTTCTAGCGATACACCTCGCGCCGATGACCTATATCTAGAACCAGAACTATAAGGCGCCCTCTTTGCAAGGTATAAATCACTCGTAGATCGCCGACCCTAATTCGATAACCCTCACGCCCCGTGAGCTTTAACGCCTTTGGGGGAGTGGGATTCTCCTTCAGCGTTTCAAGAACTGCAAAAACTAACTCTTGCTCTTTTCTAGGAAGCTTCTTGAGAGATTTGCGAGCCGTGGATGTTAATTCAATTGAAAAAAGCGTCACGCCAATCCAAGCTCTCGCTTCACCTGTTCCCACGGATAGGTTTTCTCTTTCACGGCTATCGCAGAGTCGAATGCCGCTATATCTTCAAGTTCTTCCATTGCATCCATCGCCTTCTCAAATAACTCAGGCGCCATTACAACAGCCACAGATTGCCCATGTCTGACAATATGCACAGGCTTCTTTTGCGCACGAGAAATTACGGAAGGTAGTTCGGCACGGGCATCGGTTATTGAAATCTCGCTCATGGTTAAAATGTACAAAATATTTAGGAAAATGTACAGTCTGATTTCTAGGAACCTGTTGCACTCTGAGTAGATTTCTCCTCATGAAGAGAGCCCTCGCCCTTGCCGTAATTTTTGCTTTAGCGCTTCCATCGAGCGCTATTGCTGCCGTGAAGGCGGGCGCTCCATGTAGCAAGGTTGGCCAAAGCGCCAACGCTAGTGGCAAGAAGTTCACCTGCGTTAAGGTCGGAAAAAAGTTGCAGTGGGATAAGGGAACAACTTTGTCGCGCCCGGCAGCTCCAGCAACAACAACTCCGACGACAACACAACCGGCAGCAAACTCTTCCCAACCAGCTGCAGTCGTACCAGCAAGAAATTCGGCAACCGCAGCACCAGTAGCGACGTATCCCAAGCGAGTATCGATCACTGTTGATTGCACTACGACGAATACTTGCCCGCCTCCTACTTCGCAACAGATTGATCTTGAAGAAGGTTGCCACGCAAAGGTGGAGGCTTCGCTCCAAGAAAAGCGCGGAGCGGAGTGGGTTGATATCGCCAAAGCCACAGGTTGGAAAAACGCTTCGGAATGCCCAACAACAAATCCTGGCCGCCCATTTACAAACGCTGCTGTAAAGGCAGGAACTGTTATTCGGTGGAAGGTTTATTCTCCCAACAACTGGGAGTGGTTCTCTTCTGAAAGTAAATACTTACCAGCATCCTCAACTGCTCCAGTATCTGCAGCGGCGTTAGCAAGGCGAGCAGCACTAGATGCACTTGCGACAGAACCTGCCTCCACCTTTAAAGCGCAATCACCATGCCAGATGGCAGATCAAGTAACACCTAACCGTTCGTACGGAACCGATCTCTCAGCAGGCTTTCCTAAGGTGCGGACTCGTCTTAAGTCATATGGAAATATCAAAGCTCTGATAGTCCCAGTCGACTTTACCGATGTTCGTGGAAAAGACGACCCTGTTGCATTCTTTAAACCAATCGCCGAAAACGTCAACAAGTATTACAACACTGTCTCATATGGACGCCTTGCTTTTGATTTCACCATCATTCCAAATTACGTGGCCATGGATTTTCCAATCTCAAAGTACGGCATGGCTAACTCTGTTGGAGCAGGCGATGTCAACGGATACCTCAAAGCGGTGATTGCAGCGACCGATGCCGAGATTAATTACGCCGATTACGAAGCGGTCTATTTCTTAGTCCCGAAAGAGATGCCTATGGCGCTAATGGGCTGGGGTCCTGCAATTACTGGCCCTCACAAAGTTGTTGGCGGCTACATCATCAACGGCGCTACTGGCGGCGCTGATATGTATTACGTTGAAAAGAACGGCATTGTCGGCGGCACTTGGAAGTGGATGGGGCATGAAACCGGCCACGCTTTCGGTTGGTATGACGAAGATTTCAAGCATGAATCTCCCACCTTGGGTGATTGGGGCATCATGGCGATGAGCTGGAGCAACGATGTCATCGAAGTCGGCGCCTGGGATCGATATCTCCAAGGTTGGCTAGAAGAAACACAAGTGGGATGCACCGCAAAGAGCGCATTGGCTACAGCGCGCGAGTTCACTGTTAACGCTTTAGGCGATAACAACGGCGACCTTAAATCCGTGATGATTCCATTGTCGAAATCAAAGATGCTCGTGATGGAATCTCGCCGCAAATCAACTTTAGATAACTTCACCAATACCGGAGAAGGCCTTCTTGTCTACACCGTTGATATGAGTATTGGGCAATTGGGCGGGGGATATGTGACCATCCGCAGACCTGGCTCGGTAGAAAAGAACTTCCGTGATGCAGCGCTCCGTGCCGGAGATTCAGTCACGGTAGACGGAGTTACCGTTTCGGTCACAAAAGCATCTGGTAGTTCAGATGTTATTTCAGTGATAGCTAAATAGTTTTAGCGTTCGGACTTATGGCGATCAGCCATATTGTCCATTAACGCGAAGAGCACACCTGAGATTACGAAGGTCATATGAATACCGATGCGCCATCCTTCACGATTGGCATCAAAAGGTCCTTCCTTCATGAAGTCTTTCAATAGCTCAATCACAGAGATAGCGACCAATGAACCAATCAGTTTAATTTTCAAACCGCTGAAATCAACGTGGCCCATCCAGTGCGGGCGGTCTTCATCGCCATCGGCAATCGTGATCTTAGAGACAAAGTTCTCGTAGCCTGCAAAGAGAATAATGATGATGAGATTTGCGAGCAGTACTGTGTCGAGAAGTTCGAGAATTTCTAAAGTGACCTCTGCGGTAGATGAGGTCGTAATGTGGGTCATCATGTGCCAGAAGGCGTTGAAGAATCGATAGAGCAGGGGAATCAAGGTCGCAAGGAGACCTAAATAGAGCGGCGCCAAGAACCAGCGTCCAGCGAAGATTAGTTTTTCGATAAATCCCTCAAGTTTGACCGTAAATACGAGTTTATCGGTAGCGTTGGATTATGGACCGGATTAACGCTTTCAATCGCCGTATCGCGGAGAAAATTACCTCTGTTGTTTCGACAATGTGGGCTGCATACCTCTTTGCTGCAATTGCTTTGATCTCGCTGCCGTCAGCAATCCGATCTGGAGACACCCTGACGATTGTCGATTGGGTGGCACAGACCTTTCTGCAATTAGTTCTTCTCTCCATCATTATGGTGGGGCAGCAACGTTCCTCCGAGAAAGTCAGTAAAGAGATTGATGAAACCCATGCAGCAGCCTTGGCAGAGTTTGAATATGCGAAAGAGGCGAGAGCCTTGGCTCAGCAGGAGCTGATGGAAATCAAAAAGATGTCGAAAGAGATTCATTCAATCTTGAAGAATATAGAGAAGAGTTAAGGCTGACCGGTCATCCGGCTGAATACGTGGCTGCATAAAATCGGCTTACGAATACGGTTATCCCAGTGAACCTAACTTCAGGAGCCCGCATGTTCGCCTTTAAGCGCAAGTCCTTCCGTTCAGCTGCAACCGTTGCTATTGCATTAACTGCGGTGCTTGGTAGCTCTGCCCATGCGGAAGCTGCGCTCTTGGGTCCATCATCCAATTACATTGTGCAGATTACGCCGGAGGCTCGCGCCACTGTTGAGAACGCGATCAAAAAAGCCGGCGGACGTATCGATGGCCAGTTCAAGTACGCCTTTGATGGCTTTGTCGTCAACTTACCTGACATGCTTATTCCATTACTGAAGAAGATTCCAAATATTCTCACCGTTGAGAAAGATATGCCTATTAGCGGATTGGCTGTTCAGGAAAATCAAACTCCGACGCCATCATGGGGTCTAGATCGCATCGATCAACGCGAAGTTGTTTCAACTGCAACCGGCTACCAAGGAAATTATGGATATCGCAGCGCGGGTAAAGGTTCGACTATCTATATCGGCGATACCGGAATCTTCCCTCATGAAGATCTCGCCGGAAGAATTTCAACAAGTGGCTTTAGTGGAGTTGCCGATGGCAACGGAACTGTTGATTGCAACGGTCACGGAACTCACGTTGCAACTACTGCTGCTGGCACAAAGTACGGAATTGCAAAGAATGCAACCGTAGTTCCAGTTCGCGTGCTCTTCTGTAACGGAATGGGAATGTACTCAACTGTTATTGCCGGTCTCGATTGGATTCTCTCTCCACTCAATCCAAACCCAAAGAGCCAAGCAGTTCTCAATCTCTCTATTGGCGGTAATGCCTCTTCCGCAATTAACGATGCAGTCTTGCGCCTTACAAATGCCGGCATCACAGTTGTAGCAGCTGCTGGTAACGAATCAAAGGATGCATGTACACGTTCGCCAGCAAGTGCACCAACTGCAATCACTGTTGGTGCAACAACAAGCACTGATGCACGCGCCGGATTCTCAAACTTCGGTAGCTGCGTCGATATCTTCGCTCCAGGTGCTGGAATTACAGGTGGTTGGATTGGATCTCCATCGGCAACAATCACAATTTCAGGAACTTCCATGGCCGCCCCTCACGTAGCCGGTGCAGCCGCGGTCTATCTTGGACTCAATCCAAGCGCCACAGTTGCACAGGTAGCAGACGCCCTCAAAGCCGATTCCACCAAGGGCGCTGTCACAAATATTGATGGCACCACCCTCAACAACATGCTCTACGTATCACCCACCGATGGTGGACCAGCAGTCACTAATCCAGCTGTCTTGATCAGCACCATCACTGGAATCACTCATCTTCAAGCGGAAGCATCCGTTGAGATTAATCCCAACAATGCCCCAACAACTGCATTTTTCGAATACGCAACCGATGCAGAATTCACCCAGATCGTGAAGCGAATCAATCTGACCCCAAATGCCCTTGTGGGGGGCGAAGCCACAAAACTTCCTGTTGTCATGGATGGGCTACAGCCAACGAAGACCTATTACTTCCGCGCCACAGCGACCAATGAAAGTGGAACATTTACTACTCCAACTGGTGAGTTTAAAACCATTGCAGCTCCAGTAACTGCTCCAACTCCAATTGTGAAGCCAGCAACAAATATCACCGGTTGGAGTGCTCGCCTTAATGGAACTATCAATGCAAACAATGGAGCCACCAATGTCTCCTTTGTTTTCGGAACAGATCCAGATTTCCGTGAAAACACTCAGACCATTATGCCAACTGCAAGCACAATCTATGGAAATACCGCAAACGTCATCGGGCTTGATGTTTCTTTCCTTCAGAGTTCAACCACGTACTACTACAAAGTGGTTGCAGGCAATAGTGCTGCGTCCGTTACCTCAGAGGTAGCAACCTTCACCACAGCCGCAATCTCAGGTGTAGTTGCAACCGCTGAAGTCATTCGACCAACAACCGGTCTTAACACTCCGGCTACCACTGTTACCGGTCGCATTAATCCAAATGGCCAGACCACATCGATTCGATTCGTATATGGAACTGATTCTGCGCTTGTTTCTGGAACTAAAGTTGTCAATTTTGAAACCAAGTACACCGGTATCGACACCGTCACTGTTACGGCAGAGATGACAGGTCTTACTCCAGGAGTTCGTTACTACTACCGCTATGAGGCGACCAATGCTGCCGGCATTGCAAAGTCAGTAATTCTGACCAATGTGGGCAATCCAGTGATGCCTGTAGTAAATAACACTTATGGAAGCCAGCAGACTCAGAGCAGCGTGACGCTCAATGCTTCTGTAAATGCAGGCGCTGGCAATACCCGTCTGTACTTTATCTACGGCAGTGATCCTAAACTCGAAAGTGGAGCTGTCACCTCAGCTGCGACACCTTTTGCGATCACAAACGCTCAGAACAATGTGATTAGCCTGCCACTGACAGGACTGAAGCCAGATCAATTCGTGTACTTCCGTGTCAAGATTTTTGCTTACACCGGACCATTGGCAGAACAAGGTGGAGTCCTGCTGGGACCAATCGCCTCGATTCAAACTCTTGCACCAACAAAGACCTCACAGTCAATCTCGTTCACTCTTGCATCATCGAGATATTACGGCGGAGCACCTACCTTGCTGATTGCGACCGCAACTTCTGGGCTGCCCGTGACATTTAAGGCATCACCAGCAAATGTCTGCCAAATCGTTGAGGTCGATGGAAAGCCAGCAGTTACTCATGTGCTGCCAATTCCAGCGGGAGTAGGTTCTGCTTGCCAAGTAACAGCCAACCAATCTGGTGACGCAACTTATGCGGCTGCGACAGGACAAGGCAAGACCATCAACTTCATGAAGGAAGCAACACGTATTGCCACTGCATGGAGCGGGCCAGTCACAGTTGCTGGCGCAACTCTCTCCATCAAGGTCGCAAGTTCAAATCAACCACTCTTGAACGAGTACCAAGGTGGCGATACAGCTGCTGTGATCACAACAACCACGCCAAGAGTCTGCTCAATCTCAGAGACACAACTCGTTGGAACGGCCGATGTTCACACAACCACCACAGTGAAGGCGCTCTGGAACGGCACCTGCCAGTTATCAATCTCCTTCCCAGGATTTAGTTATTGGCTGCCATCAACGCTTTTATTCAGTACAACAATCACTGGCATCACTACTCCTCAACCAGGTGCTAGTGCTCCACAGATAATCAACTTTGCTGCTCCAGCAAACCGCGAAGTTGGAGTTCTTAATCCTTTGGCCGCATCGGCAACCTCGGGACTTCCTGTGACATTGACATCCACCACACCAGAAATCTGCTCGATTGTCACCCAGTCAGATGGATCGTTTGCAGCTAAATCTGAGTCAGGCGCAAGCGGATCTACTGTGACCTGTTCAATCACCGCATCTCAAGCAGGCGATGACCGTTGGGCAGCTGCCACATCAGTCACTCGTTCCTTTACCTGGGTTCGCAAGAGCCAGACAATCACCTTCAATCTTGCTTCATCTCGTTTTTACGGAGGGGCGGGAACACCTCTAGTTGCAACATCTACATCTGCACTTCCGGTCACATTCACCACATCAACGCCGGCAGTGTGCAAGATTGAAATCATAGAAACAGCTACCGTGTTGAACTACGTAACACCACTACCGGCTGCGACATCTGCGATTTGTTCGGTGCAGGCATCGCAAGCTGGAAATAGCGAGTTTGCTCCCGCAACTGCGATTGTTCGAACCATTACCTGGTCGAAAGAGAACACGACGCTGAAAGCAACATGGGCCGGCCCAATTACGATCAACGGCACTGATCTCAAAGTCTCCGTCATGAGCGTTCCACTGATTCTCGCAGGTGAATCAAATGCCGGCACTGCTCCACTTACCTTTAGGAGCAATACACCGAAGGTATGTACCGTTGAAGAACCAACTTATGTAGGGGATTCATCCGCTCATACAAAGGCAACAGTCAAAGCTCTCTTTAACGGCTCTTGTCAGATCCAAATCTCATTTGCTGGAAACAGTTATTGGTTGCCATCAACTTCAACAGTGAGCACCACTATTTCGGGCATCACAACACCACAGCCAGGTGCTAGTGCTGCGCAAGCCATTAACTTCGTTCAGCCAGTGAACTCAGCATCCGATAAGAGCGTTGCATTGACTGCGACAGCGACTTCAGGCCTTGCAGTCACTATCTCATCGCTTACTCCAGCGGTCTGTACCGTTGCACAAGATGGAAGCGGTAAGTACTCAGTATCAGCTGCAGCAGGAATCACTGGCGATCTCAATACCTGTCAGCTTCAAGCAACTCAGGCTGGAGATGATCGCTGGGCTGCGGCTACACCGGTGACTCGATCACTTCGCTTTGTACGCGTAGCTCAGACAATCACCTTTAACCCTGTGGCATCAAGGTTCTTTGGCGGTCCGTTAACCCAATTGATTGCTACATCTACTTCGGGGCTACCTGTAACTTTGAAGAGCACTACTCCTACAGTATGTGAAGTAACTGCAGGGGAGACCACTTCGGTATTGAGTTACGTGAAGCCATATACAACTTCCAGCAATGCCTACTGTTCGATCCAAGCAAGTCAGGTCGGAAACGATGTTTACGCGCCTGCTTCGGCAGTTTCTCGCACCATCACCTTGCGCAAGGAATCAACGGTTATTAGACCTACGTGGGGCAGCGCAGTAACAGTAGAGGGCGCAAATCTTGATCTTCAAGTAAGCAGCTCTGCTCAGCCAACTCTGAACGAACAAGTAACAGACACAGCGGCGATGACGTTGGTCTCTCGCACGCCATCAATCTGTAAGGTTGAGAACGTATCGTTTGTTGGTTCTGCAACCTCTCATACTCGTGCAGTTGTTAAAGCACTCTGGAACGGCACATGCACCATCAGCGCAACATTTGCGGGAACTCAGTATTGGCTTCCAACATCGCTGACATTCAGCACAGTTGTTTCAAAACTTGTTTCACCACAACCTGGTGCCAATGTTGCACAGGCGATTGGAATGTCTACTCCATCTGCAATCGGATTTGCACAGACAGCGATCCTTGCGCCTCGAGCAACATCGGGACTTGCGGTGACCCTCACGACCACAACACCGGATGTTTGTACCGTCACTGCAAGCGGTTCTTCTTACAGCGTTAAGGGTGCAGCAGGCGCAAAGGGCAATGGCAACATCTGCACCTTGCAAGCGGTTCAAGCAGGAAATGATGGCTGGGCAGCTGCTCCAACATTGACTAGGAACATCACCATCAACAAGGCAAATATGACTGTGCGCTTGAGTCGATGGTCATCAGCACTCTCCGGAAAGACTCCCGGCCTCTTCGTCGCAGGTGTCTCATACGTAGATGGTCCATCTAATGGTTCACTCAATAGCCTTGGCGATCTCTTGACCTTTACTAACTCCACTCCAACTGTCTGTTCTGTAACAGGAGTTGGACCGTATGCAACGAGCGCGGGAACATATACCCAAGCCACGATTGCAGGCATCACCAATGGAATTTGTACGATCACGATGAAGTTTGCAGCCACAGATACTCAAAATGAGACCGTGCTCGCTCGCAACATCACGATAACCGGCATCAAGTAATCCGCTAGATTACGCGGGTGAGAATTCGCCCCTTGTTGCTCTCTGCTGTCGTCCTAGCGTCAGCATTGGCAACGGTTCCGGCTGAGGCGGCGAGCAATTACTTCGTCGTCGGTGGCGATAGGCCGGTCTCGGTACATCTGCCCTCTGAATCTTTTCAGCCAGCACCTTTACTGATCATGCTTCACAGCGCATCCACTAGTGGTGCGCACCAAGAGAATTACATGAAGTTGGCACCGGTGGCTAAGAAACTTGGAATGATCTACATCGCTCCTGATGGAACAGTGGGCAAAGATGGTCGCCGTGTCTGGAATGCCGCAAAGGCATGTTGCCAGAAGCCCGGAACCAATGTCGATGACATCGCATACTTGGATTCGTTGATTGATGAGATTGATGCCAAGCATCCAGTTAACAGAGATCGCATCTACTTTGTTGGACATAGTAATGGTGCATTTATGTCACTTGCCTATGCCTGCAAGACGGGCAAGGTCGCCGGTGTTGTTTCATTAGCGGGTGCGATGGACGTTGATTCAGAGTGCACCAGCGCAAACCCCTTTGCACTCCTTCATATCCATGGCGTTGCCGACCCCACCATCAAGATTGATGGGGGAGAGCTCAATTTCCATAGGTATACCAGCGCCGTTGAGACCCTCAATCGCGTTGCAAAGGTAAATCAGTGTGTTGCACCTAAATTCTCATCCGTTGCTTTCGGTAAGAAGGATTTCGATCCCACCATCCCAGGGCAAGAGACAACGGTGCAGAAGTTAACTTCATGCGCAGCCCCGATTGTCTATTGGCGAGTAGCCCGCGGAGCGCACAGTCCAAAATTGCCCTCAAACTACGCAGAACAGATTCTGACTTTCCTCGCTCAAAACTCTCGTTAACACCAGTAAGATTTTCAGATGAAGAACTTCTTTGATATCAATATTGCAACTCTTGGCAAGTCTTTGGATGTTAAGGGCGTAGCCACCCGTCGCCAGTTCTGGTATTTCGTGCTCTTCAATTGGCTTGTCGGTCTCGGTGCCAGCATCATCGATATCTTCATTCCAGGAAATATGTTGGGTGATGTCGTAACAATCCTGCTCTTCATTCCAGGTGTCACAGTGACTATCCGCCGTATGCACGACACGGATCATGCGGGATGGTGGATGCTGGTTCCGATTGTGAACTTGATCTTCTTATTGACGCCTAGCAAGCAAAGCCGCTGGGGTACTTCGTCTTAAAATCCTACTAAAAGTAGTTCTAAAATCGATCATTTTTTTTCTTGCAATATCAACTGTAAACATTATTATTTCATTGTTCATAACTCCTCCTTTCTCGACAATCACAAGGAGTGATGGGAGAAAGAAAAAGTTAGTCCTCGGCGGCCCTAATCGCTGGGGACTTACTTTTTCTCTAAATAGCCTTTAAGGCAAATGAAATAGCAAAAGAAATCTCGGTTACTACCTTGTTTATCAATTAATGAGGCTTACAATTGCGACATCAATTTCGCTTCATGAACAGGTGCTACGCATGGAATTCGAAAGCCTCTACTCCCACAGATTTGCAATTGAAATTTTGAAGTCGGTTCCGGAACTTTCAACTCTATGGTCGGAGATTCAACAAGCGGTATTTGAGGTAAGTGAAGAAGAAGTTGCGTCAGTCCATGCCGATATAAACAACTCGGGAGAAATAACTAAAAGCTTGAGTAAAGCAATCAATTACCTTCTGGATGAACGTCTAACCAAGCTGGACTGGATTCCGCAGACAAATTTGTTTTCCGCCCAGGGCTACACGGCAAAGAGTGAATCAGCTTGGACCCTAGATTTTTCCAAGTCGGTGTCCCGACATGATGGAACTATTACTGGCGTGGCGATTGAGGTTGCCTTTAATCATGGGGAGGCAGCAGCATGGAACTTAATGAAGCCTGTTCTTGCAGCTGAAGTTAATTACCTTCCCAAGCAAGTTGATATCGGCGAAGGGGTTGGAATCGTGATTGTCGCTAGTCAAGGGCTAAAGGAGAAAGGCGCATTTGATGGCGCCGTCGGCACATATGAGCGATATGTCAAACATTTGAGGGCAATGCGAACTCACTTGACCACACCTTTACTGATTGCTTCGATTGCGCCTCCATTAAATTATTTTGTCAAGCCCGCCAAGGTTGAAGGCTCTCGGAGTAAACGCGGTGAGATTGTCTATTACTAATTCCCTATTTCCGATGCAATAACTTTCCCAACTTTTTCAACAAGACCAATCACAAGTGCATTTCCCATAAAGAATGCGCGTTTTCCATCGGATATCACATTTCCATTTTGATCAAACTTCGTCCAGTCGTCTGGGAAGCCATTGAGTCGTTCGAGCTCGATTGGCGTAAGTCTACGCCAACCGTTTTTCGTTTGAATGATGTGCTTAAAGCGGGATGGAGTTGTTCCGCCTTCGCCGGTAAGAATCGTGCGGCTAGGGTTCGTCAGGAGATCCGGGAATGCCATTTTTCCCTCCGCGTAGTTGTACTTTGTTCCAGAACTTTTGTGTTCGCGTTCGATGCTCTTGGCGCCTTTCAGGTATTTCCAATCCTTTAATCTTGTTGGAGATACCCAGTACTCATTTGGGACTTCTGAATCCTTTTGAAGAACATCACCTAGGACTGACTTCTCAGAACTCTCTTTCGCCTGAGTTTTGAGCGTGTATGCAATGCCATCTGCAAAATATCCAGCTGTAAGAAAGGGGCTCTTATCTAAGCCCTTGTTGAACTTGGAGGAAATGACATCAGCATCGTCGGTCAAATCAATTTGTGTAACGTCGTTCTCAGTAGATTGAACTGGAAGGGCTCGGGCGAGAATGCCTGACTTGAGAATTATCTGCTTCGGATCTTTCTTCCCTGATTTTTTCCTGCGTGCGACTATAAATACGCGAATACGACGTTGCGGAAATCCGTACTCAGCTGAATTTACCACACGCCACTCAATCTCATAGCCTTCTTCGCCAAGAGTGTTGAGCATGACTGCAAAGTCACGGCCGCGCTGGGATGACGGAGACTTCAATAGTCGATCGACATTTTCGAGAAAAATAAATTTTGGTTGGTGCTGTGAAACGAGTCGAAGAATCTCCCACCAGAGAACACCCTTTTTACCTCTGAGACCTTTAGATGTATTGAGTGTCTTTGCGACTGAATAATCTTGACAAGGGAATCCGCCAACAAGTAAATCTACTTTCTTGGGAAGTTTCTCAACTTTGGAAATATCTTCATTGCTATGGCCCTCTTCGCCAAAGCGGGCAAGGTATACATCTGAAGCATGTTGGACTTTTGTGGATGGTTCCCATTGATTCGAGAAAACGGTCTTCCATCCGGCGGCGGCAAGACCTATGCGAAACCCACCAACGCCTGCGAACAGCTCTGCAACTGTTCCAACAGGGTTTGTAGGCTCTTTATAAACACGCTTCTTTATTGTCATCGTTCCTCCGCACTGAATAATAGGTAGGAGGACTGACAAATGGTGGGATCGACGCACCAATAATGACCACTGAAGGGCTAGCTTCTGGTGCCCTGCTCAATTAAGCTGCCAAAATGGGCGCAATTGAGTTTCATAGTTTTCAGCGACTACGAACTCCGGTGATCTCACAATACGAGAATGTGCTTTCGGTAGCCCTTTCACTAAAAGGCATACTCGAGGAAAAATCAGTGAGTAGTGCTATTGAATCTGCCCATATTTTCGGAGCCTCTAGTCTCAGAATTCAAGAAGCAATCACGCCCTGCTTGGAATCCCTTGGCTTTGCTTCTGAAAAGAAGGGACTTTTCTCGGATATAAATGTTCCAGGAATTCGCCCTGACTTCTATAAGGAAATTCCGGGCGGCGGAATCATTGTGGAAGTCGAACGAGGCAAAACTATAGCTAACAATATGGATTTGCTGGATGTTTGGAAGACACACATCTGTCCTTCTGCAAATCATCTATTTCTGTTGGTGCCTCAAATACGAGTCACAAAAGCAGGAGCAAGACAAAAGATTTATTCAACAGTTCTCAATCGAGTCGGGGCATTCTTTGCGGAAACTACAGATCCAATCGATGTCGAATCAGTACATGTCTTCGGCTACTAACTAAATAACCACCACGCACTTAACAATCTCCGCCGCACTCGCATCCTTGCCTAGCTCTGCCTCCACATTGGTAGGTATATCTCGTAGTGCGCATTGGGCGAGAACAGTCATCTGTACTGCGATATCTGCCATCCAGTAGAAGGCACCGGGGCCGAGTTCTTCGATGAGTTCAGCTGCCTCTTGCAGGATCTCGTCATTGAACTTCTCTCTGCCATCGATATCTTCCTGCAGGACCTTGAGGAGGAATTCACGGATGGTGTTGGCGCTCTCGCGGGTGCGGTTGCCTTCGGTGAGGATCTCTTGCAGCTCGTTATCGATGCGGGCTTGGCGTAGGGCGGAGAGGATGTTCTTGATCATGGTTGTAAGGCTATGGGGGTGGGGTGACAAGTTCCGGAAGAAAGCAAAACCCGCAGATTTCTCTGCGGGTTTTTGTAGCTCATCCGCTTTATAGCGAAGGCCCCCTTGACTAGGTGACTAAACAATATCAAGAACTCGGATTCTCGCAAGCAAAAGGAATCCACAGGTGAAATTTCACCTACCGAAAATTTCTTTCGACTGCTCTAACTTTCGGCTACGTCTCTCTGTAGCTCAGTGGATAGAGCGCCCCCTTGACTAGGAGGGAGGTCGTGGGTTCAAATCCCACCAGAGAGACGCACACTTAATGGCCCTGGGGTTAGTCGCCCGGGGCCATTTCGTTTGTGTACAAATTGCAGAGTTATACGGAATGTAATTCACTTAGGGCGTGCCAGAGTTACCTGAAGTTGAGACTGTTCGCAGGGGACTGGCGCAATTTACAACTGGCTTCACCTTCACTGGCGTAGAAGGTTTACACCCTAGGGTATTAAAGCCAGCATCTCTTGGGCCACTTGGCGCCGTAGTCGGTGCGCGGATTAAGTCAGTCAATCGCCGCGGCAAGTTTTTGTGGTTTGTGCTCGATCGCGATCAAGCGTTGGTAGCGCACCTGGGTATGTCGGGGCAATTTTTATTTCCCCGCAAAGACCGAGCAGAGCCGGGGCATGTGCGGGCGCGGTTTGCACTGAAGAAAGGGTTGAAGCGACAAGAGTTGGTCTATAGCGACCAGCGCACCTTTGGGTGGTTGTCGGTGGAAGAGATGCACGATGGTGTGCCGACCTCAGCGTTGCATATTGCGGTCGATCCTTTTGATGCTGCCTTTGATAGAGATGCAGTGATTGCTGACATGAAATCTCGCAAGGCAGCAATTAAATCGGTGATTTTAAATCAAGAGATCATGAGCGGTGTGGGAAACATCTACGCTGATGAATCTTTATGGCGGGCTCGGATACATCCGGAAGTGCCTGCCAATGAGCTATCGGTGCGGAAAATCGGTGCGCTAGTTGATGCCGCAATAGAGGTAATGGCTGAAGCCGTTGAGGTAGGTGGAACATCCTTTGATGCGATGTATATCAACGTCAATGGCGAGAGTGGATTCTTTGAGACTTCGCTTGCCGCTTATGGTCAAGAGGGTGAGCCGTGCCCACGCTGCGGACGACAGATTAGGCGTATTGCATTCGGTAATCGCTCATCGCACTTCTGCCCTAAGTGCCAGTTGAAGTAGCGCACCTGTCGCACCACCTGTACTTTTATGTATGAAGAAAAAAGAAAACCTTGATGTCGAGACATCTATCATCCCGGTAAAACTCGTTGATTTAGTTGAAGATCTCTTCCATGCCGTTCTTGCGATATCACTCTTTGTGATCGGTGTCGGAGCATTCTTCTTCAGCGTTAAACGACTAATGGAGACCGCCCCTTTCTTTCCCAATGGAATGATTCAGGGCGTCAATGACATTCTCTTTATTGTCATCATTCTAGAAATTCTCCGCACGGTTATCTCACGTTTTACTGACGGAGTCTTTCAGCTCGATAAGTTCTTGATTATCGGTGTTATTGCAGCAGTGCGACATATCCTTACTGTTGGCGCCGCACTGACCCTTGAGTCAACGAAATCTGATGAGGCTTTTCGTCGCTCGATGTACGAGATGGGCCTGAACGCTGGAATTGTTATCGCACTCGTCTTTGCTCTCTATCTCTCAAAGGCCGCACACCGCAAGTAAAGGAGTACAGTCGCATCTGTGAAGAGATTACTCACCACAGTTGTTGGCTTAGCTCGCGCCTCTCACTTTGGTCCCACAGTTCTTGTGACATCAGTGAGCTACTACTTCGCACAGTTGTTTTGGTGGGAAGGTCCATCCATCGTGATCGCCGCAGGTGTTTTCTGTGGGCAATTAGTCGTGGGCTGGAGTAATGATCTGATTGATTATCGCGACGACCTTGCCCATAACCGATTGAATAAACCGCTCGTTTCAGAGATGATCACGACCAAGTTATTGCAGAACTCGTTACGTATCGCAACAGTTCTGGCGCTGATTATCAATCTCCTCGGACCATTGGGATTTGTTGGGGGAGGGCTATCAGTCTTTGCTATCGGCTGGGCTCTCTCATACAACCTCTTCTTCAAGTTCAATGTATTTTCGTGGTTGCCATATGCGGTTGCATTCGGCGCATTGCCCTCATGTATGGCGCTCTCAAAAGGGATGGCTCCACCGCTGTGGATGTGGCTGGGAGGTGCCTTGATTGGTACTGCAGCGCACTTCATCAATGTGATTAAAGATATGAAGGAAGATCACATCAGCGGGATTACGGGATTGCCGCAGAGATGTGGAACGAAGTTGTCGATTCTGATTGCAGCAGTTCTGATTGCAGCGGCAATCGCCCTCATTGCCTTCTCTGACTTAACCCTGCCGGCTACTGTGTAATTGCGCGGGGAGCTGCAGGTAAGACTAACTTTGGCTCTTGAGATAACGCCTGCTTCTTCAGCGATTCAAGTTCATCAAGCACTTTGGCAAAGCCATGTTCGTTTGCTGCGGTTGCAGCCCCTAAGAAGCGGTTGAATTCACGACCAGTTGCCACATCGAATCTGACACCGGAGGTACTCTTTCGGTTAGAAACGCTGATGAAGTAATCGGATTCATCATCGGTGGTTGAAAGCATCAACAACTTATCGAACTTCCATTCTTGACTCTTTACTGGTCCAACGAAGACAAGGCGCTCATTGGTCAGCATTACGACGCCCTGATCTTTATCCATCTGCATTTCAGCACCAGGGATAATAGTTCCGCGTTGTGCTCCGACTTTAAATCGAACACCGCCTCCGACAGGAATACTGACTCCGGTTGAACCGCCCGCATATTGCGAAGGAGTGCGGCCGGTCTCGTGGAAGATTCCGGTACCGCTCCAGAGGGTGTGTTCACCTGGCTGTTGCATCAAGGTATTGGGAACAGAGTCTTCACCGTTGCTAGCGGCGGTGATTACCGTGATGATTCTTTCGAGAGTAGCGACATCTTCGCGCCATTCGGCTAGTGCATAGGCATGTGCCTTTGCAGCCTTCTTGGCAGCGCGCTTAGCTTTGAAATTAGCAAACCAACTCATGGTGCGATTCTAGTTCTCGCCGCTGACGTTTTATCCCTCAGATATGGTCAATCTCTGCCACGATTCTCACT
>CAZNEQ010000007.1:0-26290 GCA_964572265.1 uncultured Candidatus Planktophila sp.
TCATAGTGGGTGGAGTCTACCTTTAGCGATTCTTCTCATGAATCAATCGCAGGCCTATAAGTGTTAAATCAGGCTCATATTCATCGATTGTCTCGGCTACGCCGATAATCAATGGAGCCAGACCTCCGGTGGCAATGACAGTAGGCGCATCTTCATAGTCACGAGCAAGCTCTTCCGTGATGCGATCAACGAGTCCATCGACCTGTCCTGCAAATCCAAAGATGGTTCCTGATTGCAGCGCTTCGACTGTGTTTTTTCCAATGACATTCTTTGGGCGAATGAGCTCGACTTTTCGTAGCTGCGCAGCACGTGATGCCAGTGCATCGACAGAAATTTCAATACCTGGTGCAAGTGAACCACCAAGAAATTCACCCTTTGGTGAGACCACATCAAGGTTTGTTGAAGTTCCAAAGTCAACCACAATTGCTGGACCACCATACAAGGTGTGAGCCGCCAAAGTATTAACGATGCGGTCTGCACCGATTTCCTTTGGGTTATCAACTAAAAGCTGAACACCAGTCTTTGTCCCTGGTTCGACAATGGTCGTAGGCAACTCTGAAAAATATGTATTGATCATGGTGCGCAACTCTCGCAAAGTTGCCGGCACGGTCGAACAGATAGAGAGTCCGGTCAATTTATATCCGGTAACGAGTGCGTTGAATTGGAGCCAGAGTTCATCTGCAGTTGTGCGCGGGTCAGTTTTTACACGCCAAGACTTAATGAGTTGGTCGCCCTCAAAGATTCCAAGGACAGTATTTGTATTTCCAACGTCGACAGTTAATAGCATCGCTA
Source organism: uncultured Candidatus Planktophila sp. (assembly GCA_964572265.1). GTDB lineage: Bacteria > Actinomycetota > Actinomycetes > Nanopelagicales > Nanopelagicaceae > Planktophila. Next base: position 793 of record CAZNEQ010000007.1, read on the forward strand.
CTCCGCTCTCAAATCTAGACCGATATCTAAAACCGCTGCGCTATGTGTGAGGGCGCCGATAGCAATGTAATCAACGCCTGACTCGGCATAAGCTTTTGCATTTACAATTGATATGCCACCGGATGCCTCCAACTTTGTGGCTCCAGCAGCGATTTCCACTGCTTCGGCGCAGAACGCGGGAGACATGTTGTCTAAGAGAACGAGATCGGGCTTAAGCGGTAGGACTTCCCGTAATTGATCAAGCGTATCTACTTCTATTTCGATTGGAGCGCTGGGATAAGCGCTGCGCACTGCTGAGAACGCCTGTGAGACTCCCCCAGCCGCTGCGATGTGGTTATCTTTAATCAACGCAGCATCAGAGAGAGACATACGATGGTTAGTTCCACCACCCATGCGCACTGCGTACTTCTCTAATTGGCGATATCCCGGGGTTGTCTTTCGAGTATCACGCACTAAGCAGTGCGTGCCAGCAACGGCCTTAACCCACTTCGATGTTTCTGTTGCTATTCCGCTGAGGTGTCCGACAAAGTTAAGGGCGGTTCGCTCTGCCAACAATATCGCGCGTGTGTTACCTGTGACCGTTAGTAGAACATCACCAGGGGCAATCGCATCACCATCTTGCATCACTACATCGATATCGGAGAGACCAACTTCTTCTAGGGTCGCTTTGACCATTTCGATACCGGCGAGGACTCCGGCCTTTCGCGTGACAAAATCGGCGGTGGCGATGGCATCTTTAGAAATTGTTGATGTTGATGTGATGTCTTCTCCACCTTGCAAATCTTCGGCAATGGCTCGTTCAATCAATTCTCTATCAATCACTTGTCACCAACTTCCTGAAATCCAGTACTCCAAGATCCACTCTGGTCTAATTGCTGCACAATGCGAGTTCGCCATCTGTCGCTACTCTCAGGAAAATCTTCCCGCCAATGTGAGCCACGTGTTTCTTGACGAATAAGAGCTGCCTTCAAAATTGCTTGAGCAAGCTGGAAGAGATTGGTTGCCTCCCATGCTTCAACACATGGTTCCGTGCTACGGCGATCCTCTATCCGTGTCAGATCCGCACTTGTCTTCAATAGCGAATCCGATGAACGGAGTACGCCAGCTCCACGGCTCATTGATTGCTGTAAATCAATCCGAACCTTCGGATCAAGCAAAATCTCACGCGATGAGTTCTCGATGGGCGCTCCCGGTTCTGGCGTGTGTGCTGCAATATCAGCTGCAATGCGGGCGCTAAATACCAAGCCTTCAAGAAGTGAATTAGAGGCCAAACGGTTAGCTCCGTGAACACCCGAACATGCAGTCTCTCCGCATGCGTAGAGGCCCGGAACGCTAGTGCGCCCGTTGAGATCTACCCGCACACCGCCGGATGCGTAATGAGAAGCTGGAGCAACAGGAATCAATTCCTTCATTGGGTCTATGCCATGAGAAAGGCAGGAGGCATAGATTGTTGGAAAGCGTTTTTCAAAGCCGTCAATATGGCGTACATCTAGCCAGACATGATGAGCGCCGGTTTCGTTCATGACTCGCATACTTGCGATTGCCACGACATCTCGCGGAGCAAGCTCTGCCAAGGGATGAATACCTTGCACAAATCGATTGCCCTTGTCATCCAAGAGATACGCACCTTCACCACGAACCGCTTCACTAATCAGAGGTTGTTGTCCTTGTGAGTTATCACCTAGCCATAAAACAGTTGGATGAAATTGAATGAATTCAACATCGGCAACTTTGGCTCCAGCACGTAGTGCGAGAGCAACTCCATCTCCGGTAGAAACCGATGGGTTGGTTGTCTGTGCAAATACTTGACCGAGTCCACCAGTTGCAAGAACTACCGCTTTAGCAAGTGCACGGCCAACTCCGTCACGGCTTCCGGCGCCGATGACGTGAAGCGTTACACCGCACACTTCTCCATCTGCATCCTTAAGGGCATCAAGTACAAGTGCGTGTTCGACAACTTCAATTTCAGGATCGTTATGTACCGCAGCTAGTAGCGCACGTGAAACTTCAGCACCGGTTGCATCACCGCCTGCGTGAATAATGCGATTGCGGTGGTGGCCACCTTCACGCGTTAAAGAAATCTCACCAGAGTCTTCGGTATCAAACTTCGCACCGCGTTCGATTAACTTACGAACTGCTTCTGGTCCTTCAGTGACCAGAACTCGAACTGCAGAGACATCGCAGAGACCAGCTCCCGCTTCTAAAGTATCTGTTAAATGCTCCTCTGGAGAGTCGCCTTCACCTAACGCCGCCGCAATGCCACCTTGAGCCCATTTTGTAGAACCCTCATCAACGCGAGCTTTGGTAACAAGGAGAACTGAGAGTCCATATGTGCGACATTGAAGTGCAGTAGTCAGACCTGCAATACCTGATCCAACAACGATCACATCGGCAGTTGCAGTCCACCCTGGGGCTGGGGCTAGTAACTTCATTATCGCTGCTCGCTCTTCACTGGCATATTGTCGAGCAAACGGATGCCATTTACCCAACCGGCAACTATTGCACGCGTAGATTGGGTCGATTTTGTTGGAGGCAGAAAGGTCTGCTCATCAATGTAATCGGCATAGTCCAAAGTGAAGAGCGGTTCGCTAGCCAAGATTGCACGGAGCTCTTCCTCTGAATGAGAATCACGTAGAGCCCTTGAAATAACTCTCGCAGCGAACCGACCTGCTTCATCGAGTCGAACATTGCGCGATGACATTGCTAATCCATCGCTCTCGCGAATAATTGGCGCGGCAATGATTTCAACCTCATCTGCAATTTCTCTGACAAGAGTCAACTGCTGAAAATCTTTCTCACCAAAGATTGCGAATTTTGGCTTTACCAAATCGAATAGTCTGCGAACTACCGTCACCACTCCGTCAAAATGGCCTGCTCGTGATGCGCCCTCATATAACTTCGAGATAGGCCCTGCTAAATGTTGGGTAAATCCTTCTGGGTAAATCTCTTCGTAGGTGGGCAGCCAAAGATGTGTGACCCCATATTGCTCGGCTAATTCAATATCGCGTTCTGGTGTACGTGGATACTTTTCTAAATCTTCTTTGTTTTCGAATTGAAGAGGATTGACATAGATACTCGCGACGACATGATCTGAATACTGAGCAGCTAATGTAAAGAGTGAGCCATGACCTGCATGGAGCGCTCCCATGGTTGGGATAAAAGCGCAGGCAGAAGGAAGCTCTTGTGCATTGGTTACTACCTTCATGGCTCCAGTCCTTTCAGGTACCGGGCAGACAGTGACTTCAGTCTAAAGGCTTATGGCAGTTGCGCCAAAAGTTCAGAGATCTTTCCATGTGTGAGTAGGAGCGCCTCTGGATCTATCTCTGCCCATGGCTCTAAAACGAAACGGCGCTCGTGAGCTCGTGGGTGAGGCAGTATCAATTCTTCGGCATAGCTCAATATCGAGCCATATTGAATGAGATCAAGATCCATTGTGCGAGGGCCCCAATGTTCAATCCGCTCTCGACCAAGCGTTTTCTCGATTCCATGGAGAAGCGCTAAGAGTTCTGCCGCAGGCAATTCAGATTCTGCAATGCATACTGCGTTGAGATAGTCAGGTTGCTCTGGGCCACCTACTGGCGCAGTCGTGAAATATGAAGATACAGCAGTAACTTCAAGGGATTCGCGCAAGAGCGCGATGGCGATATCCATCTGTTCTTTAGGATTTCCGATATTCGCACCTAATGCAATGACTGCCTTCATCGGACTATCTCCTTTCGCCGATTACGCAGCGCTTCATCGGACGATCGTTACTGCAATATCAGTCACGCTCTCTTGCACTGGCGCAGATGGTTTATGCACTGTTACGGCAATCTTTTGAATGGATGGGAAGTTATCTTTAATCGTATCTGCAATAAATCCAGCGAGGCGTTCGATGAGATCAAATTGCAATTTTTCAATAGCTTCTTTAGCTATCGCGGTCAGGAGGCTGTAATCAATGGAATCAGCAAGATTGTCAGTCAGAGATGCCGCGGTCAGATCTGCCTCAATGTCGAGGTCCACATAAAAATCTTGACCATCGCGCTTTTCGAAATCAAAGACGCCGTGATAGCCAAAGCCCTTGATGCTTTTGATTGAGATCTTGTCGCTCATCACTTCACCAACTCTACGTGAGGAGCGACGCTATGGACACGTACCGCCCAAATCCCTTTGCCAACAAGAGATTCCGAAATCTTCAACGTCCCTGCTTCACGCTCATCAGGGGTATCTCCGCCAATAAATCGCTTTCGTGAATGGCCAATCAGAACTGGATAACCAAGCGCGGTGAACTCTTCTAGGCGATTAAGAATCTCCCAGTTATGTTCAGCATCTTTAGCAAAACCAAGACCTGGATCTAAGACGATATTTTCACGCTTGATTCCAGCAGCAAGCGCTTTATCCAGTTGAAGAGTAACTTCTTGAATAACTTCTTTGACGACATCATCGTATTGAGCAAGCGAGTTCATTTCTTTAGAGTGACCTCGCCAATGCATTAAGGTGTATTTGCAATTGAGGTCGGCAACTGTGGAGAACATATCTGGGTCGGCAGCGCCACCGCTGACATCGTTGACAATCACTGCACCCGCTTTCACTGCTAATCGAGCAGTTGATGCGCGCATTGTGTCGATACTGATATCAGCGCCTTTACCTACAAGTGCTTTGATAACGGGTAGTACACGGCGTTCTTCTTCCTCTGCCGAAACTCGCTCGGCTCCAGGACGAGTCGATTCACCACCAATATCGATGATATCTACGCCTTCTTCAATCATCTGCAGGCCCCGTTGAACTGCGTGCTCGAAGGTGAAATGTTTTCCGCCATCAGCAAAGGAATCTGGTGTGACGTTGAGAATTCCCATAACCAACATAGTGGCTACCGATTTGTGATCAAGCTAATTGCTTCAGCGCGGGTGGCTGGATCGCGTAAGACTCCGCGGACGGCTGAAGTAGTTGTGCGCGCTTGTGATTTGCGCACACCGCGCATCGACATGCAGAGATGTTCGCAATCAATGATCACAATTACACCCATCGGCTTAAGAATTTCAACCATGGCATCTGCGATTTGAGTTGTGAGGCGCTCTTGAACTTGTGGGCGTCGCGCATAAAGATCTACTAGGCGAGCAACTTTTGATAGACCAGTAATCTTTCCACTTGGAATGTAACCAACATGGGCAACCCCGTGAAATGGCGTAAGGTGGTGTTCGCAATGTGAAAAAACTTCAATATCGCGAATGATTACTAGCTCTTCGTGACCGATATCAAAAGTCGTTGTAAGAACATCCTCTGGGCGCTGATAAAGCCCTTCAAAGTTCTCTTTAAATGCTCGCGCCACACGCGCTGGTGTATCTAGCAAACCTTCTCGTTCAGGATTTTCACCTATCGCAAGAAGTAATTCGCGGACAGCTCGCTCTGCACGTTCCTGATCGAATGGCGCTTGCGCGCGACCATCTTCGGGATTCATGGAGATTGAACTGATATCACTCATTCCTCAGTAGCCTTCTTCACACGACGTGGACGCTTTGGCTTTGTACTTTCTTCATCAATTTCAACTGCTGCCACCTTCTCGGTGAGAGCAACTGGTGGAATATCTGAAGGAATACGGGTCAGCGAACCGGTCCACTTTGGACGCTCTGGCCACATAATGACGTTGCTGAAGATTTCAGCAATCTCTTCCTTGTTAATAGTCTCTTTTTCAAGAAGAACTACCACCATGGCATCTAAGGTTTCGCGGTTAGCAACCAAGATATCGAAGGCCTCTTGGTGAGCATTTTCAATCAACTTACGAATCTCAGCATCGATAGTCGCGGCCACAGATTCTGAGTAGTCGCGCTGATGGCCGTATTCACGCCCGATAAATGGCTGGGATGAGTCAGCGCCTAGCTTGATTGCCCCAATCGCCTCGGTCATTCCATATTGAGTGACCATAGCGCGAGCGAGAGCAGTCGCTTTTTCAATATCGTTAGAAGCGCCAGTAGATGGGTCGTGGAAGATCAACTCTTCCGCTGCGCGTCCACCAAGCGAGTACGCCAACTGATCGAGTAATTGATTACGCGTGGTTGAGTACTTATCTTCATCGGGCAAGACCATTGTGTATCCAAGAGCGCGACCGCGAGGCATGATCGTCACCTTGTGTACTGGATCTGTATGTGGAAGTGCGCGAGCAACAAGTGCGTGCCCTGCTTCGTGATAGGCAGTAACGCGACGCTCTTCCTCTGACATCAATCGAGTCTTACGTTGTGGACCTGCCATCACACGATCGATAGCTTCATCGAGTTCGCGATTATTGATTGCCTTCTTACCTTCACGAGCAGTAAGTAGCGCAGCTTCATTGAGAACATTTGCAAGGTCTGCACCAGTAAATCCGGGTGTACGTCGGGCATATGCAACTAAATCCACATCGTCTGAGATTGGTTTGTTCTTCGCATGGACCTTAAGAATATCTCCGCGACCCTTGAGATCTGGACGATCGACTGGAATCTGGCGATCAAATCGACCTGGACGAAGTAGAGCCGGATCCAAGACATCTGGTCGGTTTGTTGCAGCAATCAGAATGACCTGACCATTTGCCTCAAAACCATCCATCTCAACAAGTAGCTGATTGAGAGTCTGCTCACGCTCGTCATGGCCACCACCCATACCGGTGCCACGTTGACGACCGACTGCATCGATTTCATCGACAAAGATGATTGCCGGTGCATTTGCTTTTGCTTGGGCAAAGAGATCGCGCACACGTGCTGCACCAACACCAACAAACATTTCAACAAAATCAGAACCTGAGATTGAATAGAAAGGAACTTTTGCTTCACCTGCAACTGCGCGAGCAAGGAGAGTCTTTCCGGTTCCCGGAGGACCGAAGAGCAAAACGCCCTTCGGAATCTTTGCACCGAGGAGTTGATATTTGCTTGGATCAGAGAGGAAGTCCTTGATCTCCTCTAGTTCTCCGATTGCTTCATCGGCTCCGGCAACATCTGCAAAAGTATTCTGTGGAACATCTGGATTTTGTAGCTTTGCCCGTGATTTTCCGAAGCTAAATACTCGGTTTCCGCCCTGTGCTCCACTGAGCATGAGGAAGAGTAAGAGGCCAATAATCAAGATTGGACCGAAGGAGAAGAGGATCGACATGAAGATTGATTGCGTTGGAACCTCTACATCCCAGCCCTTAACTGGTGGGTTTGCCGTCAGCGCATCAACGATTGTTGGCTCTTGGCGAATTACATAAGAAGCCTCAACTTTAGAAGATCCCTTGATGGTCTTACCGTCTTTGAGAATCAACTTAATCTTCTGGCTCTTATCAATCAGAGTTGCAGATTGGACCTCTGATTGCGCGATTACATCGAGCGCCTGAGAAGTTGTGATGAGCGTGTATCGATTAGATGCGCTCGAAATCTGGCCAAAGATTGTTACGGCGAAAATTGCAATCACAATCCAAAAAAGCGGTCCACGAAATATCTTCTGTGCACGAGTCTTTGGCTCTTGCTTGCCCGCAGGTTTTGCGCTTTTTTGTGGTGCAATTTTCTTCAATGGATTCTTCATCTTTTTATCGTTGCTCATCAATTAGCCTTATTCGTACATGTGCTTTGCGAGCACACCGATAAATGAAAGGTTGCGATATTTCTCATCGAAATCTAATCCGTATCCAACAACAAAGTCTTTAGGGATATCGAAGCCTACATATTTCACATCAACTTCAACTTTGGCTGCCTCTGGCTTGCGGAGGATGGTAAGAATCTGAACATCAGCTGCGCCGCGAGATTCAAGATTTGCCTTAAGCCATGAAAGGGTGAGTCCGGTATCGACGATATCTTCAACAATCAAAACATTGCGTCCGGTGACATCGGTATCAAGATCTTTGAGAATGCGAACAACTCCAGATGACTTTGTTCCAGAACCGTAGGAAGAGACAGCCATCCAATCCATCTGCATATGAGTCTGCATTGCACGAGTCAGATCAGCCATCGCCATCACAGCGCCCTTAAGAACGCCTACCAGCAGTACATCCTTACCTTTGTAATCTGCATCAACTTGAGCTGCAAGCTCTGCTACGCGCGCCTTGAGTTGTTCTTCTGTTGCGATAACGCGCTCTACATCGGTTCCAACTGCTGCAAGATCCACCGGGTCGCTCCTAAGTAAGTCGAGGTAGTAGGACGCTTTCCCCTACCGTGAGAGGGACAGTCTGCCCGAAATACGCTCAACCTTCACACCGCCGGCGAGGCTGACCGCCCCCTGCCCCTTCCACGCGGAAATCAGGGCATCAATCGTGGAAATTTGCTCATAGGTGAGCTCCCCTGGAGTCGCCCCGGCGGCGAGAGCTGCCTTGCGAATGATGCGAGTCCGTACCGCTCTTGGCAGCGCAGCAAGTCGTTGGCAATCTAAATCTGACCCTTCGCGCTCAGCCCATTGATCGAGAGCATCGGCATCATCGCGCAAGAGGGATGCGCTTCGCACCAGTGCTCGTGAAATACCGGGATCTAACTTCTCCTCTAAATACGGAATGATTTCTCGGCGGATACGTACCCGAGTGAAATCATTGTCGAAATTATGTGGATCGCTCCAAGGCTCAAGACCAAATTCTTTACATGCCTGTTCGGTAACTTCTCGAGTAAGTGAGAGGAGTGGGCGACAATAAATTCCGCTTTCAATTGCCATTCCCGATAAAGATCGCGCACCTGAACCACGTGCCAGACCTAGCAAGACTGTTTCAGCTTGATCGCCGTGAGTATGACCTAGGAAGACTTTGGTCACTTTCGATTCTTCCACACTTCGCGCAATAGCTTCATAACGTACCTTACGAGCGCCAGCTTCGATGCCGTCGGTAGCAACGACCACAACTTTCTTAATAAGAACTTGGCCATACCCAATCTCCTTTAATTGCTCAGAAACTTTCAGCGCCTGAATATCTGAATTCTCTTGTAGTTGATGATCTACGGTAATTGCAATCGCATTGAGCGCCAATGGTTTAGCTTCAAGCAGCAGCGCTGCTGCTAACGCTAACGAATCGGCGCCACCAGAGACAGCAACAAGAAAATTATCACCCGCCTCTAATTGGGCAAGAAATGGTTTGACTGCATTGCGAATAGCAACAGATGCATCAACCATTTATTTACACTCGACCGCCGAATGGCATCAAACCTTTAACCGAGTAAATGCTTGAATAAAGCAGACCCTTACCCTTTGAATTTGCCTCCCACATCATGCCTTCTCCCGCATAAATCGTGATGTGGTGAATTGTAGAAATTGAACCTTTATATGAATAGAAGAGAAGGTCACCAGGCTGCAATTGGGTAAGTGGAACGTGGTAGGTATAACCAGCGTATAACGCTGAGTTGAGGCGATCCCAATTTGGCCAACCAAGTCCGGCAGACTTATAGGCGGCATACACTAAACCGGAACAATCAAAGGTATTAGGTCCTTGTGTGCCCCACACATATGGCTTGCGCGCCTGTACCTGCTTCTTGGCAAAGGCAACAGCTGCCAATCGCTGCGCGACAGTTGTGCGAATGGTTGAACGTCCCTTAAATCCGCGATCAGGCCAGACCTTTGCTTGATTGATAGTTGTGGTAGCAGTGTTTGCCTGACTCTCTTCCAGCAAAGCAAGCTGACGTTGTTGTTCAAGAGTGATGCGAACATTCTTTGCCTTAGCAAGTTCTGCAATCAACTTATCCTGAACAGCGCGAAGTTTATTTACTTCCTTCTGCTGAAGGGCTTGCGCATCATCAGCAATCTTCTTTGCTTCAGCTACCTTTGCGGTTGCGACTGCTTGAATTGCACGCGCTTCATCTGCTTTCTTCTTTGCTGCTCGAGCAACAATCTCTGCCGCTTTAAATCTATCGAGCGCAGTTGAATTACGATCTCCCAAAGTATTGAGAGTTGATAGTTGATCCATAATCTCTTGTGGGCCATTGGCGCTGAGCAGCGGCTGGATATCGCTAAGGCTGCCACCCATGATGTATGCATTTGCTGCCATCTTGCCGATGGATCGATGTGCTTCAGCAACTTCGGCAGCAGTTTCAGCAGCAAATTTTGCTGCAGCATTTGCCGCGGCAGTTGCCACATTTAATTCTTGTTGTGCCTTGAGATAGAGCGCGCGAGCTGCATTAGCTTTCACAGTCAATTGGCGTAGGGTGAGATTTGCTGCCGCTAATCTCTTTGCCGCAGCATCTGCCGCCTTCTTCTTCGCCGCCTCTGCCACCTTGGCTGCCTCGATTTCAGCAAGAGTTGGCTTGGGTTTAGCTATAGCCGGCGTGGTGGCAAGGGTGAGCGCACCCATAAGGGCGAGAGCTATCACTGACTTGCGGCGCATACTTGAAGAATAAATGAGAACTAGTACTTCTGCAGGGTAACGCGCCCGATGGAGTTAGTTAGCCACATCTCTCTTTGCAAATAAGAATGATGAGACTAAAAACGCAAGCAATACATAGGAAGTTCCAAGAGTTAACGCATGCGAATATGAAATATCTGGTGTTCCACCTTGCGCAATCGTTGCAAATTGATTGCCTGGCATCCAATCCAAGGTCACAGGCTTCACTGCGCCGATGAGATTTTCAATGATCAGAATCCAGACGAGTGCAATCGAAATTGCCGAAATCGGTGAACGAAGCAGAATGCCGAGCGTGATTCCGATAATCGCATAGAAAACAATTGAGATATAGACATTAACCAGAGTCTGTCCGATGTAGGTCCAGCCATCAGATGTGAACCAGAGATCGGTTGAAACCTTGGCGCGATCCGAGAGATAGACCGAGATTGCAATACTGACAATTGCATTTACCACTGTCAGTAAAAGAGCGAAGCTCTTCATCGCTGCGTACTTACCGAATAACAAGGTAAGGCGACGAGGCTGTCGGACTAGAAGATTGCGAAGAGTGCCGTAGGTGTATTCCTGTGCGCTCTGGGCGGCAAAGACGCAGAGTGCGATGATGCCAAGTAACCCACCAATGGATGCAAAGCCATTGACTGAGCCGCTTGCCAGCCCGAGCACCTCACGGGTGATAGTTCGGCCACGATCGCCATTGCCCTGAGGGGAGTCGATCATTAGGTAGATGAATGAGGTGATCAATCCATTGAAGAAGAGCGCTGCTGCGAAGGTGCCAAGAAATAAGGTCGGGCGGCGGAGTTTGCGCCATTCGGCGAAGAAAACTTTAAACATTAGCGGCCTCCTGTCATCTCAAAGAATGTCTCTTCGAGATTAGGCAATGTAGGTGTGAGTTGAGCAAGAGTGATGCCTGCTTCAAAAGCTTTCTTATTGAGGATAGGAGCCCACTCGTGTGGCCCTTCAATATGTGCCTGATTACTGCGAATCGTCACATGGTGGCCTTCACTGCGAGCAATCTCTGCGACTCGTTCTAAATCATTGGAATCTAATGTGCTCACGATGATGAGAGGCTTTTGATTAAAGAGTAAGTCTTCAATAGAGCCAGCAAAGACAACTTCTCCCTTTCGCAACATCACGATGTACTCGGAGATGATTTCAATTTCAGAGAGTAAGTGCGAGGAGACAAAAACAGTTGTGCCTTCACTTGCAAGCTTCTTGAGCAGATCGCGGACTTCTTGAATTCCTTCGGGATCGAGACCATTTGTTGGCTCATCCAAAATTAAGAGCGCAGGGTTTGGAAGTAATGCTGCTGCGATTCCTAGACGCTGCTTCATTCCAAGTGAATAAGTCTTGTATTTATCGCCACCGCGACCTGTCAGGCCGACGAGATCAATCAAGCTTTCGACGCGGTCAATCGGAATTCCACCCATTGTTGCCAGAACTCTTAGATTTTCAATTCCAGTGAGCGCAGGATAGAAGGCAGGTCCTTCAATCATCGCGCCTACAGATGCTAAATACTTCTCTGGCTCGGTGATGGGATGGCCGAGCACGGTGCCGGTTCCGGCAGATGGTGCAATCAAACCAAGGAGCATTCGAATTGTTGTTGTTTTGCCAGCTCCGTTAGGGCCAACAAATCCGCAGATCGTGCCGCGCGGGACAGAGAAAGAGGCGCCATTTACCGCGGTGAGATTGTCGTACCGCTTGGTAAGGCCTTCAACTTCAATTGCAAGTGTGCTCATGGCGCTGACTATATCTCTTCAATCTGAGTGAACTCTGAGAGAGCGTCGAATCGTCCTCTAAGATTGTGACATGAGTAAAGATGCATGGGGATATCAGCCTCGCAATAATCGTCCCGCTCCAGATTGGGATGTTGAGAGCCAGACCGATGCAGTGCGCGCAGGGTTAACCCGCACAGGTTTTGGCGAAACTTCGGAAGCGCTCTTTCTCAATAGTGGATTTACATATTCATCAGCGCAAGAAGCCTTTGATGCATTTACCGACGAGACCGATCACTATCTCTATAGCCGTTTTCATAATCCCACCGTTGCCATGTTTGAGAAGAGATTGGCTGCGCTGGAAGGTGCCGAGTATTGCCACGCATTTGGATCGGGTATGGCAGCAGTCTTTGCTTCGATGGCGTGCATCGTCGAAGCGGGCGATCACATCGTTGCATCGGCTGCAATGTTTAGCTCTTGCCATGTGATCATTACTGAGATCCTGCCTAAGTGGGGCGTTACATATGAGTTGGTGCAAGCCAATGACATCTCAGCCTGGGAGAAGGCGCTCACAAAGCCAACAAAGGTTGTCTTTATCGAATCACCAAGTAATCCTTTGATGGAGATTACCGATATCCGCGCGGTGAGTGAACTCGCACATCAAGTTGGTGCAACTGTGATTGTAGATAACGTGATGGCTACGCCGATGTTCCAGCGCCCACTCGAACTCGGCGCAGATGTCGTCATGTACTCAGCGACAAAACATATTGATGGTCAAGGTCGAGTTCTTGCTGGCGCATTGCTCGGTTCGTTCTCTTACATCCAAGAGAAGTTGCTCCCCTTTACTCGTCATACCGGACCATCGCTCAGCGCCTTTAATGCCTGGGTGCTTTTAAAATCTCTCGAAACAATGGAGATGCGCATCGAGCGGATGAATTCAAATGCGCAGCAGATTGCTGAGTTCCTCGAAGCACACCCAGCAATCAAGAGCGTGAGATATCCGGGACTTGCTTCTCACCCAGATGCAGCAGTGATTAAGAAACAGATGACCGGTGGTGGAACAACAATTGGCATTGAATTTAATGGTTCTCAGAAAGATGCCTTTAAATTTATGGATTCACTTCGAATTATTGATATCTCGAATAATTTGGGCGATAGCAAGACTTTGATCACTCATCCTTCATCGACAACTCATCGTCGCTTGTCACCTGAGGTTCAAGCAGAGATGGGGATTACGCCTTCAGTACTCCGCCTCTCAGTGGGCCTCGAGCACATCAACGACTTGATCAAGGATATTGATCAGGCACTTAAGAGCTGAGCAATAACAAGCAGCACCGACAAAAGCGTCAAGTAAGTAATTGACCAGTGGAAGATTCCACCGGCAACTTTGTTGTAATTATCTGAATTCTCTTTTAGTGCGAAGAGTTGGAAGGTAAAGACTGCACCTAATGCAACAGTTGCCATCAACGTCCAGACCGGAAGCTCTGCCAATTGGATCAAGGCAGTTGAGCAGAGGACCATTGCAATCGTGTGGAACCACATCTGTCCGATGACATTTGCGCGCGATGCGACAGATGGCAACATTGGAATTCCAGCAGCCGAATAATCATCTTTATATTTAATTGCCAAAGCCCAGAAATGTGGTGGCGTCCAGAAAAAAATCACCATGAAGAATGCCAACGGAACCAAGGAAAGTGAATTCGTAACCGCTGCCCATCCAATAAGAACCGGCATGCACCCTGCTGCACCACCCCAGACAATGTTCTGCGAAGTGTTTGGCTTAAGCGCAATTGTGTAGATGATTACGTAATACGCGATTGCAATCGCCGTTAGTAAAGTTGCAAGCGGTGTTGTAAAGATCCAGAAAATCAAGAGGGAGAGCGCGCCAATAAGCAATGCAAAGATTGTTGCCTGCGTGCGTGTGACTGCGCCGGTGACAAGTGGGCGTTGTGCTGTTCGCTTCATCAACTTATCGCGCTCGGACTCGATCACCATATTGAAAGCATTTGCCGATCCAGCTGCCAAGGTTCCACCAATGAGAGTCCACGCCAGCAGGCTCAGTGAAGGGAATCCGCGCTCTGCTAGAACTACTGCTGGAACGGTTGTGATGATCAATAGCTCAACCACACGGAGCTTCATCAAGTCGATATAAGCGCGAATGGTCGTCACACGCGTAGCCTATTACGCGATTGGCAGACTAAATAATCGAAGTTCTCAGCGCTTTCTCAGAGTCGGGCCCTACTTTTACCCATAGAAAGACCCAATCGAGAGGTGCAAGCAATGAGAGAAGATAAGAAGGCTTCCGAGCAATCAGCTGGCAAGCCTGCCTGGTTTCAACTTGTTGATAGCGATGCACCTTCAGCACAGGTATCGAAGGTTGATAAGAAGCTTCCTGTGATCGCTCTCATTGTGACCGGGGTTATAGCGGTTTCGGGAACATTCTTTGCCTCTGCCTCTGATTCGAATCCGTCCGTGAGTGCCACTGCAATCTCTGATGTCGTCGATACCAACAACTCTTCAGAGTCCACATCTTCTGCAACACCTGTGAACTCCAATTCAACTGTCAATGTCAGTTCACCTGTCGTTCCGGCAAATGGATTACAAAATCCTGCTCAAGGTGGGGTTACGGCTCCGCGCGGCGATCAGGAAGACGATGACGACGATGATCGTTGGGGTCGGTTGCCAGGTCATGATGATGATGACGATGATGATCATGATGACGATGATGATGATCACGAGCGCGAAGAGCGCCATTAATTAGTTGCTGTACTCGATTCGCTAACTATAGAAACTGCCGGCAAGACAGGAAGTAAAGGTTTGGCAATCTTTCCAAGAATTCTATCGACCGTCGCGCGTACCCTCTTTGTTACTGTGTAACTACGTCTATGTCGATCAGCGATAATCACAAAAATGTATTCATTCTCGCCGGACTCAACAAAGCCAGCAAGGTTCGTTGTTCCATTAAGCGTTCCAGTCTTTGCCCGAACTAGTCCCACCGCATCAGGTGCAGTCTCAAGAAAGCGATTCTGCAAAGTTCCAGATTTTCCACCTACTGGTAAACCTGTGACAATCGGTGCGAACTTGGGATCATGATGAACGGCAAAGAGAAGCTGTGAGATTTGGCGCGCAGTTACGCGATTCTCTCTTGATAACCCACTCGCATCCTTGACAACCAGGTTAGATGTATTAATTCCTAAATTAGTAAGTAAAGTCTTAAATGTCTTAGCGACTCCTGCATCATCGAGAGAGTTACCAGCCGCAACAGAGGCTAAGCGCGCTACTCGGTCTGCTAATTGGTTATCGCTCCATGTGAGCACCCAATCCACAATTTTCTGCAGCGTTGGAGAGTATGAGGTGAATACCTCAACTCCAATCAGTGACTCAAGAGCATTGGTGTTTACTCGCTTTAATTGGGTCGCAGCGTTGCGATCTTTGAGGAATCTCTTGATGTGGCTCACCTCTGATGCGTAGAGATCGCTGTAATAAATTGTGGTCGCTTTGGTCGAACCGTTGTTCATCTCTTTCAGGAGACTCAAAGAGTTGTACTCGATTCGCTCTAGCGATGTGCGCCCCATCTTCACCGCCACTTTATGGTCAGTACTCACCCATGGATCGAGGGAACCCTTGATCACCATTGATTTAGCATCACTGCCGGTATACAACGTGGTCGAAAAACTGTCACTAGGAGAGAGATAGGTATATGCCGACGCTGCTGATATCAACTTAATCACTGATGCCGGTTTGCGTGGTGAGTCCGAATTAGATTCATAGAGAACCGAACCCGTCTTCTCATCCATAACAATTACTGAAGGATCAGCCAAAGAAGACGTCGTCGATAGCTGAGAAAAAACTCTGGTGATTGCCGCTGAATCTGCTGCATAGGCACCTGAGTGAGAAAACGCCAAAACACCTGCAAGCAGGCAGGCAATTGTCGTAATCCGAGTGCGCATCAGTAAAGGTGTTTAGACGCCGACAGCGATAATGATGTTGAGAACTGTTAATCCAAGCATTGTTGCCCAGACCCAAGTCTTCAACACTTCCTTCTTCACATTCTTGTAGCCCAAGAATAGGATTGCAGTGAGCACTAAGGATTTGATGCCAATCTTTGTGTGATTGATAGTTTCCTCTGGTTCGACCTGAGGCAAGATTCCCACCATGACGATTCCAGCAACAAGTGCGCTTAAGCCAGCATGAATTACGCCAGGGCTTAACTTACGTGGGCTCTTCTGGACTTGCGAAAGAAGTAAGCCAAGGATTCCGAGAATGCTGATGATATGAACGCCGAGGGCGATGTTAAATACTGTCTCCATGTAACTTAGTTTAGAGTGCGACTATGGAAATTAAGACACCTGCAGAGATTGGACCCGGAGAATTTTTTCCAGTCGTAGGTGTCGGACCTCACTCTGAGCCATGGCCGACTGGAGATCAATACGATCCAGAACTCCTAGCGAATGGTGATCGTCGCAATGTGCTCGACCACTATCGATATTGGAGCGTGGCTGCAATTGTGGCTGACCTCAATACCAAGCGCCACAAGTTGCAGATTGCCATCGAGAATTGGCAGCACGACCTCAATATCGGTTCAGTTGTTCGCACTGCTAATGCATTTAACGTCAGCGCTGTTCACATTATTGGTAAGCGCGATTGGAATAAGCGTGGAGCGATGGTGACAGATAGGTATCTCACCGTTATTCATCACCCTACAGTCGCAGATTTCGCACAATGGTGTCGCGAGAAATCATTGCCCATCATCGGAATCGATAATGTTCCGACCTCCCGCAATTTAGAGGGCTCTGCACTCCCAGAGAGCTGTGTTCTCCTCTTCGGTCAAGAAGGCGCCGGAATGTCTGACGAGGGAATTGCAGCCTGCGAAGCTCTCTATGCAATCGAGCAATATGGATCTACTCGTTCAATGAATGCTTCTGCTGCGGGTGCTATAGCAATGTATCACTGGGCGCTACAACATTTGCCACGCAAGAACTAGTTCAGCGCTTCCTTTACTGAAGCGAGTCGGCGTTCGACTTCATCAGCTTCTTCGATTCTCCCAAGTTTGCGCATGACAATTGCCATCTGGCTCTCGATTTCGATAATGAATTCAAAGTCCTTGGCATCATCTTCTGCCGTAACTTGTAGAACGTTATCTAAGGTTGCGAGGCCATCTTCTAGCTTTCCAAGCAAAATCTCTGCGCGCCCTAATTCGTAAAGAGCGAAAGTTTCGCGGCGGTGATCGTGGCCGGTCTCAAAGACATCCATCGCTTTCCGAGCTGCTTCCAGCGCTTTCTCACCATCTCCAAGTTCGTTGTAGCAAGAAGCAATCTTTTGATCACATCGCGCGATATGGAGGACTTCCTTCTCAGCTTTAAAGGTTGCGCGAGCTTCTTGGAAGCAAATGATTGCTTCTTCATAATTCTTAAGTTCGCGATGGGCACAGCCGATGAGATGCATATCGTTTGCCGCACCAATGTTGTTGCCATCAACAATATGTTCTTGTGCGCACTCGTACATAGTTTCAATTACTTTTTCATAATTCTTTGATGAGTACCACCATTCGCCTAGCGTGCAGGCGAGTTCAAGTGCTATCGGAGATTTGTTCTCACGTAAGAGTTCAACTGCTTTAGACATCGCAGTTGCTGCCTCATCCATCCGCTTTAATTGATTGAGGTTGTAACCAATTGCGGAGTAAGCCTGTGCTAAACCCTCGCTATGAGAGCTGGCGCCAAGTTCAGAGTAGATATCTCGGGCAGTCTCCGCGAGAGCGAGCGCCTCGTCATATTGACCGCGGGCGAAGATGCGAGCGCTGAGTTCGTAGTATGTCTCTGCTCGCTCTTCGCCAGTAACCTCAGGGATTCGATCCCAGAGCATCTCTTCCGTCAGAATCTCGTCGCTGCCGTGATCATCATCGTTATTGCTCATGGCCGAACCTCCCGGTGTGAAACTCTCTCGGATTCTGCAGGCACTCTAGCCCTTTCCACGCTCGCGGGTCGGGCATTTCGAGTTTCCAAATGGTTAAAACTCCCCTACCCTTCTACTTGCAAATCATTTGCATCTAGGCGGAGGGCTCGGAAATGCATATTCCTGACGGCTTTATTGATCTGAAAACTTCAGCGACATTCGCTGTAATCGGCGCCGCCGGCGTCGGTGCCTCGCTCAAGGGCGCAAAGCGCCAGCTCTCTGAGAAGAGCGCACCTCTTGCTGGCCTTACCGCAGTCTTTGTCTTTGCAGTTCAAATGCTCAACTTTCCGGTCGCCGCTGGCACATCAGGTCATCTCTTAGGCGGTGTTCTCGCAGCGGTCCTTGTTGGTCCTTATGCGGCATCTCTTGTTATTACCGTCGTTCTCATCATTCAGGCTTTTCTCTTCGCTGACGGTGGATTGACTGCGCTTGGATTAAGTATTTTCAATATGGCCATCATTGGAGTCTGGGTGGGTTACGGAATCTTCCTGCTCGCAAAGAAGTTCCTACCTAAGAAGAAGGCATCGGTGGCAGTTGCATCGGCAGTTGGCGCCCTTATCTCGGTTCCAGCAGCAGCTGCAGGTTTTGTTATGCAGTATGCAATTGGCGCAACTGCAACATATGAAACTTCAACAGTTTTTACCGCCATGATCAGCACGCATATTCTGATTGGTATAGGCGAGGCAATCATCACCTTCCTCACCATCAGTGCTGTCCTCGCAAGTCGTTCTGATCTTGTCTTTGGATATACCGCTCGCGCTGAAGAATTGGAGATTCGATAATGGAAAAAATTTCAAATAAGAAGTTCTACCTTGGCGGTCTTTTTGTCTCCTTGATTCTCGCAGGCGTTGTCTCTTTCTACGCCTCATCGCATCCAGATGGCCTTGAAAAAGTTGCCGGGGATATTGGATTTATTGAGACTGCAAAGGATCCAGCAACTGCGGGAAGTGCACTCGCTGATTACGGCGTCGAAGGAATTGATAACGAACGCGCCTCTGTTGGTGTAGCGGGAGTAATCGGCGTTGTGGCAACTGGTGTTGTCGCTACCTCATTCTTTATGTACCTCGGTAAGCGAAAGAAGAACTAGGGTTTGATGCGCGAAAGTGGTGAAGCTGCCCACGGTCACCACCATGGACATGATGTCGGCGAACGCCTTTATATTCACCGTCACTCGCCTATCCATGATTTGCCACCGCATCTCAAGATAGTTTCATTCCTGGCATTTCTTATTATCTGTGTCGCGACCCCGATTGAGAATTACTGGGCATTTATCGGCTTTGCCGCGCTGATTTTTACCTTGCTCCGGGTCGCAAAACTGCCGGTATTTACAATCGCAAAACGCGCCACCATCGAAATTCCTTTCTTGGTCTTTGCATTCTTGATGCCTTTTTTCTCAGCTGGTGAACGATTTGAAATCCTGGGCGCTGAAGTCTCTCGCCCTGGTTCAATTGCAGCCGCTTCTATCATCGCCAAGGGAACGTTGGGTGTTCTTACTGCGATTTTGCTCTCTGGTTCAACGCCAGCGCGAGAGATTCTGCGTGGCTTTGAATTACTAAAGATGCCCTCACTGCTTGTACAAATTATGACTTTTATGTTGAGGTATATGAACGTCATCACCGATGAGATGGAGCGTATGAAAGTTGCTCGTCTATCTCGTGGTTTTGAAGAGCGCGGAATTCGCGATTGGAAATTTATTGCTAGTACGGCTGGCGCGCTCTTTGTGAGATCTTATGAGCGTGGTGAGCGAGTACATACCTCGATGATTGCGC
The DNA here is from genome assembly GCA_964572265.1 of uncultured Candidatus Planktophila sp. Taxonomy (GTDB): domain Bacteria; phylum Actinomycetota; class Actinomycetes; order Nanopelagicales; family Nanopelagicaceae; genus Planktophila. Next base: position 20,517 of record CAZNEQ010000007.1, read on the forward strand.
GCGGTTATGAGGGTGAACTTCCAAAAACTGAACATCCTGTTATTTCGCGTTCAATGAAAACACTTGCCATCTCTGTTCCGAGCCTCGCCCTTTCAATCTCTATCGTAACTGGAGTCCTGATATGAATAACCCTTCCCTTGAAATCACTGGATTAGCTTTTGCATATCCAGATGGAAATCAGGCTCTCTTCGGTGTAAACCTCACAGTTGAAAAAGGCGAGCGGGTCGCGCTCTTGGGTCCCAACGGTGCTGGCAAGACAACATTGGTAATGCACCTCAATGGAATTCACGCTGCACAAAAGGGTTCGGTAAAGATTGCTGGCACCACGATCGATGCGGCAGATAAATCAATTCTCAAGAAGATTCGTGCTCAGGTCGGCATCGTGTTTCAAGATCCCGATGACCAACTCTTCATGCCAACCGTTCGTGAAGATATCGCTTTTGGCCCATACAACATGGGTTATCGCGGCGCTGAGCTCGATCAGATAGTGAACGAAGCGTTATCCCAAGTCGGTATGTCGGATTTTGCAGATCGCGCACCACACCATCTCTCATTTGGTCAGCGACGTCGCGTCGCTGTAGCAGGTGTGCTCGCGATGAAGCCAGAAATCCTTGTACTTGATGAACCCTCTTCCAACCTCGATCCTGCAAGTCGGAGAGAGCTCGCCACAATCTTGGCATCCCTTGATGTGACTATTTTGATGGTCACCCACGATCTTCCTTATGCGCTCGAACTTTGCGATCGCGCCGTCGTCCTAAGCGGTGGTTTGATTGCAGAAGATAGTCCCACTCGCACGCTATTGGCAGATGGCGAAAAGCTTGCAAAGTATCGCCTTGAACTACCTGCCGGCTTTACCGTTACCGCTTAAGGATTCTTATTCGCTCCTGTGCAACTGCTGCACCGAAGAGCACCACTATTGCACCGACCGGCTCATGCCAGGAGATTCTCTCTCCTAAGAAGATAATGCCTGCTACTACAGCGACCACTGGGGTCAGATAGGTAACACTGCTCGAGATCGCGCTTCCCGCAATCTCCATCACTCTAAAATTCCATAGGTAGGCAAATCCACTTCCAAAGACTCCAAGTGCGATCATTGAAAGCAATGGGCTAATTGTTATCTCGCCATCCGTTACTCCAGTTGCGAGATAGAAAGGAAGGATTGTTGTTGTCGCCAATAGAAGTTGGGTCGCAACAATTGCCTCTGGTTTGATTCCAAGTGGCATCACAAAGCGTCGGGTATATGGGTACGAGATGCCATATAGCGCAACTGCGATAAAGAGAATCAGTACCGCCCACCATGGGTTGGTGCCAAGCCCATTCCATGCACCAAGAACTACAAGAACTCCTGCAAAGCCAAGAATGAGTCCAAGAACCTGTGCCTCATTTGCGCGTTCAGATTTATTAACTCCCAGAATCGCAATCAGAGTCATGAGCGGCGTTACCGCATTGATAATTCCGGCAAGAATTGAGGTGACCTCGGTTTCAGCCAAGGCGAAGAATATTCCTGGGAAGACGTTGAGTAAGAGGCAGACCACCCAGATATGAAAGAGGGCTCTCTTATCGCGAGGTAATGCAATCTTTCGATAACGCGCGAACCCGTAGAGAGTCAGTGCGCCGAGTGCACACCGAACAAATGCAACGCCAATCGGGGTGAGAAAATCTAAACCTTCTTTGATGAAAATAAATGAGCAGCCCCAGATAAATCCAGTCAGAAGATAGAGCGGTAACCATGATCCTGTTTTCTTCACTCGCAGAAGATACTAGAGAGCTTCTCAATGGAGCGTTAAAGCAGGGAGAGAGTGAGGGCTTTCTTTGCTGCTTCTTTACGATCGCTCACTGCGAGCGCTTGATAGATGCGCATCGTCTCGTGGCGAATCGTGCTGACGCTAAAACCGAGCTCTGTTGCGAGTTCGTGGTTGGTCTTTCCTTCAACCATACCGGCAAGAATTGAGAGTTGGCGCTTAGTTAATTGTGTGGCACCTATATCTGCGGATGAGTTCTGTCCCGATGATGATTTTCTACCATTGTGGCTGAGTGAAAGATAGAGCGATGTTGGAATTGCATAATCGAGAACGACTGCTTCAACGCGGTCAATATCTTCCACTGGTGATGAAAACCGGATAGCCAAGTGGCCTTGCATTGCTCCGCGGTTACGCATTTGAAACATTAAAAGTTTCTTGTCCTCAGACCAGTGGTTTGGATTTCGGCCAAGAGCGATATCGGCGGCGTCGTGATTCCAGCTGCGCCACTCTTCACCTGGAAAAGTCTTTCCTGTGCGGCCATCTTCAAAACCATATTCACCGATAAAGGTGAGTGAATCATCATCGTTGAGTCTGCCGATGCGGGCACAGCAGGCACCGAAAGCGACAAGATGCTCAAGAACGAGCGCGCGTGTGATCTCATCAGGGGTCGGGTGGTAGCTCAACCACTCGATATAACTTCTTATCTCATTCATCCCCTGGACCCTCTCAGATTGCTCTGACATAGATACCGTAGGGAAAGCCCCGTTTTTATGCGCGGTGATAACTGGTTTTGACCAGTCAAACCCCGACTAGTCACCCTCTGGTCAGCAAATTACCGCATATCAGAGGGTGGCAGCGAGCTTTTTCAACTGGTCGACATGGCCTGTGAGGTGGCCATCTGCCTGTAGGACGAGATCGGCCAAAGTGACCAGAGTTCCGTCTTCTCGCTTCATCGTCCGCTGCCACTTGTCGTCATCAATCAATGAAAGGGTTTCTAGAAGCATGGAGCGAATACCAACAATCGCTGCCAATGATTTATTGACGGTACGTTTTTCATAATGAAGAACCTCTGGATACCACTCTTCATTGAAGAGCACGAGATGCGGATTGTCAGCACCGAGGGTTAAGAGAAAACGTCCAGCAAAGTTTGTCTCACCATCGCTGAGGTGATGAACGATATACGCGGCTGACCATTCGCCTTCCGGTGCAATGGTTCGGCTGCGCTCTGGAAAGAGAGCAAGCGCATCTAAGAAATCGGTGGTGTGTTGTTGAAAATTCTCGAGCGCTTTATGCATTTATTTTCCGTCTTCTCTCGTGATGTAGATTGATTTTAAATGATCCGGCACTTTTGCTAACTCGCCTGAAAAGAATGAAATTTCACTCTGGGAAGAAATTTTCCATTTGAAGTCAAGTGCCATCAGCGCCCGCAAGAAAACTTTCGCTTCAATTTCTGCAACGTGATTTCCAAGGCAGGTATGTGGACCAAACCCAAAACTTAAGTGTGGGTTGCGAGCTCTAGTGAAATCGATTTCAGTCGGGTTGGTGTAAACGGTTTCATCGAAATTTCCTGATATAAAACTGATCTGCACATATCGATCTTCAGGTAATTCGGCAGAGCTACTTTCAGGAACAGTTGTTCTCGCCATTGCTGGCAGGGGCGTTAAAAAGCGCAAGAACTCTTGCACCGCGCTATCAATTAATTCAGGGTTATTTCGTAATTGATCTAGAGCGCCAGGGTTATTTCCAAAGTACCAGACCATTCCCGTTAGCAACTTGACTACAGTATCTCGTCCGCCAGCTAACAAGACTCCTGCAATGCCTTTGAACTCTATTTCGGAGACAACTTTTCCTTCAATCTCTAAATGGGCAATCTGCGAATAGATATCTGATGAAGGTGTTGCAATCGCTTCTTGATACACGCGATCAAGGTAGGCATGAAGCACATCTCCACTGCGCTCTGGGCCTGCTGCAGTCCATACATCTGGTCCCCACGAGACCCATTCATCGACATCCTGAGGGCGGTTATAGATGACCCCAAGATTCTTCATTACTAGCGGTAAGGCAAGCTCGCTCACAACTTCTCGGTTGCCAGCTGTAAAAAAATTGTGTAGCTCCTCGGCAGCGATCGCTTCGAATGTCGCCACATGTTTTTCGATTGCCGGTCTCACAAAGAAGGGGGTGAGTGCGGTACGGAAGAGATGATGACGTGGCGGATCTACTTCAAGTGGCAGTTGGCGGTAATCGCGGACATCAGCATCGCCCTGCAAATCGGAAGAAAATTCAGCTGTATTGCGAAGTGCTTCACGGACCGCTTTATGTCCGGTAATTTCGCGATGGATTGGTACTTTAACTACAGCCATAGGTTGACCATAATTAAGGCCTCACAGAGAGTCAAGGGTCACCATGAACAATATGTCGGCAGTTGCAATTTTTCCAAGTATTTCTGCTGCAAATCTAGATGAGTTCAAGAGATTGATTTCTCAGATGCTCCTCATTATTAAGGAGCAAGATTCCATCCTTCGATATGAAATTTTCTTCAACCACGACTCTACGCGATGTGTGATTCTGGAGGAGTATTCAGATCCTGCTGGAGTCATCGAACATGTTAATAAGAATGCAGCTATCTTGGAGAAATTGGTTGCTCTCGGCGGAGCTATTGATGGCAGCGTCTTTCCAATGAACCAAGAGGGTGAGGCACTTGCCGAGATTCGTGCCGGGTGGGATACAAAAATCCATAGCTATTTCGCTGGCAAGAGGTAAGTGGGCCCTGTGGGGCTCGAACCCACGACCCACGGATTAAAAGTCCGTTGCTCTACCGACTGAGCTAAAGGCCCCACCGCTTGCAGCACGCTGCAAACAAGCGAATCTTACGCTATCTATTTAGAAGGTTGAGCCATCGATAACGAAGCGGTATTTCACATCACTGGCGATAGTGCGCTCATATGCCTCGTTGATGTAATCAGCCTTGATGACCTCTACATCGCTGAGGATGTCGTGCTGACCGCAGAAATCAAGCATTTCTTGCATCTCTGGAATGCCACCGATCATTGATCCTGCCATTGAACGACGAGCCCCAAGCAGTACGCCGACATGAACGGCGTATGGCTTTCCCGGTAGACCAATCACAACCAACGTTCCATCCTGCTTCAGCAAGTTGAGATATTGATTGATATCAATTTCTGCGCTGACCGTGTTGAGAATTAAGTCAAAGCTCTTTGCAATTGCCTTGAAGTTATCGGGATCTTTTGTGGATACAAAGTGATGTGCACCCATCGCCTTTGCATCTGCTTCCTTTGATGGCGAATGCGAGAGCACTGTGACTTCTGCTCCCATAGCAACAGCGAACTTCACGCCCATATGTCCCAGACCACCGAGACCCATTACTGCAACCTTTGTGCCCTTAGTGACATTCCAATGCTTGATTGGCGAATACAAAGTAATTCCGGCACAGAGAAGAGGTGCGACTCCATCAAGCGGCAAGTTCGCTGGAACATGTACTGCGTAATTTTCATTTACGACAAAACGATTGCTATAGCCACCCATAGCAACGGTCTTTCCGTCACGCTCGTAACCGTTGTAGGTACCAGTCATTCCTTCTTCACAATATTGCTGCAAGCCCTTAAGACACTGCACGCACTTGCCACAAGAATCAACGAATACACCTACTCCAATATGGTCACCGACCTTGAACTTGGTAACACCAGAACCTACCGATGTAACAACTCCTGCGATCTCATGGCCGGGGACCATCGGAAAAATCGCAGGACCCCACTCTTCGCGGACTTGGTGAATATCTGAGTGGCAGATGCCGGCATATTTAATGTCGAGCTCGACATCGTTAACGCCTACTTCGCGGCGATCGAATTGGAATGGAACTAGGTCAGATCCTGCGGAAAGCGCTGCATATCCCTTTGTATTCATATCTCTAGCCTATCGAGATAAGTATCTGTAGTCTCATCGAATGCTCATCCTTGAACACTTTCAACCGGTAGCCGATAAGTTCTTTGCTCTCACCGCCGAGCAACCATATGG
>CAZNEQ010000008.1:0-24907 GCA_964572265.1 uncultured Candidatus Planktophila sp.
GTCTCAGAGGAGCAATTGAAATCTGCATATGAGAGAGTTCTCTCATGAAGGTTCTCGTTCTCAATGGCCCCAATCTCGCTCGCTTGGAGATAAGGGATTCTTCGATCTATGGCGATCTCTCTTACCCGCAACTTGTCGAACTCATTACTTCATCAGCGCAGGAACTTGGATTTGAAGCCGATGTTCGTCAAAGCGATCAGGAGTCAGAGATCATTGGGTGGTTGCACGAGGCGGCGGAGAAGAATCTGCCGGTAATCATCAATCCAGCTGCCTTTACTCATTACTCTTACGCAATTCGTGATGCAGCCGAACTTGTAAAAGCTCCACTGATTGAGGTCCACCTCTCCAATCCTTTAGCCCGAGAAGAGTTTCGCCATACATCTGTAATTTCAGGCGTCGCCAACGGCACGATTGGTGGCTTCGGTCCAGATTCATATCGCCTAGCGCTGCGCGCACTCACATCTCTACTAAAGAAGTAGGGTAAACTCGCGGCTTGTGTCCTGATAGTCGGGACGGCTGAACTGGAGTTAAATCATGGCAACAACAAACGATCTCAAAAACGGAATGGTCCTCGATATCGAAGGTCAGCTCTGGACAGTTGTCGAATTCCAGCATGTGAAGCCAGGTAAAGGTCCAGCATTTGTTCGCACCAAGTTGAAGCAGGTAATGACCGGCAAGGTTGTAGATAAGACTTTTAACGCTGGCGTCAAGGTAGAGACAGCCGTTGTTGAAAAGCGCGAAATGACATTCCTCTACAAAGAGGGCGATGACTTTGTATTCATGGATGACGTTAACTTCGATCAGATGACAATCTCTGAAGCAACTGTTGGCGAAGCTGCAAATTACATGCTCGAAAATACCGGAGCAATCGTTGCAATCCATGAAGGCAACCCACTCTTTATCGAGCTTCCAGCCTCTGTAGCTCTCAAAATTACATATACCGAGCCAGGCCTTCAGGGTGATCGTTCATCTGGTGGAACAAAGCCAGCAACAGTTGAGACCGGTATTCAAATCGCCGTGCCGCTCTTTATTAAGCAGGACGAGGTTGTACTTGTCGATACCCGCGATGGTTCATATCTGGGTCGCGCCAACTAGTGTCTGCTCGCAGTAAAGCACGCAAACAAGCCCTTGATATCCTCTATGAGAGCGATATCCGAAATAGTGATGCACTTTCAACGCTTGAAGCCCGCGACGTCGCAGAAGAAGGACCGGATGCGCGTCCGATTAGAGAATTTACACGCGAATTAATTTCGGGCGTCACCACTAATAAGCGAAAGATCGATGAACTCATTGCAACGTATGCCCAGGGCTGGGATATGGACCGTCTCGCCGCAGTTGACCGAAATATTTTGCGATTAGGCATTTACGAGATCGTCTGGAGCGACGAACTTGCGGACGGGATTGCGATTGATGAAGCAATCACTTTGGCTAAGGATTTATCGACTGACGATTCAGCGACCTTTATCCATGGGTTATTAGGAAAAGTCTCATCCATTAAAGAGAGCATCGTTCGCTAACTTACTGGCCGCAAAAGATAGCCATGGAAGTCCAGCTTCGCCACGATATCTTTATCGCTACTTATCGCAGTGAGAATATTGCCATCAGCCTGACGAATGGATAGAACTTCGCCATTCCAGTCACCCCTCATCGTAATGAAATGAGAGAGAAGCGCTTTCACTCGGTCAAGACTTTCTTCTCTATAACTTGAATTCTTCATTTTCCGAAGATCGAAGGTGAAAATCCTTTCGAGTGGCTGGGAAGTCTCTGAGCCGAAGAAATATTGGATTGGTACTTCGTAGAAATCAGCAATCTCCTGTAGTCGCTCCAATGAGATTGCGCGAGTGCCGCGCTCATAAGAACCCATCACAACCGCCTTGAAGCGCCCCTGGCTCAGCTCTTCACACTCTTTGAGTGTCAATCCTTTCCTTTTCCGGAGTTCACGTATTAACGAGGCGCACTGTTCTTCAATTTCTATCATTTCTCCGCATCTCCCTTGGCTTCTAGACCGTAAAGAGGTCAGATTAAGCAGGTTTCAGCCTCACAAGGCGTGGCTGTCCACAGGGGTGACCGTGGGTGATAAGGTAAGCCACGTTCCTTTAACGACCTGTCCAGAGAGGCAGGAAAGGAGAAGTAGATGAGCGCTGCTCTTACCGATGCCGATATCTCTCGAGCATTGACTCGGATCTCTCACGAGATTCTTGAGCGAAATTCTGGTTCCACCTCCATCACGATTTTGGGTATTCCGACTCGTGGCGCACACCTTGCCTACCGCTTGGCGGCAATTATCGAATCCATTGAAGGGGTGCCGGTTCAAGTAGGAACTCTGGATATCACTCTCCACCGTGATGACCTACGCCTGCGAGCTCCGCGAGCGTTAATGGAGACATCTATTCCATCCTTGGGTATTGAAGGTAGAACAGTGATCCTGGTCGATGACGTTCTCTTCTCTGGGCGAACAGTTCGCTCTGCCCTCGATGCTTTAGGTGAGATTGGTCGTCCCGCTCGAGTTCAGTTAGCGGTCCTTGTTGATCGCGGACATCGAGAACTTCCTATTAAAGCTGATTTCGTGGGCAAGAACCTGCCTACTTCACTGGCGCAGAGCGTGAAAGTTAAGTTGACCGAACATGATGGCAGCGACGAAGTATCGATTGAGGGGGTGTGATCATGAAGCACTTACTCTCCATTAACGATATTGATAAAGATTTTGCAATCACGATTCTCGATACTGCTGCTGAGATGGCGCGCGTCTCTGAGGGACCAATCAAGAAACTTCCGACTTTGCGCGGAAAGACAGTGGTGAATCTTTTCGCAGAGGATTCAACTCGAACTCGAATTTCATTTGAGGCAGCGGCAAAGAGGCTCTCAGCTGATGTCATTAACTTCACGGCTAAAGGTTCAAGTATTAGCAAGGGTGAATCTCTGAAAGATACCGCTCAAACTCTGCAAGCTTTGGGTGCCGATGCAGTAGTAATCAGACATCCGGCATCCGGAGCTGCACATCGGCTAGCTCAGGGACGATGGATGAACGGCACTGTCATCAACGCTGGAGATGGAACCCATGAGCATCCAAGCCAGGCCCTTCTAGACGCCTACACGATTCGAAAGCACCTTAAAGAAGGTAAAGGCGACCTCTCCGGAGTTCATGTTGCTATCGTGGGAGATATTCTTCATTCCCGCGTTGCACGTTCAAATGTTTTGCTTCTCAATAAACTCGGGGCAACGGTCACTTTGGTAGCACCTCCTACGCTTCTGCCTCATCGAGTTGAAGAGTGGCCAGTACGAGTCTCCTTCAATTTCGATGCAGTATTGCCAACCGTTGACGCGGTAATTATGTTGCGTATTCAGCAAGAACGTATGTCTGATCTCTTCTTTCCATCTGAACGTGAGTATTCGACGCTCTTTGGAATTGATGCCGAACGCCTTGCCCTCACTAAACCTTCGGCGATTCTCATGCACCCAGGACCTATGAATCGTGGACTAGAGATAAGCGCGGAAGCGGCCGATAGTCCGCAGTCCGTGGTCGTCGAACAAGTTGCAAACGGAGTTTCGATTCGCATGGCAATTCTCTATCTCTTCATCGCTGGTGGCCAGGAGGCACATAATGAGTAATTCAATTCTGGTGAAGCAGACCTCTCTTCTCGGAGGAAATCCCGTCGATCTCCTGATTGAATCTGGAGTTATTAAGGAGATTGCATCTTCCATCACCGTTAAGGCCGATGAGATCGTCGAGGCATCAGGCTCGATTGCTCTTCCGGGATTCGTTGATCTTCACACGCATCTACGCGAACCTGGTCGCGAGAATTCAGAGACAATCGCGACAGGATCACTGGCAGCAGCTCGTGGTGGATACACAGCGGTGAGTGCAATGGCAAACACCCTCCCGGTCGCCGATACCGCTGCAATCGTCGAACAAGTTGCAGCGATAGGTGCGAAGGTCGGACTGGTGGATGTTTTTCCAATCGGAGCAGTTACTAAAGGTCTCGACGGGGTAGAACTCGCTGATTTGGGTTCGATGGCACAATCAAAAGCACGGGTGAGAATCTTTAGTGATGACGGAAACTGTGTCTCAGATCCGCTCCTCATGCGACGTGCTCTCGAATATGTAAAGCAGTTCGATGGAGTAATTGCGCAACATGCTCAAGATCCACGATTAACTGAAGGCGCTCAGATGAATGAGGGGTTAATTTCATCTACTCTCGGGCTCAAAGGCTGGCCAGCAGTTGCGGAAGAATCGATTATTGCGCGAGATATCTTGCTCGCAAATATGGTTGGTGCACGGCTTCATATCTGCCATGTCACCACTGCTGGCGGTGTGGAGATCATTCGTTGGGCTAAGTCACAAGGCATGAAGGTGACGGCCGAGGTCACACCTCATCATCTTTTGCTCACTGACGAATCTGCAACTACTTATGATCCAATTTTCAAAGTTAATCCACCGCTACGAACAAGCGCAGATGTCACAGCGCTTCGTGACGGTTTGGTCGATGGCACGATTGACATTATCGGTACAGATCACGCACCTCATCCAGTAGAGAGCAAAGAGTGCGAGTGGCAGAACGCCGCTTTTGGCATGGTGGGTCTTGAGACAGCTTTTCCAATTCTCTATACGACTTTGATTTCGACTGGCGCCATGAACTGGGATCGGGCAGCTCAGGTGATGAGTACAACGCCGGCTCTCATTGGCGGCTATGCGCGCCACGGTCAGGATCTAGTGGTCGGAGCCCCAGCCAATATCACCCTGGTCAATCCCGCTGGGAAGATGGTGGTCGATCGCGCTCAGCTCGCCTCTAAGAGCAAAAACACACCTTTTCACGGCATGGAGTTCCAAGGAACCGTGCTTGCCACTGTATTTAATGGACACCTCACCCATAAGGTCGGTAAATAATGAGCAAGGCATATCTCGTACTCGATGACGGTCGAATCTTTGAGGGTCGCTCTTGGGGCGCCCTTGGCAAGACATTCGGCGAAGCAGTTTTTCAGACCGGCATGACCGGATATCAGGAAACACTGACCGACCCTTCTTATCATCGGCAAGTTGTCGTGATGACAGCCCCACATATTGGTAACACTGGCGTCAATCTTGAAGATAACGAATCGGGTCGAATCTGGGTCTCTGGTTTTGTCGTACGAAACCCTTCAACTATTACGAGTAATTGGCGAAGCACCTCAGATTTAGAAGAGGAACTGATCAAGCAGGGCGTTGTGGGTATCTCGGGAGTTGATACCCGTGCAATTACTCGACATCTGCGCGATCGTGGAGCAATGCGAGTGGGCATTTTTTCTGACACAGATCTCACACGTGAAGAGATGGTGGTGGAAGTTCGAAGACAGAGCCCTATGTCAGGCTCCTACCTATGTGGAGACGTCTCAACCGAGAAGCCATATCTGGTGCCGGCACTGGGGGAGCGTAAGTACACCGTTGTTGCACTTGATTTAGGAATCAAAGCGGCAACGCCTCGAAACATGGCCGAGCGCGGCATTGATGTTCATGTGCTTCCGTATAACTCTACGGTTGAGGAGATTCTTTCCTATCATCCAGATGGCGTATTTCTCTCTAATGGTCCCGGAGATCCAGCAACGATGACAGAGACAGTAGCCCTCGTCCGAGAAATTTTGATTGAGGAAATTCCGGTCTTCGGTATTTGTTTTGGTCATCAAATTCTTGGTCGTGCACTCGGATTTGAAACCTACAAACTTCAATTTGGCCATCGTGGAATCAATCAACCGGTTCTAGATCGCAAGACCGGAAAAGTTGAAATCACCGCACATAACCATGGTTTCGCACTCAAAGCGCCAACGGATTCAGTTTTCTCCACAGTATTCGGCCCTGGTCAGGTAACCCACATCTGCCTCAATGACGGCGTTGTTGAGGGACTCGAACTTCTCGAACGAGGCGCTTTTAGCGTCCAATATCACCCCGAAGCTGCTGCTGGGCCACATGATGCGAGTTATCTCTTTGATCGCTTTACCGATCTGATGGATCGCTATCCACGAAAGGCGGTAAATGCATAATGCCTGTCGACACCTCAATTAAGAGCGTACTTGTTATTGGCTCTGGTCCGATTGTCATCGGACAGGCGTGCGAATTTGATTACTCAGGCACTCAGGCTTGTCGCGTATTGAAGGCTGAGGGAATTCGAGTCATTCTCGTAAATTCCAACCCAGCAACAATCATGACCGACCCGGAGTTTGCAGATGCGACTTATATCGAACCAATTACACCTGAATTTATCGAACGTATCATCATTAAAGAGAAGCCAGATGCAGTCTTGGCAACGTTGGGCGGTCAGACCGCTCTCAATGCTGCGATTGGGATGTTCGAAGCAGGAATCTTAGAGCGCCATAACGTCAAGCTCATCGGCGCAGATGTTGAAGCAATTCAACGCGGAGAGAACCGTGAGCTTTTCCGCGCAATCGTCGAGAAAATCGGTGGTGAATCCGCGAAATCAATCATCTGCCACACGATGGACGAAGTACTAGTGGCGGCAGCGGAACTTAATTACCCTTGCGTGATTCGACCTTCCTTTACTATGGGCGGACTTGGCTCTGGCATCGCTCATGACGAAGCGACTCTCCGCCAGATCGCTGGTGCTGGTTTACGTCACTCGCCGACCTCTGAGGTTTTGATTGAAGAGTCAATCATCGGCTGGAAAGAGTACGAACTCGAAGTCATGCGCGACCGTGTAGATAACGTCGTTATCGTCTGTTCTATCGAGAATATTGACCCGATGGGTGTGCACACAGGTGATTCGATTACAGTTGCGCCGGCCCTCACCTTGACGGATGTTGAATACCAGAAACTTCGTAACCTCTCGATTTCAATTATTCGAGAGGTCGGAGTTGATACCGGCGGATGCAATATCCAGTTTGCGGTCAACCCTGACAATGGTCGCATCATCGTCATTGAAATGAATCCACGAGTTTCTCGTTCCTCTGCACTGGCCTCGAAGGCAACTGGATTTCCAATCGCCAAGATTGCTACCAAGTTAGCAATCGGTTACACCTTGGATGAGATTAAGAACGACATAACTCAGGTAACACCGGCATCATTCGAACCTACCCTTGATTACATTGTCGTAAAAGCTCCTCGTTTCGCTTTTGAGAAGTTTGCTGACGCGGATCCACGATTGACCACGACTATGAAGAGCGTTGGCGAGGCGATGGCTATCGGCCGTTCATTCCCTGAGGCACTGATGAAGGCGCTCCGTTCGCTCGAGCGCAAAGAGGCAATCTTCGCCTTCCCTTCAGATACAACCTCAATCAATATTCCTGAGCTTCTGGAAGCGATGAAGAATCCCACCGAGTATCGATTGCAACAGGTTCATCGCGCTCTCTGGGCTGGAGCGGATATTGAGGATGTCTTCGCATCAACGAAGATTGATCGCTGGTATTTGAAACAACTACTGGAGATCAATGAGGCAGCGCGTGAGATTGCTCTTCCTGGCGAGTTAACGCTTGATGTTCTGAAATTCGCAAAGTCATTTGGTTTCTCCGATAGGCAGATCGGTGAATTGCGCGGAATTACCGAGGACGATGTTCGTAAAGCCCGCCACCATCTCAATCTTCATCCTGTTTATAAAACAGTTGATACATGTGCGGCGGAGTTTGAAGCCCACACTCCATACCATTATTCAAGTTATGAAGAAGAGACTGAAGTTCGTCCTCGCACTAAACCAGCTGTCATTATTTTAGGTTCTGGTCCAAACCGAATCGGCCAAGGTATTGAGTTCGATTATTCATGCGTGCATGCTGCATTCACCCTTCGCGAGGCTGATTTTGAAACTGTGATGATTAACTGTAATCCAGAGACAGTGTCTACAGACTATGACACAAGTGATCGCCTCTACTTCGAACCATTAACCCTAGAAGATGTACTCGAGGTTATCCATGCCGAGACTTTGGCGGGACCGGTCTTAGGTGTCATTACCCAACTTGGTGGCCAAACTCCGCTCGGGCTAGCTGCTGGGCTTAAGGCAGCGGGAGTCACGATTCTCGGAACCAGTCCAGATGCAATTAATCTTGCGGAAGAACGTGGTGCCTTCGGCGATGTTTTGAAGTCGAAGAATCTTGTAGCACCTGAATTCGGAATGGCATCATCAGAGGCTGAAGCGATCTCGATTGCGCAGCGCATTGGATATCCGGTCTTAGTCCGCCCATCATTCGTTTTGGGTGGTCGCGGAATGGAGATTGTTTATGACGATCAATCCCTCTCCGGATTTATCTCACGAGCAACCGAAATCACTCCGGATCATCCAGTATTGGTAGATAGATTCCTCGATTCAGCAATCGAACTCGATGTTGATGCGCTCTACGATGGTGAAGATCTCTTCCTGGGCGGAATCATGGAGCATATTGAAGAGGCCGGTATCCACTCTGGTGATTCAGCTTGTGTGCTTCCAGCAATGACAATTTCCGAGGCGTCCCGCGATGAAGTTCGCAAGGCAACTCTTGCAATCGCAGAGGGTGTGGGTGTTCGAGGGCTAATTAATATTCAATTTGCAATGGCCGGCAACATTCTCTATGTACTGGAAGCTAATCCTCGTGCCTCTCGCACAGTTCCGTTCGTCAGTAAAGCAACAGGAGTTCCACTAGCGAAGGCTGCTGCACGAATTTCAGTCGGTGCAACGATTGCCCAATTGAAGAGTGAGGGACTTCTTCCAGAGAGCGATCGTGAAATCACCCGAGGTATTAGCGTAAAGGAGGCAGTTCTTCCGTGGAATCGTTTCCGTCGTACAGATGGTCGAGGGGTTGACGCCGTTCTCGGACCTGAGATGCGTTCGACCGGTGAAGTAATGGGAATATCCGAGAGCTTTGGTGGCGCCTATGCCAAGAGCCAGATCAGTTCCTTTGGACCTCTACCGAAGAGCGGTACCGTCTTTATCTCACTTGCCGATAAAGATAAAGCTGCCGGCATCGAATCTGTGAGAGCACTTGTTGATCTCGGATTTAGGGTGCTCACTACAGCAGGAACAGCGGCATTTATGTCTGAGCACGGTGTCGTGACAACGCAGGTGCGAAAGAACTCTGATGGTCGTGGAGCGCTCGGGGAGCCGACTATCGTAGATCTACTCAATTCTGGTGAAATTGATCTCGTCATCAATACGCCGGTAGGACGTGGAACACGTGCTGATGGATGGGCCATTCGGACCGCGGCTGTTCAACGAAGTATCCCAATCATTACAACAACGCCAGGATTTAACGCTGCCGTTGAGGGAATCAGGGTTCTCCGCCAGGGAGAACTTGGCGTGAAATCGATTCAAGAGTGGCTTGCATGAGCACGATAAATAAATCAGCGGTACAGGTTGATGCAACGATTGTCGCCAATAAACGGATCGGCGCTTATCACCAAATTATTCTAAGCGTGGGGGAGGCGGTGCGAAATTGCCGTCCTGGTAACTTCATCGCTATCCAAGTAGGGGGCGCAACCTCTCGAATGGTTCTCCGACGAGCATTTGCGATTTCTCGGACGTCAGAGAATGCACAATACGGCGGAACTGTTGAACTCATTGTGGCGCCTCACGGAAGTGGGTCGCAATGGCTCTGTGCACAATCAGAGGGAACAGAAGTCAACGTCATTACTCCACTTGGTAAATCTTTTGGGGTTCCGACTGAACCAGCAAATGCGCTCTTGATCGGCGGAGGCTATGGATCGGCTCCATTATTCGGATTGGCCGACTTACTGAAGAGCCGTGGTTGCAAGGTGGATATGGTTCTGGGCGCGAGTAACGGCAATAAGATCTATGCGCCGATGGAGGGCAAGAGATCGGTTAACTCACTGAGAATCTTCACGGAAGATGGCTCGATGGGTGATACCGGACGCGTTACCTCTCAACTCGTTGAGATTATTCACGAACGCAATATTGAGATTATTTACTCCTGTGGTCCGATGGCTATGCTCAAGGCGATCACTGAAATTGCTATTGAACAGAACATCATTCATCAGGCATCGGTTGAAGAGTCGATGGCATGCGGAATCGGAATCTGTATGACGTGCGTTCTTCCAGTCAAAGATGAAACTGGATCAATCTCTATGAAGCGCTCATGTATTGATGGTCCAGTGATGGATGGCGCTGCAGTTTGCTGGGATCTGGTTGGCAAGAGTACGGAGGGGTTCTAATGACTCATCCCGTTGACCTCTCGACCACGCTTGGTAATGCTTGGTTTCCTTCTCCACTTTTCACGGCATCTGGATGCGCCAGCAGCGGCAAGGAGTTAGCACAGTTCTTCCCGCTGAGAGATATCGGAGCAGTTGTCACTAAGTCAGTGATGACGAAACCTCGTCATGGTCGTCCTACGCCGCGTATGGCTGAGACACCATCGGGAATGCTCAATTCCATTGGATTACAGGGTCCAGGTATCGATGCATTTCTTGCAAATGACGTTCCTTGGCTACTCCAACAAGGATCGCGAGTGATTATCTCAATCGCAGGAGAGACAATTGATGAATATTCCGTGCTGGCTCGAAAGATTCGCTCTACATCTGGAATATCAGCGGTTGAGGTAAATATCTCTTGTCCGAATGTTGAAAACAGAGGAATGGTCTTTGCTACAGATTGCGACACCTCGGCGCGAGTGATTGATGGCGTCCGAAAAATTATCGGAGGAGAGATACCAATCCTGGCCAAGCTCACTCCTGACGTAACAAATATTGCCGACGTTGCCCGTTCTGTCGTCAACGCTGGCGCAGATGGGGTCGCGCTGATTAACACTGTGCTTGGCATGGTCATCAATCTCGACACTATGAGGCCCCACCTCGGTGGAAAGACCGGCGGTCTCTCCGGGCCGGCAATTCGCCCAATCGCCGTCAGAGCTATCTATCAAGTGCGCGAAGCTCTTCCGAACCTTCCTATTCTTGGCATGGGTGGAGTTTCTTCTGGTCGCGATGCACTCGAATTAATTCTTGCCGGTGCATCTGGAGTCTCCATTGGCACTGCAAGTTTTGGAAATCCAGCAGCAATCATCGATATCCAAAATCAGTTACGCGACTTGTTGGCCCAGCGTGGTTTCACTTCCTTGAAACAGGCAGTGGGATATGCCCATCGTTAGAGAGGTTTGTACATGAATTCACCGATTATTCTCGCAGTTGATACTCGCGAGATGGATACCGCCAGAGCATGGATCGAAGCAACCCGTGAGTCAGTGGGCGTTTATAAGCTCGGACTCGAGTTCTTTCTTACCTTTGGTAGTGATGGTGTCGCCTCGATCAAGAAGGAATTCGGCGTTGATATATTCCTCGACCTTAAACTTCACGATATCCCCAATACAGTCTCGTCCGCGGCTAAAGCTATCTCTGAGTTAGATCCACGTTTTCTAACGGTCCACGCCTCTGGTGGACCAGCGATGATTCGAGCTGCGGTTGAAGCAGTTCCACACATCGACATCACTGCAGTAACCGTGCTTACTTCACTCTCTGAAGACGATCTCTTCCAGATTGGGTTTGCGCAGAGTGCGATGGAAAGTGTTGTCTCACTCGCCGAACTCGCAGTGCGATCAGGCGCTAAAGCGATTGTGTCATCTCCACTTGAAATCTCTGCAATTCGCGGGGCTGTAGGTAGCGAACCGATCATCATCACGCCAGGAGTGCGTCCGGCAGGTTCAGCTGGATCAGATGATCAAGTTCGAACCATGACTCCTCGAGAGGCAATCGCCGCGGGAGCAAACTTCGTGGTCATTGGTCGTCCAATCACTGGTGCGTGGAGCGAGGGTGGTACAGCGATGGCTCAACGTGCAGAGATGATTCTCGAGGAGATCGCAGGCTAGAATCAACCCATGGCGCTTCCTCCTCAGTTAACAGCCGAGGAACGTGCGCGTGCGTTAGAGGTTGCAAAGTTAGCCCGACAAGAGCGAGCACGCTTTAAAGCTCGACTGTCGACTGGTGAGATTCCGTTTGCAGCTATCTTTAAAGAAGCTTCAGTCAATGAGGCAATTTCTCGAATGCGGGTTGCAGAATTACTGGAATCTTTACCTGGGTATGGCAAAATTCGCGCACAAGCTTTAATGGAGAGATTTAAAATCTCACCGACCAGACGCGTTCAAGGGTTAGGTCGCCATCAAAAGGAAGCGCTACTAAAGGAGTTTGATATTCCAGCGATTGCACAACGTGGACGACTCCTTGTGCTTTCAGGTCCCGGGGGAGTCGGGAAGAGCACTGTTGCGAAAGCGCTGCGCGAGAAACCTGAGTTCTGGGTAAGCGTCTCTGCCACGACTCGTGAACCTCGTTTTAATGAGGTAGATGGAGTTGACTATTTTTTCTACTCCAATGAAGAATTCGATGCAGCTATCGCCAACGATGAGTTCCTTGAGTGGGCAGAGTTCGCCGGAAATAGATATGGAACTCCAAGAGCAGCGGTAGAAAGCGCTTTAGCTGCCGGAACGAATGTCCTCCTTGAGATCGAGATAGATGGCGCAAGACAGGTCCGTGCGCATTCACAGGAGGCGCTCTTGGTCTTCCTTGAGCCCCCTTCCTGGGAGGAGTTGGTTTCACGCCTTGAGGGTCGAGGTACCGACTCACCTGAGCGTAGGGCGGCTCGATTGGCCCTTGCCCAGGAAGAGTTAGCGGCAGCCTCACTCTTTGATACCGTCATCATCAATACTGAGGTCGAAGAGGTTGTCTCAACCCTGATAAGATTGGCAACCTCGTAAGGGCGATATCTGCCTTACTTATTTTTCACTAGAAGGAGAACCCCATGAGCGGACACGTCGACGGCATCACCAATCCACCTATCGATGAACTCTTGGATAAGAGCGGTTCTAAGTACGCACTTGTTCTCTACGCGGCAAAGCGTGCGCGCCAGATCAACGCCTATTACTCACAGCTCAACGAGGGTCTCCTAGAATACGTAGGTCCACTTGTTGACACCTATGTTCACGAGAAGCCGCTTTCGATTGCACTTCGTGAGATCAACGAGGGTCTTCTGACCATCGAAAATCTCGAGACAAACGCTTAACAACTCTTTCCACCAGCCCATGTCCGCCCCAACGCGAGAGATTATTCTCGGTGTTGGAGGCGGCATCGCTGCATATAAGGCATGCGATTTACTACGCAGATTACAGGATGAAGGTTTCGGGGTCACGGTTGTTCCTACCCCTTCTAGCCTTAACTTTGTTGGGAGAGCGACATGGGAGGCCCTCTCTGGTCGGGAGGTAACTACCTCCGTCTTCGAATCTGTCGATCAGATTCGCCATGTATCGCTTGCAAAGGCAGCTGAAGCAATCGTGATTGCGCCGGCGACAGCTGATTTGATTGCTCGCATCGCAGCCGGTCGCGCAGATGATTTGCTGACTAACGTCATTTTGGCTTCAACTTCGCCTATCTTGATTGTCCCAGCGATGCACCCTGCCATGTGGTTTAACGCTGCAACTCAAAGCAACATATCAACTCTGCGAGGCCGAGGAATTGATGTTCTCGAACCGGTCGAAGGGGCACTGACGAGCGGTGATGTGGGTAAAGGTCGTTTTCCTGAAACTTTAGAGATTATCAGCCATTTCAAAGATCAGACATTGCGCGAACGTGACCTTAGCGGCGTAAAAGTTCTTGTAACAGCGGGTGGAACTCGAGAGGCTATTGACCCTGTGCGTTTTATTGGAAATAAATCAACTGGTAAGCAGGGGATTGCCATCGCAGAGGCAGCCAACGCTCGTGGTGCAGAGGTAACCTTGATAATCGCCAATAGTGAGATTGCATCCCACCCTTCAATTAAACGCATAGATGTGAGTTCTGTAGCAGAGATGTCAGAATCACTCCATCGAGAATTTAGCGACTGCAATATTCTGCTGATGTCAGCAGCTGTCTCAGATGCTCGTCCTGAGATCCAGTCGAAGGAAAAGATTAAAAAAGATAATTTCCAGCAAATCAAGCTCGTTGAAAATCCAGACTTGCTCGCTTCGCTTCCTGCACATGGTTCGCAGAAAGTAGTTGTGGCATTCGCCGCTGAGACTGACGGAGATAGCATCTCCGCTGCGCAGGCAAAGATGAAGCGCAAGAGCGCTGATGTGATTTACCTTAACAACGTTTCAGATGGCAAGATTTTTGGTTCTGAATTCACATCGGGTTCGATTATTGATCAAGATGGGATTCTCGCCGAGTATTCGAATCTTTCGAAAGAAAAACTTGCCCACGAACTTCTCAATCACGCTCTCTCAAAGTTGAATAAGTTAGGATAACGCCATGTCTAAGCGCCTCTTTACATCAGAATCAGTCACCGAAGGTCATCCAGATAAGATTGCAGATCAAATTTCTGACGCAATCCTTGACTCACTTCTTACTCAGGATCCGGCCAGCCGTGTTGCTGTTGAAACGCTCATCACAACAGGTCAGGTTCATGTTGCAGGTGAAGTAACAACATCAGGATATGCCGATGTCATGGGTATTGTTCGAGATACCGTCATCGGAATCGGATATGACTCATCTGTAAAGGGATTCGACGGCAATAGTTGTGGCGTTTCAATCTCAATTGGTCAGCAGTCTCCTGACATTGCACAGGGTGTTGATGATGCATTTGAACACCGAGTGACATCTGCAAGCGACCCGCTCGATCTTCAGGGTGCTGGAGACCAAGGTCTGATGTTCGGCTATGCGTGCGACGACACAAAAGAGCTCATGCCATTGCCTATCTATCTTGCTCATCAACTTTCACAGCAGCTCTCACTTGTTCGCAAGTCTGGCCAACTCCCATATCTTCGACCTGATGGTAAGACTCAAGTCACTATTGAATACGACGGAGATCGTGCGGTAGCTCTCGATACCGTTGTGATTTCAAGTCAACATGCAGAAGAGGTAGATGTTGCCAAGCAACTGACGCCAGAGATCATTAAATACGTGATTGATCCAATTCTCGAGAAGATTGATTTACCGCGCCAGAATCTGCGCACTCTCATCAATCCAACTGGGCGTTTCGTTATTGGCGGCCCAATGGGGGATGCCGGCCTTACCGGTCGCAAAATTATCGTTGATACTTATGGTGGAATGGCGCGCCACGGTGGTGGAGCATTTTCCGGAAAAGATCCTTCAAAGGTTGACCGTTCAGCGGCATATGCAATGCGTTGGGTAGCAAAGAATGTTGTAGCGGCAGGTCTAGCACGCCGTTGTGAGGTTCAAGTTGCATATGCCATTGGAAAGGCGCAGCCAGTTGGCGTCTTCGTAGAAACGTTTGGCACAGAGACGGTAGCAATTTCGAAGATTCAAGATGCAGTCATCGCCACATTCGACCTTCGACCTGCTGCAATCATCCGCGATCTCAACCTCTTGCGCCCTATTTACTCACAAACCGCTTCATATGGACACTTCGGTCGTGAACTTCCAGATTTCACATGGGAAGCCACCAATCGCGTTACCGAACTCCAAGCGGCAGTGAAGTAAATAGGAGTTTCCTAGAAGTCTTCGATGATTAAGGGCAGCCTCAAGCTCAAGCGCGAGGTAGCTGCCAATACGCCAGTCAAGCCGATAGGTGACTTTGTTGTTGCTGAGATTTGGGTGGATGCCTCTGTCTATCATCTCGATAGTGAGTTCTCCTATCTGATTCCGGGGGATCTTGCCTCTGCCGTAAATGTAGGTTCCTTTGTTGTGGTTCCGTTTCATGGCCGTGAGATAACTGGAGTCGTAGTCGCTCTCTCGCAACTTCGTGGGAAGACAGGCTTAAAGAACATCTCTAAGGTGATGGGCACCATTCCCCTTTTGTCGGAGAAGACAATCACTTTGATTCGCAGCGCTTGTCAGCGTTACGCCTGCCACCCATTTGACATCATCCGTTCTGCAATCCCAGATCGTGTCGTCGGGGTAGAGAAGAACTTTGGCGTTCAAATAGTCGGGGATGAATCTGCGCTGAATTCACCTACACGTTCTTACCTTCAATTACCACCCGTTTCATCTCGCTTCGAGCTTCTCACGCAGAAGATTTCTCAACTGCTGAAGAACGGTCCAACACTGGTGATTCTCCCGGATGCACGAGAGATTAGATCACTTGCGACCGAACTGGAGAGCAAAGATATCGATTTCGTGGAAATTGGTTCGCATCTGCCAAAATCGGAGAACTTTGCGAATTTTCTCAAGGCACGGGCGGGGCTTTCTAAACTGGTCATTGGAACACGTTCGGCAATCTTCACGCCCCTCTTCAATCTTTCAACAATTGTCATATACAACGAGGGCTCCGAGCATTTTTACGAACGCCGTACTCCGGGGTGGAATGTTCGTGATATTTCGTTACTAAGATCTCAATTAGAGAAAGTTTCTCTGGTATTTGTTGGATATTCACCTAGCGTTGAAATTGCACGCTTGATTGATGAGAACTGGATTAGCTTTAAGAAAAGCAGGGCAAGAACAGCGGTGATGACATTGCCTTCTCTCAATGGCGAACTTTTGCCGTCAAGGGCACTTAGCCCCATAAAGAAGTCGCTTTCAGCCGGTCCGGTTCTCTTTATCGTTCCATTAAAAGGTTATGCACAAGCAATTCGCTGCCAGAAATGCCGCACCATTTCTCGCTGCATCTGCGGGGGAGCGCATGAGAAACGCAGTGCAAATTCGCCAATTACTTGCAACCATTGCAGCCTTACCTTTGAGACTTGGAAATGCATCTGGTGTAACGGACAAGTTCCCTCGCTACTTTCGCGTGGAATAGAGAGACACCACCTCGAATTAGGAAAGCTTTTTCCGAACGTAAAGATTTTGATCTCCTCGGCAGATCATCCACTCTCTGAAGTTGTTTCAGAAGGGATTGTTATCTCCACTCCTGGACTGGCCCCCGCGACAACATCTGGATATTCATCTGTGGTCATTCTCGAGGGAAACCGCTTCCTCAATCAACCGGATATGCGTTCCTCAGAACGCATCCGTGAGATGTACTTCGCCCACGCAGCACTTGCTCGTAATGGAGCTCCGATTATTCTTGTTCAAGATGAAGGACATCAAATATCTACTGCGCTCTCAACATGGAACCCTTCTATAGCAATACATCAGGATTTAGAGGAGCGAAAGACTCTCTCACTTCCACCATACGTGCGTTCTGCACATTTGACCCTAGAGACTTCAGAGATTTCGCGATTCAAAAGCGCCCTACTTACGGCAATCGAAGAAGGTCGCCTACCTCAATCGACCCGAATACTTGGCCCGGTGCAAGCTAGTGATAAATCAGCGCTGATTCTCACTGTTGATGTTGCTGATGGTGAAACTCTTCTCACCACCCTTCATGAGTTTATGAGAAGGCGAAGCGCTGCCAAGAAGGTCTTGCCTTCGCTGAGAATTGACCCCTATTCACTCTCTCGTTAGATAGACTGAGCCAATGCCGATCAAGCCGATTCGTCACTTTGGAGACCCTGTCTTGGTCACCCCTGCTACTGAAGTGACCGACTTCGATAAAGAACTCCGTCTCTTAGTGAAAGACTTAACTGAGACCATGCTCGATGCTCCAGGTGCTGGTCTGGCCGCTCCACAAATCGGCGTGCCGCTGAGAGTATTTGTCTGGGATGTCGATGGCACGCTCGGTCATCTCATAAACCCATCACTCGATCTCAGCAGTGAGATGCAAGATGGCGACGAAGGATGTCTGAGTTTTCCGGATATGGTCTATCCAACACCCCGTGCACTTCGAGCTGTGGCAAAAGGTTTCAACATGCATGGGGAACCGATAATGGTCGAAGGTTCCGAACTCCTAGCCCGTGCCTTGCAGCACGAAACTGACCATTTAGATGGCATTCTCTTTATCGATCGACTCTCCATCGAAGATCGCAAATTGGCCATGAAAGAGATTCGCGAGTCCGAGTGGTTTGGAATGGCGACCGAGATGGGGCTCAATCCACAGATCAAAGTTTCGCCACACGATCCATTTGGCAGAGGAGCTTGATGCGTATCGCGGTTGCCGCTTCACCCGAGGTGGCCATCCCAACCCTTAAAGCACTTCACGCATCTGACCATCAACTTATCCGTGTGATCTCACAGCCAGATAAACCGGCAGGACGTGGGAAGGTGCTCACACCTACTCCTGTTTCACAGTGGGCGATTGACTCAGGTGTTGAGTTGCTTCGCCCCTCAAATAAAGAAGAGATTGCACAATCGATAGACGGTTGTGACTGTGTTATCACAATCGGATATGGCGTCCTTTTGCCGCCGGATATTCTTGCGATTCCGCGTTTCGGTTTTCTTAATCTTCATTTCTCGCTCTTACCTCGCTGGAGAGGTGCGGCACCCGTACAGCGAGCAATTGAGGCGCAAGATAGCGTTAGTGGCGTAACTGTCTTTCAATTAGATGAAGGCATGGATACTGGCCCGATTTACACTGTTCATCGCTTTGCTCTCGATAACGACATCACTAGCGACGAACTTTTGAAAGAACTTGGAGAGCTCGGAGTTGGTGCAGTATTAGAGGCGCTTGAACTGATTAGTTCAGGTAAGCGTCCAGTTCCACAACATAGCGAGGGCGCAACTCGTGCGTTAAAACTCTCTAAAGAGGAGGGTCGAATCAATTGGCAGCAGAGTGCAGATGTCATCTCCGCAAAGATTCGTGCCTTCACTTCTAATCCAGGGGCATGGACCATCTTTCGAGGCGATTCACTGAAGCTCTCCGCACCAGTCATTTCTGAGCTCAAGTTAAAGCCTGGCGAGATTTCCCTTAGCGATAAGAAAATCTTCATCGGAACTTCAACAACCGCTCTCGAGATCGGCTTTGTTACCGCACCCGGAAAAGCGCAGATGTCTGCATCTTCTTGGGCTAATGGCGCACGTTTAGTGGCGGGAGAGACCTGTGAGTAGCTTTCCACCAAAGAAATTCACCAAGCCTCGTCCAGATGCGGCACGTCTCTTGGCCTACGACATAATCTCTGAAGTAAATCGTAGAGATGGATATAGCAATCTCCTTCTGCCTCAGGCTCTTGCAGCATCATCGATGGATGAACGCGATCGAAGTTTCACTACCGAACTTGTTTACGGAACTCTCCGTATGCAAGGCCTCTATGACTTCATCTTCTCGCAGATAAGCGATCGAAAGTGGAGCGAAGTAGATACGGATATTGTTGACTTAGCCCGAATGGGAGCACATCAGATTTTTTCAATGCGTACGCCTATGCATGCTGCGGTGTCGGCCACCGTTGATGTTGCCCGTAAGCAACTGGGGGAGTCAAAGGGTAGTTTTATTAATGCGCTCATGCGTAAAGCTGGTGCACAAGAATTATCACAGTGGCTTGAACCATTAGTTCTTATAAAAGATCCGGTCGCGCGTCTAGCAATCCAGTACTCCCATCCTGAGTGGATTGTCTCCGCCTACCTCGATTTACTCAAAGAGCTTAAACTCGTTGAAGCTGAATTACTCTCTAACAATACGCCCGCGCAGCCAACTCTGGTCGCTTGGCCGGGAGATTCAACCCAAGATGAGCTAGTTGCTCTCGGTGCGGTTGCAACCTCTTACAGCCAATACGGTGCCCGATTTAGCGGAGCGCCGGGATCTCTCGAGATTATTCGCCATCGAAAGGCTGGAGTCCAAGATGAAGGCTCACAACTTGTTGCCTCAATTTTTGCATCTGTAAGTAAGGATGCTGCATCGACGCTCGATCTCTGCGCAGGTCCTGGTGGTAAGGCCGCACTTCTTTCTCACCTCATTGATTCAAGAGGTGGTGATTTTGTTGCCAATGAAATCTCCGAGCCGCGTGCCAAGCTTGTGAAGAATGTGATTGGAAAATTTGGGATCATTGTGGGGGATGGACGGAAAATCTCTGAACATAATCGAAGTTTTGATGCAATCCTTGCAGATGTTCCGTGCACAGGTATCGGCGCGCTGCGTCGACGACCGGAAGTTCGTTGGCGTCGAACTCTGAAGGATTTATCACCATTACTGACGCTCCAGATGGAGCTCTCCGATGCCGCAATTTCAGTTCTTAATCCCGGCGGACTTTTTGGTTACGCCACATGTTCGCCACACTTCGCAGAGACTAGCGGACAGGTGAGGCAGATTCTGAAGAACCATTCTGAACTTGAACTTGTTGACCTGACACCCTTTTTACCTACAAACTTAACTGGAGCAATTAGAGATGGCGCACTTTCTCTCTGGGGATATCGCCATCAGACAGATTCAATGTTCTTGGCTGTCTTTAGAAAGAGAGAAATGGCATGAGCCTCTCGGGAGATATACGGATCACTCCAAGCATTCTCAATGCAGATCGCGCTGATCTAAAAAATGAGATAGCAAGGATTTCAAACGTTTCTGATTTTATCCATCTTGATGTTATGGATAACATCTTCGTTCCAAATTTCACCTTTGATTTTGATGCGGCGAAAGAGATTATTCAATCCTCGCCAACGCCAATCGACTCCCACCTCATGGTCGCTAGCGTTGACGATATCGCCATTGCCTATGCACAAGCAGGAAGTGCAAGCGTGACTATTCACGTCGAGGCAGTCAATGATGTGAAATCGACAGTCAAAGGCATTCGAGCCGCTGGTGCGCGCGCATCACTTGCTTTCAAGCCAGGAACGATGATTGATGACTACTCCCAATATCTTGATGAGGTCGACATGTTCCTCATCATGACAGTCGAACCTGGCTTCGGTGGGCAAGCCTTTATGCAAGAGATGCTTCCTAAGATTAAGCACGCGCGAACCCTCATTGGAGATCGTCCGATTTGGTTACAAGTTGATGGTGGAATATCGCTCGAAACGATCGAAATGGCGGCAGCTGCCGGGGCAGATACATTTGTTGCCGGCAGTGCGGTATTCAACGCTGAGAATCCGGAAATGATGGTTCAGGCGCTCCGTCAAAAGGCTAGACTGAGCCTATGAAATCTTTCGATTCGCTCTGGATAGAACTATCCGAAAAGCTAGAGACGAGAGCTGAAGGTTCAGGAACAGTTGCTGCAGTCGACGCCGGTGTTCATACAATCGGTAAGAAGATTCTCGAGGAGGCCGGTGAGGTATGGCTCGCCGCCGAGCACGAGAGCGATGACGCTCTGGCCGAAGAGATCAGCCAGTTGATTTACCATCTACAAACTTTGATGCTCGCCCGCGGTTTAACACCGAACGACATCTATAAGTATCTATAAGTTTCGATCAGAAGCAAAGAAGGATAACTATGTTGCGCATCGCCGTTCCCAATAAGGGTTCTTTAGCCGACTCGTCCATCGCCATTTTAAAAGAGGCGGGCTATCGCCAGCGTAGCGATTCGCGCGATCTACTCCTTACTGATGTTGCCAATGGTGTTGAGTTCTACTACCTGCGCCCTCGCGATATAGCGATTTACGTTGGCTCAGGAGAGCTCGAAGCTGGCATTACCGGGCGCGATCTTTTAATTGATTCCGGGGCTCGCGCTGAGGAAGTTTTGCCACTTGATTTCGGAGGTTCAACCTTCCGATTCGCAGGTCCCGCAGGCTCTCACTTCACACTCTCTGAAATCAATGGCAAGCGTGTTGCAACCGCCTACCCAGGTCTGGTCTCACAATATTTTGCAGAGCGTTCAATTTCAGCAGAAGTGGTTCGACTTGATGGCGCGGTGGAAAGTTCTGTGCGTCTAGGTGTTGCCGATTTGATCGCAGATGTAGTCAGTACAGGAAACACTCTGCGCCAAGCAGGGCTGGAAGTCTTCGGTGATCCCATCCTTACCTCTGAGGCAATCCTCATTAAGCGCCCGGGTGTAGATGTTCCAGCTGGTCTCGATATCTTAATTAGACGTCTTCAGGGTGTGGTAACAGCGCGTCAGTATGTGCTCCTTGACTATGACATACCTAAGGTCTCAGTAGATAAAGCTTGTGCAATTACACCGGGCCTTGAGTCACCAACAATTTCGCAGCTACAAAAAGAGGATTGGGTGGCTGTGCGCGCAATGGTTTTGCGAACCGAGACCAACCGATTAATGGACGAGTTGTGGGCGCTCGGCGCACGAGGAATTCTCGTCACCGATATCCACGCATGCCGTCTTTAAATTACTTTCGAGTGGCTCCAGCTTCCTCAAGCTCTTCGCGCGTGATCCCTAAGAGATAAAGAACAGAATCTAAGTACGGCGCGCTCAGCGAACTATCTGCCGCCGCCTTTACGGCAGGTTTTGCATTAAAAGCGATGCCCAAACCAGCGGCCGCAATCATGTCAAGGTCATTAGCGCCATCGCCAATAGCAATCGTCTGTTCAATCGTCACGCCTTCAATAGCGGCGAATTCGCGAAGGGCGGTAGCTTTCGCAGCTCGATCAATGACGTCACCCACAACGTTTCCGGTCAGCATGCCATCCACAATTTCAAGAGTGTTAGCTCGATAATGAGTGATTTCAAGTTCCTTGAGGAGAGGCTCAATCACAGTTGTGAAACCTCCTGATACAACTGCGACGCTATGACCGAGTTTCTTGAGGGTTGAAACCAAGGTTCGAGCACCAGGCGTGAGCAGAACTTCGTCGCGAACTTCTGCTAGAACAGATTCAGGAAGGCCTGCAAGAAGGGCAACTCGCGCGCGAAGGCTGGCTTCGAAATCAAGCTCGCCTCTCATCGCAGATTCAGTAATGGATCGAATTTCTGCATCCTTACCAGCTTTGGCGCCTAAGAGTTCGATTACCTCTTGTTGAATGAGAGTTGAGTCAACATCCATGACAATTAACTTTTTCGCCCAACGCATTAACCCACCTGGGGAGACTGCGATATCAACTGACTGCGCGTTCGCAACTGCTGCAAGCGAAGGTCGAATGCAATGCTGATCTACTCCGGAAACGACAAACTCAATAGCGGTAACCGGATAACTCGCGGTCCGATGAATGCGCTCTATGTTTCCGCCATGTTCTGCAATCTCCGCAGCAATCGAACTAATTGCTGCCGGCTTTAATGGATTACCAAGTGCGACAACATGCATAAGACCCGTCTTTGCCGCAATCGTTGAACCCGCCTGGCTTTGGAAAGATGTTGCAATATCTACTCCGAGTTTTTCAGCACAGGCATTGAGATCTTCATCGATGGACTCTTGATGGTCCGGATTAAGGGCTATGAGAACAGTGAGAATGACCCTGTCTCTTGCGACAACCTGCTCGATATCGAGCACCGTGATAGCAAAGGGGGAGAGGGTCTCAAAGAGCGCCTGCGTCAAACCTGGCGTATCTACGCCGGAGAGGAGAATTAACCCCGTGAATTGGCTCTTCTCTTCGCTCATGGGGGAAGGTTAGTACGAATCACTGAGTTGCGAGTGAATTTCTCCCGCCGATTTCACTATGAAAGATATATCGTGCCCTTATGGCCGGAGAGTATGTCTTAGAACTTCGTGGCGTCACGGTTCGACGTGGTGATCGAAACATTCTTGGCCCCATCACCTTTGCGATTCGCCCCGAGGAGCGATGGGTGATTCTCGGTCCCAATGGCGCAGGGAAATCTACTCTGCTGCAGATTCTTGCTACTCGAATTTTTCCAACCTCTGGCACTGCGCACTTACTCGAGAAGCAGATGGGCAAATGCGATCTCTCTGAACTTCGCACCCAGATTGGAATCTGCGGCGCACTGATTTCGGAAGATATCCCAGCAGATGAAATCGTGCGTGATGTGGTCCTTACTGCCGCTTATGCAATCCTCGGTCGCTGGAACGAAGCATATGATCTCTGGGATGAGTCACGAGCTGTCGCTTTGTTGACTACCTTCGGTGTCAGAGAGCTTGCAGATCGAAGATACGGAACACTGAGCGAGGGAGAACGTAAGCGCGTTCAGATTGCTCGCGCACTCATGGCAGACCCTGAACTTCTTCTCCTCGATGAGCCGGCAGCGGGACTCGATTTGGCGGGACGAGAAGATTTACTCAAACGATTCTCTACCTTTGCAAATGACCCGTTATCACCCGCATCAATTCTGGTAACTCACCACATCGAAGAAATTCCGACCGGTACAACTCATGCTTTAATTCTTAAAGATGGGGCGATTGCAGTCTCTGGACCCATCGACCAAGTAATCACGAGCGAACATATATCTGCTGTCTTCGACTTTCCAATTACGGTAGTGCGTGAAGGTCAGCGTTTCTTCGCGCGCTCTCAATAGATGCAACTCCCAGTCGAGAGAGTAGATCCATCCTGGAATCAGCTCTTCGTCGAGCAGCACTCAAAACTGTTAGAGATATTTCAGTCCCTAGATTCTGTGGTGTACACGCCACCACGAGAGAGAATTTTCAGAGCTTTCGAATACCCATTACAAGATGTTCGAGTGGTGATATTCGGTCAAGATCCCTATCCGGGACCAGGAGTGGCAGATGGTCTGGCTTTCTCCTCTTTGCCAGACCAGCGAGTTCCCGCTTCACTTCGGAACATTTTTAAGGAGTTACACGACGATGTTGGAGTCACCTCGCCTGTGAAACCCGACCTCACCTCTTGGAGTAAATCAGGAGTTATGTTGCTTAATCGGACCTTGACAACGACTGAAGGGGAGCGGAATGCACATCTCAACAACGGCTGGCGTTCATTTACTGATGCCGCAGCCACATTATTGGCGGCGCAGAATGTCGTGGCTATTCTCTGGGGAAATAACGCCCGTGAATTAGCACCTTTATTCAAGAATCGAATCGAATCAGCTCATCCAAGTCCGTTGTCCGCACATCGGGGCTTCTTCGGGTCACGACCATTTTCAACTGCTAATCGCCTCTTACAAGAGAGCGGACGGGAACCGATCAACTGGAGTATCTAAATAAATCAGCCCCGGCAATTTCTCGCCGGGGCTGATTTCTATTTTAATTGGGTATTAGCCAACCCAAGTATCAATTGGTGACTGTAGGAAGTAGACCACAAAGAGACCTGCTACCAAGAGAAGTAGTGGGTGTATTTCCTTGCGGCGGCCCTGGATAGCGCGAATAACCACGTGAGTGATAAATCCAGCTCCAATACCTACTGTGATGTTGTATGTAAATGGCATCAAGATGATTGTGAGGAATGCAGGAATAGCAATTCCATAATCAGACCAATCGATTCCGCTGATCTGAGTCATCATCA
>CAZNEQ010000009.1:0-23410 GCA_964572265.1 uncultured Candidatus Planktophila sp.
GGGTGAGGAAGTCGCTTCCAGTTTTGCTTAACCCAGAGCCATCGTGTGCGCATAGGAAGAAGTCTAGTCGAAATTTACATCTTTGCGAGCATGCTTTTCCCAAGTGGATTTAATGGCGAAACTATTTTGGTAGGTAAGTCGGACGCCCCAATAGCTTCGACCAAGTAAGTGAAGTGTGTAGAGGCCACCGCTAGACCAACCAGTGGAAAATTCGTGCAGTTATTTTGTATTTGAAGCCAGAAGCTTTTCAAGAAGTACATCATCTTTACTTTGGATCTTCATCAATAAACCTCTTGCCTTTCCAGCTCCGTTGGAAAAATAGTTGAGGTCGTAGTAAGGATAAACATTCATCGCGTAGCCTCGTTGCTCAAGCTCAGTATTGTGGGGAATCGGATAGTTTCTTAATACATCCACTTCTGCCTGAGCAAAGAATTTGACGAGCCTTTTGATGGAAATCCTTCTTACTTTGCTGAGCTTGACTGAACGGCGCTCAACATCAAAATCCGCTTCTCCAATTTTACGAGCCTTAAAACTGGCAACTCCCCTGTGAAGACTGTAAGCAATTTCGCCATTTGCAAAAGACTCGAGTAAGAATTTCTCATTCATTAATTTGTTTGCCTTGGCTTTATATAAAGGAATTTTAGTTTTAATGAAGAATTTATATACAGCCAAACGTTGCCCATCGTTCATCCAATAACCAACACTCAGGTAGTCTTCAAACGCGCTCATGTCCTTATTTTGCCTTAGGTTCACAGAGAATGGCGAGTGGATTATCAATTGACTTAGAAACGGAAACTCGTTTACCACTTTGAAGCAAGACATTTCCGCTTGCGCTAGATATGTAATTCATAAATTTTCCACGTTTACATGGAACCCAAAATTCAAGGAAATGGGCTTCAGTACGATTTTTCTTGCTGGCATCTTGTTGAACCAGATCCGACGTTAATAGAATCTCTTGACGGCCTTTAGAAACGGTACCGATAGTAACCATCAATTGAGTATGAGTTTGGTTCTCCGTGCATTTAGAGGTGATATTGAGCTTAATTGCATCTTCTCCAATCGATTCTTGAAGTGAAGTCGAGTAGTGGGGATGCTCATATTTAAGTTCACAAGATGGTTCGACAGGTTGTGTAGCCTGGTTGATTGCGAATTGAGCCATAACAGCAGCCACAAGGACCCATCCGGGTACCCTTGACTTCACGATGGTAGAAATGATTTTCTCTGGCTTGGGGAGAGTTTTTGGCATCCCCGAAAGGTATGGATTGATTTAAATCGATTAAATCAGGCATCCCCGACTTGGAGTTATACAGAAAGTGCGGAGGATGAGGGATTTGAACCCTCGATAGGTTTCCCTATACACGCTTTCCAAGCGTGCGCACTCGGCCGCTATGCGAATCCTCCCGCGCCCAACCCCGCCTAGGCGGTTTCGGACTGGCTAAGGGTAGCGGTGTAAGAAGTCAGTTCTGACACATAAGATTGGCCTAGATCTCCGGTGCGACGGTAGTCGTGCTGAACTCCCCCAGGGTAGGAATACAGCAAGGGCAGGTACGTTCTGTCGGGTGCACCGGAGGTCCTAACCAAGTTAATAACCAATAAATATGTAGATCCTCGTTCCAACTAGAAGTGAGTTGAGTTCGAGCTATCGAAGGGTAAAAACATGAGCCTTGCTCTCTATCGAAAGTACCGTCCCTCTGTATTTGCAGATGTCATCGGACAAGAACACGTCACCGTTCCACTTTCTAATGCCCTCGAATCCGGCAAGACCCACCATGCATATCTCTTTAGCGGCCCACGCGGTTGCGGCAAGACATCATCTGCTCGCATCATGGCACGCTCGCTCAATTGCGAAAAAGGTCCAACGCCAACTCCATGTGGTGAATGCCAATCCTGTAAAGATTTAGTTGCTAACGGACCAGGTTCACTCGATGTCATCGAACTTGATGCTGCTACCCACGGACTTGTCGATGATGCGCGCGATCTTCGCGATAAAGCATTCTTTGCACCGGTTCAGAGCAAGTACAAGATTTACATTATCGATGAGGCGCACCAGCTTGGACCAGGTGCTGCAAATGCACTTCTCAAAGTTGTAGAAGAACCACCAGCGCACGTCATCTTTATCTTTGCTACAACCGAACCAGAGAAGTTAATCTCAACAATACGTTCTCGTACTCACCACTATCCATTCCGACTTGTTCCACCCGGAACTTTGGCTGCGCACCTAGAAAAAGTTTGCGAAGCTGAAGGCGTTAAGGTCGCAAAGGGCGTAATTCCACTCGTTGTTCGCGCTTCAGGCGGATCAGTCCGTGATGCCTTATCTGTACTTGGACAATTGCTTGCGGGTGCCGGAAAAGATGGTGTCAGCTACGAAATCGCTGTGCAGCTACTCGGATTTACTGATGGCGCACTTCTTGATGATGCGATGGGTGCAATCGCTGCTCGCGATGGTGCAACGTTGTTCCAGACTATTGATCGAGTGATTGAATCCGGTCATGACCCGCGTCGCTTTACCCAAGATTTACTAGAACGATTACGCGATTTGATGATTGTTGATGCGTTGCAGGCAACTAATGCCAACAGCATCTTGCGCGAACTTCCAGATGATCAGTTAGAACGCATGCGCGTTCAAGCTCAGAACATTGGTCAGGCTTCACTTTCACGTGCTGCTGATATCGCTTCAGAAGGTCTTACTCAGATGCGCGGTGCAACAGCGCCACGTCTTATCCTCGAACTCATCTGCGGTCGCATCTTGTTGCCTATCGGAGATACTTCAGAGGCTGGTCTGCTCTCACGAATTGAACGCCTCGAGCGCGTTGAAAACATTGCCCCCACAGCACCAGCTGCGGCGCCGAAAAAGATTGATACGCCGAGCCCTTCCGTTCCGTCAGAGCCTCGCGCTGTGCAGCCGACAAAAGAAACTGCTCCGGACCCCGCTGATTATGTAAGCAAAGTGACAGCGGAAGCGGTTCGTGAAAAGGCTCCAGAGGTAAAGATTGCTGATGCTGTTGCAACAACAGAGCCAGTAAAGAAGATTGATTCGATTGATGTTGCTGGCCTTCGCCGAATGTGGCCTGAAGTGATTGAAAATGTGAAGAAACGTCGTCGCCTTACCTGGTCACTTCTTAGCGCAAGCGCACAGATTCTCGGCGTGGATGATAAGAACATCACTATCGGAATCGTTAATGCGGGTGCTCGTGATTCATTCTTGCGCAGCGAATCAGATGCAATCTTGCGTGATGCTTTCATTGAAATTGTTGGCCTTGATCGAAAGATTGAAGTCACCGTTGATCCAAGTATCGATACTTCAAGCACTCCAGAGGCTCGTGCTACTCGTACAACAGAGGCGCCTTCAGATAAGACTCAACTATCCGGTGCAGCGCTCCTTGCTGCCGAACTCGGTGCAACAGTCATTAGCGAAACGAAGCACAACTAATGGCTGGGGGAATGTATGAAGGTGCAATTCAAGACCTGATTGACGCGCTAGGTCGACTTCCGGGTATCGGACCTAAGTCAGCACAGCGCATTGCTTTCCATATTTTGCAATCAGATTCAGAGATTGCTGATTCACTCGTCGAGGCGGTTCGCACAGTAAAAGATCGCGTGAAGTTTTGTACTGAATGCGGCAATGTCTCCGAGGAAGAACAGTGCCGCATCTGTCGTGATCCACGCCGTGATCCATCAAAGATCTGTGTGGTTGAAGAATCAAAAGATGTCATCGCCATCGAACGTACTCGCGAATTCCGCGGCAAGTATCACGTCCTCGGAGGAGCTATCAGCCCAATCGATGGAATCGGTCCTGACCAGTTGCGTATTCGCGAGCTGATGCAGCGTCTCTCCGATTCAACGATTACCGAGATCATCTTGGCGACTGACCCCAACTTAGAGGGTGAGGCGACTGCTACCTACCTAGCTCGCTTGATTAAGCCGATGGGAATTAGCGTTTCTCGCCTTGCTTCAGGTCTTCCTGTTGGCGGTGACCTTGAGTATGCCGATGAAGTCACGCTTGGCCGCGCATTTGAAGGCCGAACTAATCTTTAAATAGAATGAATTCATGAAGTGCAGGTGGTTAGTAATCCTAACAACGACTCTTCAATTTTTAGTCTTTCAATTCACGCCAGCTCAGGCGGCACAAGTTACTAATAATCTGTTGATTGATCTCAATGCAGCTCAAGCAAACTCGTATAGCGGCACTGGTACAACGTGGTTTGACCAAGCGGGTTCTGCAGATAATGGAACACTCACAAATGGGCCAGTATTTACCTCTTCGCCGAAAGCAGGATTTATTCTCGATGGCGCCGACGATTACATCCAAATTCCAAATACTGCCGCGCTTCAGCCCACAACCTCAAATGCATTCACAGTTATGGCTTGGGCAAAAATCGATACTTATACAGCTGGTGACGGAATAATTAGTAAGCAATATGCTGATGCTCAAGTTTGGGACGGGTATTCACTGATTATCAATACTTCAAATGCAGTTGGGCTTGCCATGAATGGGCAATCGGTGAGTGCGACTTATCTTTCTACAACAAATGTATTTACCCTCGGAACATGGACTTTGTTTACAGCCGTTGTTCAATTTGGAGGGAGCAGCGCGCGACCCAGCAAAGTCTATGTAAATGGAACTGAAGTTGCTTCAGGGAATAATACGGATGGTTCGGTCCCCAATAACACGGCCCCCCTTCGCATCGGTGAGGCAATTCAGGGATATGGGCAACGTCCAGGAATGACAATTGGAGCTTTTGCTGCTTACGATCGCGCACTCACAGCACAAGAAATAAGCGATAGCTATAACTACTATCTAAATTTTGTTTCCACTCAAGGGCCGCCATCCATCTCTTTGAGTGCAATTACTACCGCCTACAAGGGAGTGACGGTTACAGCGACGGCCACAGTAAGCACGGCCGGCAAAGTTCGATTCCTCTCTAATGGAAAGCGCATCCCGAACTGCATTAATGTGGCGGCATCTGGATCTCCACTCACCGCAACATGTTCGTGGAAGCCACCTATTTCGGGCGCTATCAACATTAGCGCCACGCTATTGCCAACCAATGGTGGGCTTTGGCAATCGACGGCAATAAAGAGTCTCTCTGTGATAAAGCGGGGTACGATTCGATAATCTCACTATATGGATTTCATGCTGTTCCATATAATGAGAAAATCCTAAATTCGGCTAGCGTGTATCTCAATCGGGGTTCAGACTTACCCCATGGCGCTAATCGTTCAGAAATATGGTGGTTCCTCAGTAGCTGATGCTGAAGGAATGAAGCGCGTTGCCGCACGCATTGTGGCGACGAAGAAGGCTGGCAACCAAGTCGTTGTAGTTGTCTCAGCGATGGGCGATACCACCGATGAGCTAATTGATCTCGCCAACCAGGTCAGCCCAATCCCACCAGGGCGCGAACTCGATATGTTGCTGACAGCCGGCGAGAGAATATCGATGGCGCTTCTTGCAATGGCGATTAACAATCTTGGTTTTGAGGCTCTTTCATTTACTGGTTCACAAGCCGGAGTGATTACAGATTCAACACACGGCAAGGCGCGCATCATCGATGTCACACCTGGTCGTATTCGCGAAGCGATTGATTCAGGATCAATTGCAATCGTTGCTGGTTTCCAGGGAATCTCGCAAGATACAAATGACATTACAACTCTTGGTCGTGGCGGTTCTGATACGACAGCAGTTGCGCTCGCTGCAGCACTAGAGGCAGATGTCTGCGAGATTTACACAGATGTTGATGGAATTTTCTCGGCAGACCCACGAGCAATTCCAGCCGCTCGTAAATTAACAACTGTTACCTATGAAGAGATGCTCGAGCTTGCTGCTGCAGGTGCAAAAGTTCTTCACCTTCGTTGCGTTGAATATGCGCGCCGCTACAACTTACCAATTCACGTCCGTTCATCGTTTTCACCACTAGAAGGAACATGGGTGGTTGAGAACCATCCAGAAGGAGGCACCATGGAGCAAGCAATCATCGCTGGCGTCGCACACGACAAGTCAGAGGCGAAGATCACGATCGTCGGTGTCCCTGATCGCACGGGCGTTGCTGCACGTATTTTCCAAGCTTTGGCAGATAACGATCTCAACATCGACATGATTGTTCAGAACGTTTCAGCTGCCGCAACTGGCCTGACCGATATTTCATTCACATTGCCAAAGGCAGACGGCGCAGAAGCAACAACTGTTTTGAAGAAGATTCAAGGTGAAGTTGGTTTCGCTTCACTTCAATACGACGACACCATTGGCAAGCTCTCATTGGTTGGCGCAGGAATGCGTTCACACCCTGGTGTGACAGCAACCTTCTTCGCAGCAATGGCTGAAGCCGGCGTCAATATCGAAATGATTTCAACTTCAGAGATTCGAATCTCTGTCATCATCCGCGAGGGCGATCTCGAGCGCGCAGCGCGTGCTGCCCACACTGCTTTTGGCCTGGATTCAGATCAGAACGAGGCGGTTGTTTACGGAGGTACAGGACGATGAGTAAGTCAAAGAAGAAGCTCCCATCATTGGCAGTGGTCGGTGCGACAGGCGCCGTCGGTACCGTAATGCTAGAAATTTTGAGCACACGCAAAAACGTCTATGGCGAAATTCGTCTTATTGCATCGGCGCGTAGTGCAGGCAAGAAGTTGATCTGTCGCGGCGAAGAGCTCACCGTTGTTGCTCTCTCTCCAGAGGCATTTGATGGAATTGATATCGCGATGTTCGACGTTCCAGATGAGATTTCGGCAGAGTGGGCGCCAATCGCAGCATCACGTGGCGCAGTTGTAGTCGATAACTCCGGTGCATTCCGTATGGATAAGAAAGTGCCTTTGGTTGTGCCAGAGGTAAATCCAAAGGATGTAAAGAATCGTCCAAAGGGAATCATCTCTAACCCAAATTGCACAACTCTCTCAATGATTGTTGCCATGGGAGCTCTCAACAAGAAGTTTGGTTTGAAAGAACTCGTTGTATCTTCTTACCAAGCGGCATCAGGTGCAGGTCAACCAGGTATTGATGCACTGCACGACCAGATTTTAAAGGTTGCAGGAAAGAATCTTGGATCAGTGGCGAAGGATCTTCGCGGAGTCATTACCGACCTCGGACCCTTCCCCGCTCCACTTGCCATGAATGTTGTTCCATGGGCTGGTTCATTGAAAGAAGAGGGTTACACATCTGAAGAACTTAAGGTGCGCAACGAATCTCGCAAGATCCTTGGAATGCCAAAACTCAAGGTCTCAGCAACATGCGTACGCGTTCCTGTCGTTACAACTCACTCATTGACAGTCCATGCAACATTCTCAAAGGAAGTCACTCGTAAAGCTGCGCAGAATGCGCTGAAAAAAGCGGAAGGCGTGCTGCTCTACGACAACCCTGAGAAGAAAGAGTTCCCAACCCCGGCAGATGTAGTCGGAACTGATCCAACTTGGGTAGGTCGCGTGCGTCAGTCACTCGATAATCCAAAGGCGATTGACCTCTTTGTCTGTGGCGATAATTTGCGTAAGGGTGCTGCGCTCAATACCGCTCAAATCGCTGAGCTCTTGGCTAAAGAATTCACCAAGTAAGCACACGGTAGACTCCCCGCCATGACAATCGTGGTCGCGGGCGGCACTGGCCTCGCCGGTTCTGCCATCGTCCGCGCCTATCAGGCAGCTGGCCATGAGGTAATTCCGGTCGGCAGCAAGGTCGTCAACCTCCTCGATCGCGATGCCACCTTCAACTTCATCAAGGATGTAAAGCCATCTTTGATCGTTGATGCGGCGGCCAAGGTCGGAGGAATCGGAGCGAACAACACTTTCCCGGTCGAGTTCTTGGCTGACAATGTGCGTATCCAGAGCAACCTGATGGAAGCGGCACACGCTGCAGATGTCGAGAAATTCATCTTCCTAGGATCCAGCTGCATTTATCCCCGTGATTGCGCACAACCGATTAAAGAGGAGTACCTCCTTACTGGTCCGCTGGAAGAGACCAACTCTGCCTATGCGGTGGCAAAGATTGCTGGCATCGAGCTGATCAAATCTTTCCGTAAAGAGTACGGTCGCAAGTGGATTTCGTTGATGCCAACCAACCTATATGGAATCAACGATAACTTCGAACTTCAAGGCTCACATGTATTGCCAGCATTTATCCGCCGTTTTGTAGAAGCGACAGAGAAGAACGCACCAGTTGAAACTTTGTGGGGAACAGGTTCACCAAAGCGAGAGTTCCTCCATGTTGATGACTTAGCAGCTGCGGTCGTTCACTTCGGTTCTGTTTACGACTCATCCGAGCACATCAATGTCGGTACTGGTGAAGACCTCACCATTAGAGAGCTGGCTGAATTAGTAGCCGAACTCAGCGGATTTAAGGGCGAACTAGCGTGGGATTCGTCGAAGCCTGATGGAACACCTCGTAAGGTTCTCGATGTATCTAAGGCGAAAGCACTTGGATGGGAACCAAAGATTTCACTACGTGATGGAATTGCATCGACTATCGCTTGGTATAAAGATGCAACAGCAAAGGGAGAAGTACGACGATGAGTAAAAAAGTTGCGCTGATTACTGGTGTTACCGGTCAAGATGGCTCATACCTTGCAGAGTTCCTGCTTGCCAAAGGTTATGAAGTACACGGCCTCATCCGTCGTTCCTCAACATTTAATACCTCCCGCATCGATCACATCTACCAAGATCCACATGTAAAGAACCCACAGCTTTTCTTGCATTATGGAGATTTGATTGATGGCGTTGGACTGACCAACCTCATCCGCGAGATCAAGCCAAATGAGGTCTACAACCTCGGCGCACAGTCACATGTGCAAGTCTCTTTCACCATGCCGCAATACACCGGTCAGGTCGATGCGGTAGGCGCAGTTGGCTTACTCGAGGCTATCCGCAGCGCAGATATCGATACTCGTTTCTATCAAGCTTCCACCTCTGAACTCTTTGGATCTACTCCACCACCTCAGAATGAAAATTCAGTCTTCCGTCCACAGTCACCATATGCAGCTGCAAAGTTGATGGCGTACTGGTGCACCGTTAACTACCGTGATGGCTATGGCATGCACGCCACCAACGGAATCCTCTTCAATCACGAATCTCCTCGTCGCGGTGAAACATTCGTTACTCGCAAGATTACTCGCGCAGTTGCAGCTATTAAGGCAGGACAACAGGAGAAGTTGTTCCTCGGCAACATGGATGCAGTCCGCGACTGGGGTTATGCAAAAGAGTATGTCGAATCAATGTGGTTGATGCTTCAGCAAGATAAGCCATCAGATTACGTCGTTGCTACCGGTGTTGGCGCAACAGTGAAAGATTTCGTTGAAGCTTCCTTCTCACACGCAGGACTTAATTGGGAAGACCACGTAGAGACAGATCAGAAGTACATTCGCCCTACAGAGGTAGATGCACTGATTGGTGATCCATCTAAGGCCGAGCAGGCATTTGGTTGGAAGGCAAAGACCCATTGGAAAGAGCTCGCAGAGCTAATGGTCGATGCTGATATTGAAGCGCTAGCTCGCAAGAACTAAAAGAGCGGTGTAAGAGTCACCAGAGAAACTTCTGGTGGACTTGCAACACGAATACGCGCAAAGGGACTTGTTCCCATTCCGGCAGAGACGTGTAAGTAAGGCTCGTTCTTCTCTTGGGTTAAACCACGCGCCCGCCAATTTGGTAAATCGCAATTGGTTGTTAGGGCTTTAGAACCACCTGGCCACGGAAGTCGAATTTGTCCGCCATGAGTGTGACCGGCAAAAACAACGTCGAGATTGTCTTTGCTCATTCCCTCAAGGATTCTTAAGTACGGAGCATGTGTCACACCAATGGCAAGATCACACTTTCCGGCATCGCCTGCGACAAGTGAGTAATCATCAAAATTTAAGTGAGCATCATCAGTGCCGCGCGCTTCAATCACAGTGTCATTTACTTTAATTGTCGAACGAGATCGATTGAGGTTGATCCACCCACGATCTTGAAGTCCCTTATCCAATTCTGGCCACGGTAAATCTTCGCCATGGATGCGCTTGCCGTGATCGGGCAAGAGGTACCTCAGCGGATTCTTAGGTTTTGGAGCGTAGTAATCATTAGAGCCGAAGACGAAGAGACCTGGAATATCGAGCAAGCCATCTAAGGCATCTAGAACAACTGGCACAGCTTTCATATCGGCCAAAAAGTCACCGGTCGAGATGACAAGGTCAGGGGAGTACTTAGTCCACGATTTGATATCGGCAATCTCAACCTTGCGCTTGGGGGTCAGGTGTAAATCCGAGAAGTGCAAAATACGGATAGGCGCATGTCCCTCGGGCAGTACCGGGATCTCTGCTTCACGGAGCACATAACTCATGGAGAAGAGGTTACAGGGGCATGAGAGGATATACCCGAACAATTCGTAGAATATGGAGAATTGAGCTAGTGGGATTAAAAGAAACGCTCCACGAAGATTTAACCGCCGCTATCCGTAGCAGTGACAAAGTTGTATCTGGCACGATTCGCATGGTTTTAACAGCAATCACCAATGAGGAAGTTGCCGGCAAAGAGGCTCGTACTTTGAGCGATGACGAGATCATCACCGTTCTCTCTCGTGAAGCAAAGAAGCGCCGTGAAGCTGCAGAGGAATTTTCTAAGGCTGGTCGCGATGATAAGGCTGCGGAGGAAAAAGCAGAGGGCGAAGTAATCGCCAAATATCTTCCAGCGCAGCTAAGTGAAGATGAGATCAAGAAGATTATCGCTGATGCGGTCGCATCAACAGGCGCTGCTGGTCCTTCCGATATGGGCAAGGTCATGGGAGCAATTAAGCCGCTCATTGCTGGCAAAGCAGATGGTGCACTCGTTTCATCACTCGTAAAGTCGACCCTAGCTGGAGGAAACTAATGAAGTTTGAATACGCAACCGTTCCACTACTCTCACATGCAACAAAGCAGATTCTTGATACATGGGGTTCAGATGGATGGGAGCTCGTACAGGTAGTTCCGGCTCCAGGCGGCGAGCAACTCGTTGCCTACATGAAGCGTGAGGTGAAGTAATTGTCAGTAGATGTCCGCGCAAAGCTCACTGAAAAAGGCTTAACTCTTCCGGTTGCTACTAAGCCACTTGCTGCATACGTTCCAGCAGTGCGGACAGGCAACATCGTCTTTACTGCAGGACAGTTGCCAATGGTTGATGGTGCAATTGCAAAGACTGGCAAAGTCGGTGCAGATGTCACAGTTGAAGAGGCATATGAACTTGCAAAGATCTGTGCTATCAACGCCCTTGCAGCAGTCGAGCTCGTTGCTCCTGTTGATTCAGTAGTGAAGGTTGTTCGTATTGTTTGCTACGTCAACGGTGCACCAGGATTTGTTTCACATCCAGCAGTTGCAAACGGCGCATCGGAGTTGTTTATGCATATCTGGGGAGATGCAGGAGTGGCAGCCCGCAGCGCAATTGGCGTTGCAGAACTGCCACTGAATTCACCTGTTGAGGTTGAACTTACTGTTGAAGTTGTTTAATAACTTCAGTAAGCAATAGGTAGAGACCACCGCCGAGGCAGCCGCCGAGGCCAGCTCCAATCGATATTGCATCATGCGGTCGACTTTTACTTAACCGAAGGCTGACTTTGAATGAAATTACAGCAGAAGTCGCTGCCGAAACTGCAGCAACTAAAAGCAAAGTTGAATTCGATAACGAAATCAAGGGCTGCGTAAAGGTTTGGCGAACTAATGTTATTCCGACGATAGAGCCAATAGCTGCCCCCGTAGAACCCCCAGCTAACTTTCTAATTTCCTCATCATTTTTCATACTGAGAAACTAGAGTGAACTTTCCGCAGAACCAAGAGAGACAGGTTCACGGTTACTTCACAAAACTGGACTACTTGCCGCGCTTTTCGAGGCGATCGAGATCTGTAATCAATACAGCGCGACCATCAAGGCGCAACCAACCGCGACCAGCGAAATCAGCGAGTGCCTTATTAACTGTCTCGCGTGATGCGCCAACAAGTTGAGCAAGCTCTTCTTGTGTGAGGTCGTGGTGAACAAAGAGTCCTTCATCGGTCTGCTTGCCGAAACGAGCACCGAGGTCAATCAACGCCTTAGCGACGCGGCCTGGAACATCAGAGAAGACCAGATCTCCAACTGCTTCGTTGGTGCGGCGAAGGCGTTGCGCTAAACGAGCAAGAAGTTGAAGCGAAACATTTGGATTCTCGCGAAGCCATGGAATCAACTTCTCGTGGCTTAAAGAGAGAAGCTTTGCATCGGTAACAGCTGTTGCTGTCGATGTGCGCGGTCCTGGATCAAAGAGGGAAAGTTCGCCGAACATTTCACCCGGGCCAAGGATGGAGAGAAGATTTTCGCGACCATCACCACTGGATGTTCCGAGCTTGAGTTTGCCATCGACAATCACGTAGACGTGCTCGCCCTCATCGCCTTCTTTAAAGAGGATTCCACCCTTAGAAATCTTCACAGAATCCATAGAAGCGCGCAGTGATGAGGCAGAGGCATCATCTAGCGCAGTAAAGAGCGGGGCTCGGCGTATTACTTCATCACTTTGTGGCACGTGGGTACTTTATCCTGTCGGGGTGAATACGGAAAATCGAAAGAAAGCAAGGGCGATTTACCGTATTTTGACGAAGACTTACCCTGAGATCCACTGCGAACTCGACTTTAAGAATCCGCTTCAATTAACTGTTGCGGTAGTTCTCTCTGCGCAGTGCACCGATAAACGAGTCAATCAAGTTACTCCAAGGTTATTTAAGAAGTATAAAACCGCGAAAGATTATGCAAAAGCTCCGCTGCCTGAGATCGAAGAGATTATTCATTCTTTGGGCTTTCATCACACCAAAGCGCGCCACCTTCAAGGTTTAGGTAGAAAGATTGTGGAAGATTTTGGAGGAGAGGTTCCGGCAACTCTGGAAGAGCTGATTACATTGCCAGGCGTGGGACGAAAGACTGCAAATGTTGTTCTAGGGCATGCCTTTGGTATTCCCGGAATAACTGTTGACACGCATTTCGGTCGCTTATCCCGCAGATTTGAGTGGAGCAAATCT
Organism: uncultured Candidatus Planktophila sp.; assembly: GCA_964572265.1. Lineage (GTDB taxonomy): Bacteria > Actinomycetota > Actinomycetes > Nanopelagicales > Nanopelagicaceae > Planktophila. Next base: position 12,966 of record CAZNEQ010000009.1, read on the forward strand.
TTAGATCCGGTCAAAGTAGAGTTCGAGGTAGGCGAGTTGATTCCACAGAACGAATGGACCAATCTCTCGCAGCGAATGATTTGGCATGGAAGAAGAATCTGCCACTCACGTAAACCAGCATGTGGGGCATGCCCACTCGCTAAAGTATGTCCATCATTTGGCATCGGAGAGATGGATCCGGTCAAGGCGGCGCTTTTATTGAAGACAGATAAGGACTTTAGATGAAGTTTCGAATTGGGATGGCAATCTCTGCCTCGCTGGCTCTTCTGCTCTCTGGATGTGGTTCAGGCTCAGATCAGTCAAAGGGGCCAATAATCACTGGTGAAGTCGTCCGTTGTACCGATATTAAAACTACGAATAACGCCAGTGAAGATTTAACTCTTGAGTGCCTCGATGGATTAACCGGAACGAATGTTGCTGCCATTAAGGGTCCTGCCATCATCAATGTCTGGGGTTCATGGTGCAAGCCATGTAAGGAAGAGATGCCTTATTTTGCAGAGTTCTACGCGACTATGGATCCAAATATGCAATTAATCGGCGTCGATGTGGAAGAGAAGCGGATTGAAGATGGGCGAATGTTCGCTCGCACCAATGGAATTAAGTGGCCCAACTTGTATGACGGTGAAGGAATTACCCGCAAATATTTTGGAATGGGCGTACCTGTCACCTGGTTTATCGGCGAAAGCGGCAAAGTCGTTTACAAAAAAGTAGGCCCTGTGAAATCTGCTGATGAGCTACGAGTCTTGACGTTCAAATATCTAGGAGATCGCGGATGATTTTCGACATAATCTTTTCAGTGGTAGCCCTTGGTGCTCTCTTCACCGGATATAAGAATGGATTGATCACCACAATCATCCGAACGATCTTCTTTATCGCTGGCGCTATAGGCGCAATGTACTTTGTGGTTGAGTACAACAAGACCGGATGGCTGATCCTGGCAATCATTACTGGTGCTTATGCTTCGGCATGGATTGGCACACAGTTAGCTAAGACTTTGAAAATTACTCTGATTCGCGGACCTTTGCGTTGGGTAGATTCTGCCGCAGGTGCAATCTTTGAAGTCTCAAAATACGTAATTCTCTTCTACTTCATCGGCACCATTCTGCTCTGGGCACCATGGAGCGCTGGTCAAAATGAGCTTTCAGAGAGCAAGCTCTATCTCAAGGTAGATACGTACGCACCAGGAGTTTTAGAAGATATCAAGCGTGAAATTGAGAAGAAACTTCAGTAGTTCAAAACGCACTTTAGTTAATTTTTGCCAGCTTAATCTTCACTAGAGGCGCTCTTTAAACCTTCAGAGATCAACTTCATCACGTTGGGATCAGCGAGAGTGGTTGCATCGCCAACAGCGCGATTTTCAGCAACATCTTTCAAGAGACGTCGCATAATCTTTCCACTGCGAGTCTTTGGAAGTTCATTAACGACCATTATTTGACGTGGCTTGGCGATAGCGCCAATTTCTTTCGCGACGTGATTGCGAAGTTCCTTCACTAGTTCTTCGCCTTCTACATGCTCGACACCACCGCGCAGAATGACAAAAGCAACGATGCCCTGTCCGGTCATCGCGTCTGCTGCACCAACAACTGCCGCTTCTGCAATAGCTTCATGTGAAACGAGCGCAGATTCAACTTCAGTTGTTGAGATGCGGTGACCAGAAACATTCATCACATCATCGACGCGACCAAGCAACCAGATTGCACCATCATCATCGAGCTTTGCACCGTCACCAGCAAAATAAATTCCTTCAAAACGTGACCAGTAGGTTTCCTTAAATCGTTCTTCTTCACCCCATACGCCACGCAACATCGATGGCCAAGGCTTATCAAGAATCAAATAACCGCCATGACCATCACCGACTGGAACTCCATTGTCATCCACAACTTTCGCGCTGATTCCAGGCAGTGGGCGCATGGCAGATCCTGGTTTCGTTGCAGTGACGCCAGGCAATGGTGAAATCATGATTGCGCCAGTTTCGGTCTGCCACCACGTATCAACAATCGGACAACGGTTACCACCGATGACATGGCGATACCAGATCCATGCTTCTGGATTGATTGGTTCGCCCACAGAACCGAGAAGCCGCAAACTTGAGAGATTGAATTGGTTTGGGAATTCTTCTCCCCACTTCATCCAGGTGCGAATCAAAGTAGGCGCGGTGTAGAGAATTGTGACACCGTACTTCTCTACCAGTTCAAAAACACGTCCTTTATGGGGAGTATCTGGCGTTCCCTCATACATTACTTGGGTGGCACCGTTAATGAGTGGCCCATAAACCATATAGGAATGGCCAGTAATCCAACCCACATCTGCGGTACACCAGTACACATCAGTCTTTGGCTTTAAATCGAAGACAACTTTATGTGTGTATGCAACCTGTGTCAGATAGCCGCCAGTTGTGTGGAAGATTCCCTTTGGTTTAGCGGTAGTACCTGATGTGTACAAAATAAAGAGCGGATGCTCGCTGTCAAAAAATTCTGGAGTATGAGTTGAGTGCTGACGATCAACAATCTCATGCCACCAGATATCTCGCGAGTCATCCCATGCGGTTTCTTGTCCCGTGCGCTTAACAACGAGAACTTGCTTTACATTGGTCTCGCCCTTAAGAGCTTCATCAACTGCTGGCTTCAGTGCAAAGGCAGCTCCTTTACGGAATCCGCCATCAGCTGTTATGACTAACTTTGCATCCGCATCTTGAATGCGAGATAACAACGCATCCGCTGAGAATCCACCAAAGACAACAGAGTGAATGGCGCCAATACGTGCACACGCCAACATTGCGACAGCTGCTTCAGGAATCAACGGCATATATATTGCGACGCGATCGCCAGAGGTAATTCCCATTTCGGTTAGTGCATTAGCTGCCTTGCTTACATCTGTTAGCAATTGTGCATAGGAAATGTCGCGGGTATCACCGGGTTCGCCTTCAAAGTGGAAGGCGATACGACCACCGTGGCCTTCTGCAACATGACGGTCGAGTGCATTAACTGAGGCGTTGATTTTTCCGCCGACAAACCATTGAGCAAAGGGCGCGTTGCTCCAATCAAGGGCGGTATCCCACTTGCGATCCCAGAGCAGCGCCTCCGCCTGTCGCTCCCAAAATGCAACCCCATCACGGCTGGCCTCATCGTAAAGTCCAGGTTGGGCATTGGCCTGGGCCGCGAATTCTGGGCTTGGGGCGAAGGTACGGTTCTCGGAGGAGAGGTTATCTAAGGTCTCAGAGCTCATGAAAAGTGAGTTTAAGAGTTCCTGAGCCCAAAAGATAGGTTTTTTCGCCTGCCGATCTCTCCACAGGGTGCTGGCACTCATCGTTTCGGCGCGGGCGCAAGAGCCAGAATCTCGCCCTATGACCCTTATAACCTTCCTCAGCTACCTCCTCAAATTCCTCTCCAATCCAGCCCTGATTTCAGCTCTCATCTCGCTAATTCAGAAGGTTCTCCGCTGATTTCAGGGTAAAAAGCCCATTTTTTGAGCAAATGCGGGTCGCGATTTTCGCAAAGGCGGGGTTAGTGGTTGGATTAGCCGTAAGCCAGACCAGAGCCAAAGGCGCCTTTCGGTTGAGGGTTTACACACTGTAGATCTAACCCATTGGAGTCATCATGCCAATTGCAACCCCTGAAGTTTATGCAGCAATGTTGGATGCCGCTAAGGCAGGCAAGTTCGCTTATCCAGCGATCAACGTATCTTCATCACAGACAATCATCGGCGCCATTCGCGGATTCGCAGAAGCTGGTTCAGATGGAATCATCCAGTTCTCATGGGGTGGAGCAGAGTACGCATCAGGTTCAACTGTTAAGGATCAGGTTGCAGGTGCAGTAGCGCTCGCAGAGTTTGCACACGTTGTTGCAAAGAATTACAACGTCAATATTGGAATTCACACCGACCACTGCCCAAAGGAGAAGCTCGACACATTTATGCGTCCGCTGCTCGAGATTGGTGCGCAGCGCATTAAGGACGGCAAGCAGCCACTATTTAACTCACATATGTGGGACGGTTCAGCTGTCGACATGAAAGAGAACATGATTATTGCAAAGGAACTCCTTGCAAAGTCAGTTGCAGCAAACACAATTCTTGAAATTGAAATCGGTGTAGTTGGTGGCGAAGAAGACGGTATCGAGGCAAAGCACGATGCAAAGCTTTACTCAACACCAGAAGATGCGCTGATGACACTTGAGGCACTTGGCAACGGTGAGAACGGTCGCTACATGGTTGCGGCAACTTTCGGAAACGTTCACGGTGTTTACAAGCCAGGTAACGTTGTCCTTAGCCCAGGAATCTTGAAGGATCTTCAGGATGCAGTTGCAGCAAAGCTTGGCCAAGCTGCAGGAAGCAAGCCTATGGATCTCGTTTTCCATGGCGGTTCCGGCTCACTCCTTTCTGAGATTCGCGATTCACTTGATTTTGGTGTTGTAAAGATGAATATCGATACCGATACTCAGTATGCATTTACTCGTCCAGTTGTTGATCACGTGATGAAGAACTACGACGGCGTCCTCAAGATTGATGGCGAAATCGGTAACAAGAAGGCTTATGACCCACGTGCATGGGGCAAGGCTGCTGAAGCAGGAATTGCAGCGCGTGTTGCACTCGCTTGCGAAGACCTACGTTCAACCGGAACATCACTACTTAAGTAATTAGTTCAACCTACGAGTCGGAAAGGCTTTATCCATGCCTGCATTAGTTCTACTGGGAGCACAGTGGGGTGATGAGGGCAAGGGTAAAGCTACCGACTTGCTCGGTGATCGCGTCGATTATGTAGTTCGTTATCAGGGCGGAAACAACGCCGGACACACTGTTGTTATCGGAGATCAGAAGTACGCACTCCACTTACTTCCATCCGGAATCCTTTCACCAAATGTTGTTCCCGTAATTGCAAATGGCGTTGTGATTGATCCAGCTGTCTTGTTGCAAGAGATTAATGGTCTAACAGAACGCGGCATTGATTGCAGCAAGTTAGTTATCTCAACTAATGCGCACTTGATTACTCCCTACCACCGCACTATCGATAAGGTTTCGGAGCGCTTCCTAGGCAAGTCAAAGATTGGTACGACAGGTCGTGGAATCGGTCCGGCTTATGCTGACAAGATCAACCGCATCGGTATTCGTGTACAGGATCTCTTTGATCCATCAATTCTTCGTCAGAAGCTAGAAGGTGCACTTCGCGATAAGAACCAAATTTTGATTAAGGTTTTCAACCGCAAGGATATTTCAGTTGACGATGTTCTCGCTGAGTACCTTCAGTACGCAGAGATTCTTCGCCCATATGTCGCGGACACAGTTCTACTTCTTGATCAGGCGCTCAAAGCCGGTAAGCGCGTATTGCTCGAAGGCTCTCAGGGAACTTTGCTTGATGTTGATCATGGAACATATCCATTTGTGACTTCATCAAATCCAACTGCGGGTGGTGCTTGTACTGGTTCAGGTATCGGCCCAACCAAGATTGAGTCTGTCATTGGAATCGTAAAGGCGTACACAACCCGCGTTGGTTCAGGCCCATTCCCAACCGAACTCTTTGATGAAGATGGCGAAAAACTCCGCACTATCGGTGGAGAAGTTGGTGTAACAACCGGTCGCGCCCGTCGTTGCGGTTGGTATGACGCACCGATTGCTCGCTACGCAGTACGCGTCAATGGTTTGACCGACTTCTTCCTTACCAAGCTCGATGTTCTGACCGGCTGGGAGCAGATTCCAGTCTGTGTTGCTTATGAGATTGATGGAAAGCGCGTAGAAGAGCTTCCATCGTCACAATCTGATTTCCACCATGCTAAGCCAATTTATGAATATCTTCCAGGTTGGACAGAAGATATCTCTGGTGCACGCAAGCTCTCAGATCTGCCGAAGAATGCGCAAGATTATGTTGCCTTCCTCGAAAAGATTTCGGGCGCCCCAATGAGCGCTATCGGCGTAGGTCCCGGGCGCGATCAAACAATCGTCGTGAAGGATTTCATCTAAGCCATGAAAATCCTCCTAGTCGGAAGTGGCGGTCGCGAACACGCACTTGCACTAGGACTACGAGCAGATTCAGCATGTACTGAACTTCACGCAGCACCAGGCAATCCTGGAATCGCCACACTTGCAACTCTTCATGCAGTTGCCGTGACGGATAACGCAGCACTTGCGTCGCTAGCACAATCCCTAGCAGTAGACCTCGTAGTTATCGGCCCTGAGGTTCCACTCGTTAATGGTGCTGCGGATGCAATTCGGGCCATCGGCATTCCTGTCTTTGGCCCTTCCAAGGCAGCGGCTCAATTAGAAGGTTCAAAAGATTTTGCAAAAAGCGTCATGCGTGATGCCGGCGTTCCTACTGCACATAGCTTTACTTGCACCAATCAGAGCGAAATTGAGAAGGCGCTTGATGTATTTGGCGCACCATATGTTGTGAAAGATGATGGTCTGGCTGCCGGCAAAGGTGTTGTTGTAACAAACGATCGCGATGTCGCTCTGAAGCATGCACTGACATGTGATCGAGTTGTGATTGAAGAATTCTTAGACGGACCAGAGATTTCACTTTTTGGAATTTCTGATGGCCGAAACATTTTGGCGATGGAACCTGCGCAAGACTTTAAGCGTGCCTACGATGGCGATGAAGGGCCGAATACTGGTGGCATGGGTGCTTACTCACCGCTTCCTTGGGCACCAGAAGATATTGTGGAAGAGACTTATGAAAAGGTTCTTGCGCCAATGATTGCTGAGATGGCAGCGCGTGGGACCCCCTTCGTAGGATTGTTATACGCCGGCCTGGCGCTGACAAAGAATGGCCTCAAAGTCATTGAATTTAATGCCCGCTTTGGTGATCCCGAAACTCAAGTTTTAATTCCGAGATTAATGACACCACTTGCAACTCTGCTTTATAACGCAGCGACCGATAATTTAGATGATACTGTTTTGAATTGGCGCGATGAAAGCGCAGTAACAGTCGTGCTTGCATCTGAAGGTTATCCAGAGTCACCAAAGATTGGCGACGAGATTTCAATACCCGATGCTTCTGATGCTTACATCTATCATGCTGGAACAGCATCAACAGAAGGTCGCTTGCTTTCAAGTGGGGGTCGCGTGATTACAGTGACTGGCCTTGGCAGCAACCTTGCTGCGGCACGTGAACAGGCTTATGAAACGATTTCTACAATCGCGTTGAACAAATCTTTCTACCGTACCGATATCGCACTCACAGCAAGTAAGGGGAAATAACCAATGAGCGTATTGGCGAACCGTTATGCATCAGAAGAGATGCGCAAAGTTTTTGCGCCTGAGCAGAAAATCATTGCAGAGCGTCAGTTGTGGATTGCCGTTGCTCGTGCACAATCCCAACTTGGACATGCAATCGACGCTTCTGTTATTGCAGATTACGAGAAAGTTATCAATAACGTTGATCTAGCTTCTATTGATGCCCGTGAAAAGGTAACTCGCCATGATGTAAAGGCTCGCATTGAAGAATTCAATGCTCTCGCTGGACATGAAGCGATTCACGCGGGGATGACTTCGCGCGACTTAACCGAAAATATTGAAGCTCTACAGATTCGTGACGGTCTCAATATTGTTCGTGACAAAGTTGTTGCGCTTTTGGCACAGCTTGGCGCAAAGGCCGCCTTATATTCCGATCGCCCCATTGCAGGCCGTTCACATAACGTGCCAGCTCAAATCACAACCATAGGTAAGCGATTTGCATCAGCCGCAGAAGAGCTGCTCTATGCCTACGAGCGCTTGGAGAGCTTACAAAGCCGTTATCCCATGCGTGGAATTAAGGGTCCAGTAGGCACCGCGCAAGATTCAATCGACTTACTCGGAACCTCCGATATCCATCAGAAATTAGAAGCTTCTATCGCGGCAGAGCTTGGATTCGAACGCGTTCTCGATTCCACTGGTCAGGTATATCCGCGTTCACTCGATTATGAAGTTCTGACTACGCTCGTACAACTCGCAGCGTCACCGTCATCGCTAGCTACATCCATTCGATTGATGGCAGGAGCTGAACTCGTCACCGAAGGTTTTAAGGCTGGTCAAGTCGGATCGTCGGCGATGCCACACAAAATGAATACCCGTTCTTGCGAACGAGTAAATGGTCTAACTGTCATTTTGCGTGGATATGCATCTATGGTCTCTGAACTTGCCGGCAACCAATGGAACGAAGGCGATGTATCTTGTAGCGTTGTACGTCGCGTTGCAATCGCGGATGCTTTCTATGCGATGGATGGCTTGCTTGAGACGATGCTTACTGTCCTCAACGAGTTTGGGGTCTTCCCTGCAGTGATCGATGCCGAGCTAGATCGTTATTTGCCATTTCTTGCAACAACGAAGATTTTGATGGCATCGGTAAAAGCTGGCGTTGGTCGTGAAGTTGCACATGAGGCAATTAAAGAGCACGCAGTTGCTGCAGCCCTTGGCATGCGCGAAGGCAAGAGCAATAACTTGCTTGAGGCTCTGTCGGGAGATGATCGAATTCCATTTACTCGTGCAGAGCTTGATGCACTAATTGGTAATCCGATTGAATTCACAGGTGATGCGCGCGAACAAGTTTCTCGCGTGATTGCACGAATCGAAGCAATCACCAAGAAGTTTCCTGCTGCCGCAATATATAAGCCGGGTTCTATTCGATGAGTGGATTTGGGGCAGCGGGCGCACCTGTTGCGCCAATCATCGACGGATGGACACATGTTCGTACTGGCAAGGTGCGTGATCTCTATAGAAACGATGAAGGCGAAATACTCTTAGTTGCATCGGATCGCATCTCTGCTTTTGATTGGGTTCTGCCTTCAGAAATCCCCAATAAAGGTGCGATTTTGACGCAGTTATCGCTCTTCTGGTTTGAACTATTGGGCGATATCGTCCCTAACCATATTGTTACGGAGGAAGTTCCGAACTCAGTCCTAGACCGAGCTGTCATCGTGCAACCACTTGAGATGTTTGAGATTGAATGCGTTGCCCGCGGATACCTGACAGGCAGCGGTTTTGTTGAGTACAAGGATAATCGCGCAGTCTGTGGAAATTCTCTACCTGATGGACTACTAGATGGCTCAAAGCTTCCACAGTCTATTTTCACACCAGCGACCAAAGCAGAGGTCGGCGACCACGATATTAATATTGATTTTGAGAGCGCGGCAAAGATTGTCGGCGAAGAAATAGCTAAAGAACTTCGTGCATTAACACTGAAACTATATGACACAGCTGCTGATTACGCACTTAGTCGCGGAATAATTCTCGCTGATACTAAATTTGAATTCGGTGCTAACTCTGAAGGTTCCGTAACTCTCGGTGATGAAGCTCTGACTCCTGACTCATCTCGCTTCTGGGAACTTGCAGGATGGGAGCCAGGTAAATCCCAACCTTCATTCGACAAGCAATTTGTCCGTGATTGGTTGACGACAAGTGGGTGGGATAAAAAGTCTCCACCACCTGAGTTACCACAAGAGATTATCGAGAAGACCGCAGCTCGATATGAAGAAGCTTACGAACGAATTACCGGAACAAAGTTTTAACCCTCAAAGCGCGAAGGAGAAAAGAAAATGGCAACAATCGTGGTGGATGTAATGTTGAAACCAGAGATTCTCGACCCACAAGGTAAGGCAGTTGCGTCAGCACTGCCACGTCTTGGCTTCACCTTCGCTACCGATGTTCGTCTAGGAAAGCGCTTTGAGATCACAGTCGACGGTGAGCCAACGCCAGCACAGTTGGCTGAAGTTGAGAAGGCAGCTGAAGTGCTGCTCTCAAACCCAGTCATTGAAAACTTCACCGTCCGAGTGGAGAAGTAATCAATATGAAAATTGGTGTTGTCACTTTTCCGGGAACTCTCGATGATCGAGATGCTGCACGTGCAGTGCGCTACGCCGGTGGCGAAGCGGTTGCCCTATGGCATAACGATGCTGATCTGAAAGGCGTCGATGCGGTCATCCTTCCAGGTGGATTTTCATACGGTGATTACCTCCGTTGTGGCGCCATTTCACGCTTCTCGCCAGTATTGGAGCCGCTCATTGCGGCAGCCAAGGGCGGGATGCCGCTCTTAGGAATCTGTAACGGTTTTCAAGTCCTCGCTGAGGCGCACCTGATTCCTGGAGCACTGACCCGCAATCAGCACCTCCACTTTCTCTGCACCAATCAGAAGATTCGTATTGAAAATAACAGCACCGCATGGACTAGCTCTTTTGCAAAAGATCAAGAGGTTGTAATCCCGCTTAAAAACGGTGAAGGCTCTTATCAATGTGATGATGAAACGCTGAAGATGCTGGAAGGCGAAGGCCGAATTGTGGCTCGCTATGTCGGCGAAAATCCCAATGGTTCTCGAAATCTTATCGCTGGGGTATCGAACGAACGTGGAAACATCGTTGGGCTTATGCCACACCCAGAGCATGCAGTCGATGCGTTAACGGGTCCAGGCGTTGATGGGCTTGGATTCTTTACATCAGTTTTGAAAGCGATGGTCAAGTAATGTCACTCGATACAGTTGCAAAAGCAAA